>NZ_JACJNU010000059.1:0-262077 GCF_014849525.1 Microcoleus sp. FACHB-SPT15 | reverse complement strand
GTAATGAGGTATGCCTGACAAGCACCAAGTCATTGAGGAGCCGTGTGAGGTGAAAGTCTCATGCACGGTTTTGAAGACCAGCGGGTCTTGTGAGGGACTCGCTGAGTTTAATACTTGCAAAGAATCCAAAAAATGAATATTTGCCAGAACTGTATCTCGTTTTAGATGATGAGTGCGAACATCACGAAGTCATGTAGGCATCACACGAGAAAATGCCGATACCTTGCAAGAGCTTATTCAAACAGCAGCAGTTGAAGGTGAAGTTGTCCAACAAGATACAACCCCATTTGGTCAAGTGTTTAAAGTAGATTGGACTGTATTAAGCACCCAAGATGTTCAACTCCGAACAATTTGGGAAATTACACCAACAAATCCCAACCCTCGCTTAGTTTCTGCCTTTATTAAGTGATATGGAAAAAATTAAACTGTTTGATACCGTAGCCATTATCAATCCAGTTCCAATTGAGCGATTGACCTTAGTAGAATCCGATTACACATCTATCCGAAACTTGCCTGCCGGACAAGTTGGAACCATTGTTGAAGTATACGAAGAAACAGAACACTGTCAGTATTTAGTAGAATTTGCTGACACCCAAGGGCGTGAATATGCAATGGCTACTTTAAAAGAAGATGAACTTTTAGTTTTGCATTATGAACTCATAGTTGCCTAAAGATAAAGCCGCTTCACGAACCTTTCTAAGCAAATGCTAGAAAAGAGCGGCGCTACACACAGAATATGCGATCGCCCTTATCCACTAAACGTTCTTGATAGACAAGAGCGATCGCTACAACTTCGCCTTGCAAATAACACTACCTGCGTTAACTCCTTGGTTCGCAGTTGCTCTATGCTGTCACTCTTAGATCGAAGTTCCAGAACAAAATCAGGACATAAGGGTACAAATCCCTCTTGCTCTTGGGGAGTGAGTGCGTCCCACCGTTCTTGAGATACCCAAACCGCATCAGGAGAGCGATCTGCTCCGTTAGGGAGGTGAAAGCCAGTAGAAGAGTTAAACGTCTTACCCAGTTTAGTCTGACGGTTCCACAACCACAGTTGCCCTTCTATATCCAAATTTCTATTTCCTGTAGTGCCTCCAGTTGGAGCCATAACAATTAACTCTCCTGTCGCCGTTCGTTCCAGTTGTAAATCTCGATTCGTGATCGCTAGCTCAACCAACTGCTCGTGAGTAACAGTAAGTTTGAGTGTTGGTGGAATATTGACTGGAATGGGCTGCGATGATTTGGCTTGTGTCATTGTTGCGCCCTAGAGGTATCTAAATGCTGAACAGCTTACTGGTTAGGTAATACAGACTGTTTAATAAACGCCATAAATTGCTCAATGAGTTGAGGATTGCGCCAACCTTTTTCAGTTTCCTGAGAAATTAGTTCTAAAGCTTCATCTGGTGTAAAGGCACGTTTGTAAGGGCGCTCACTAGTCAAGGCATCGTAAATGTCGAGGATTTGGAAGATTTGAGCAAGATAAGGAATGGCATCTCCAACTAAACCATCCGGATAACCACTACCATCCCATCGCTCATGGTGATAACGAATAATCGGGATAACACCCCGCATCGTTCGTAGCGGTTTGCAAATTTTCTCGCCAATCAGGACATGACCGTTCATAATCTCCCGCTCTTCAGGAGTGAATGTCCCTTTTTTCAACAGTACGGCATCAGGAATCCCAACTTTGCCGATATCGTGGAGATAACCCCCCCACATCAAATTCCGAATATCTTCTCTCGGAAGCTGGATGTATTCTCCAAAAGCTTTACCCATCGCAACAAGACGCTCACAATGATCACCTGTATTTGGGTCACGGCTTTCAACCGCTCTTGCCATTGAGAAGAGAACCTGTTCGGCGTGGTCTAAATCTTCATTCAGACGCTTCTGACGAACGAGGGACTTGACTCGTGCTGAGAGTTCTAGGCGGTCGAAGGGCTTGGTCAGAAAATCATCTCCCCCAGCTTCGATGCCCATAATACGCGATCGCTTATCGTTAAGCGCTGTTATGAACACCACCGGAATCAAGCGAGTTTGTTCATCTTCTTTGAGACGGCGACAAACCTCAAAGCCATCCATTCCTGGCATCATGACATCCAGAAGAATCAAATCTGGATTTCCTTCAATAACTCGCTTTAGTCCTGCTGTGCCACTGTCTGCCTCTAGTACCTCATAGCCCTCCACTGACAAAAGAGCCACTGCCGTCATTCGGCTGGAGGGATGGTCATCAACCACAAGGACTTTAGCTTGAAAAGAATCCACAGGAATTAGCTCGGAAGCGATTGTTCCAGATCTGGATAGTGTTGAAGCACCTAATGAATTAAACATGATTTAGGGCAAATCTAGGCTTTTACTCGGCTCACTGGAGAGCTTGGTTCTGCAAACGGGTTTCTTATAACCATTTACTACAACGGTTGACCCGTTCACTCCTTCTCAGGTGTGGGAGGTCGTGACACCTTCCGTTAACTGTTGTCCGTTGACGGCTGACAGAAAAACAGTCAACGAGCAACAGCCAGCAGCTAACTGAATCCCCCATCTTTTGGTTGGGAGAGACATCTAATAGTTTTTGTATTTTAATCTGTAATACATCAATTTTAGAAACTTAATTTAGATATTTTAAATACGATTTTTTTAGAGGAATTTAATGCCGCTTACAAAGTAAAGGGATTAAACAGTCATATTTTTGATAATAGCCATCGCTTAGTCGTGGATTTAGGTAAATGTACTCGCGATCGCAACTCCGGTCTTTCTATTAGTTCGCTTCCAGCTTCTGGTCGGCTGAGTCATTGGATATTTCCCACAATTCAACTGTCGAGAGGCTGGCAAGAGGCACTCGGAAAGCAGGTTTAGACATTGATTGTCTACAAAGGTAGACTCTAGCTAAACCCATCAAAGCTATTCCTACTTCATTATTTAATTTAAAAGTCAGGCTTCATCGGTTCTTCACAAAGCAGAGTAGAGTACATCAGCGTTACAGGAACATTTCTCCTCAAAAATTTCCCAAAAATTGGCATTGTGAGAGAAGAAATCCAAGGATAAATTGCAACTTAGCTAAAATTTAAATGTGTACAAAAGTTAAGTAGATAATGAGCTTGAAAAACGCGACCAGGCACTAAAGTGTCAACTCGTAAAAGCTTGATAATCTTAACAACTCTTAAAATTTGACCAGCGCTTTTGCCAGCGGGATGTCGGCTCTAAAGATGACTCCTGCTGTTCCAAGCGACGCCGCTCCAAAATAACGGCTGCTGGGTCACATAAATGAGGATCGCGATGGGGAATAGCTGCACGAGTCTGCAAATGCTCCTCTGACCGCACAGAAAGAGTCGGTAAATCAGTAGCCGTGAAACTCGCCACGGTTCCTGGTTGCCTTGCTCCCACTTGTGAAGTCGAGCCAATCTTAAACCCAGCAGCAAGCAAGGCATGACGTACAGAGGCAGCACAAGAGTATGTGGCAAGTTTTCCATCGGTTGCACAGCAGCCAGCTAATTGCTGGAAAAACTCTACTGTCCATAACTGAGGACAACGAGGTGGCGAAAAGGGGTCGAGAAAAATTGCATCAGCCTGAAAGTTGGATTGACGCAACTGCTGAATTGTCTCTCTAGCATCACCGAGACGCAGTTCGGCGGACAACTGATTGGTTTGAAGGCAAAGAGAAGTTGCCATAATCTCCAGCCATTGCGGGATAGGTGAACTCCAAGTACTGAGCAAACTCTGTGCGATCGCAGTTCTTGGCACCGTTGGGTCTAATTCTAGGGCAATCAGTTCGACACGACAGTTAGGATTATTCGCCCAAATCACTTCAAGAGCAGCAGCCGTGTTGTAACCCAGACCATAACAGACATCAAGCAGTCGCAGTACTGGTTTTTGGGCTTTCTGAGCGAGTTGACATGGCTCAACAAACTTCAGGAGGGCTTCTTCTTTTGCGCCCTGAGTACTGTGAAACGATTCACCAAACTCGTTCGAGAAGAAGGTAAATGAGCCGTCAGCCGTTAACTGTGGCGCAAAGCCGCTGTCTTGCATCGTTAGATATCTCCAGAGTTTATATCCTGCTAACAGACTAGACTTTTTGCATAAGTGCCAAAACCCTGGAGATAAGTATTAGTGCTACGTCATCGTAGTTGACTTATGCAGGCATTGGATCTGATAATGCTAGCCACTTGCTGCTTCATTCATAACTTCTTTTATAAAACATCTATCTTTATAGGTAATTTAATTGAATTTGTGAAGGAAATTTATCAATTTCTGTGTTTCAGGAAGTAGGTTGTGGTATCGTGTTGCCCAATGCTGGCTACGAACTTCTAGGACTTAATTAAGCTAAGGCAGTGATGATTAACTGGGTGTTACAGGAACTGCGTCATCAATTGAAGACTGGTCAAGCAACTTCCCATAGCAGTCGTAAAACACTTTACGGACTGGGAGATGAAGTCTCGATAATCAACTCAAAGAGCCAGCAGCCATGTGAACGATTAAGAATAGTACAGAGTGTTGCCAAGTTGAGTGTACTGGGAATAAGTGTTGCGATCGCATTGCCTAGCCACTTCGCTTCTGCTCAGATTATCCCCGATACCACGTTAGGAGCTGAAAGTTCCTTCCTACAACAAAACGGTATTGTTAACGATCTTCCGGCTGTCTTAATTGACGGAGGGGCAGAACAAGGCATAAACCTATTCCACAGTTTTCTAGAATTCAATGTTGGGAATGGACAACGGGTTTACTTTAACAATCCAGTAGGGATTGAAAATATCCTCAGTCGGGTAACAGGCAATAACCTCTCTAGCATCTTCGGAACGCTTGGTGTAACGGGAGGAACAGCTAACCTGTTTTTGATTAATCCCAACGGCATTATTTTTGGAGCAGGCACAACTCTAGATCTTGGTGGTTCGTTTGTCGGGACAACAGCTAATGCGATTCAGTTCCCCGATGGAAATACGTTCAGTGCTTCTGAACCCAATTTTCCCTCGCCAACATTGACAGTAAATCCATCAGCATTTCTCTTCAATCAAATTGCAAATCAGTCAACGAGTTCTATTGAAGTTACACCCGGTACCGTTTTATCAGTTGGGGCGGAAGGAAATCCGAGAAGTCTCTTACTAGTGGGAGGTAATGTCTTTATTAATGGCAGCACTCTAGAGGGTGTAGATGGTAGTCGAGTTGAAGTAGCAGGATTTACAGGAGAGGGAAGTGTCGGGTTAACGATTGAAGGCAGTGCTTTAGACTTGATTTTTCCTTTCAATGGTGTAGTAGGAGCTGATGTAACGCTCAACCAAGCTTTAATCAATGTAGGCACTATCGCCAATGATGCCGATGGTATCCTGCTTGTCGGTGGAACAGTTTCTCTTACAAATGGCAGTCAACTGAGTAGCAGCGCATTTGGCGAGGGAGACGCCGGACTCATCTATTTGCAAGCAGATAATGTTTTTATCGACAACAGCAGCCTCTTTAGCACAGCCGAAGTTGGAGCAAGCGGTGATGCTGGTGGTATCTTGATCGAGGCAGAGTCAGTCTTACTCAGTGGAGCGATACTAGACACAACTAATTCTGGCTCTGGAATTGCGGGAGATATGGTAATCAATGCCCGTAACCAAGTTTCTCTTATCAATAGCGAGATCACTAGCCAAAGTGGAAACGAGATAACAGATGACTTTGGTTTTATTGCAATCTCATCTACAGAAGGGTCAGTTCTTCTCGATCAGTCCACTATAAGTACTACTAACTTTGGTTCGGGATTTGCTGGGGACATTAGTATTGCGGCATCTGATGAAGTTTCGATTCTCAACCAAAGCGGCGTCTTCAGTCGAGGAAATTTTGGACGTATCTATATTGGTGAATCTGAGGAGTATTCCGCTATCTCGCCCAACTTAGTTGCGATCGACAATTCAACGTTGAACAGCGACAACTCCAGTTATGAAGGACCAGGAAGTATCGATGCAGGAGGTATATCGGTAACAGCGAACGACCTGGTTTCCATCACTAACGGCACTCAGCTATCTAGTAGCACGCTGAGAGAAGGAGGTGCTGGAGCAATATTTGTGCAAACCAACGGCGGCGATGTCTCTCTCAGTGGTAGTAATACAACCATCTTCACCACGGTGGAATCAGGAGGAATCGGTACTGGTGGCAATATCCAAATCAGTACAGACTCACTGTCTCTAAGTGATGGCGCGCAACTACAAACCCTAGTGCGTGGCCCGACAACATTGGATGACGGCACAGTAATTCCGGGTGGGGTAGGAGATGCTGGTGTTGTATTCGTGCAGGCAACAGATGTATCTCTCTCCGGTTTGGGTAGTGCCATCTTTAGCACCATAGAAGAGGGAGGCTCTAGTCCTAACGCTAGTAACAATGACTTTGCAGGTAATATCTTCAGTGCTCTTTTTGGCGGTGGTGACCCGGTCATTGGTTCTATTTTGATCTACACTGACTCACTCTCCTTAACAGATGGTGCTGAACTCAATTCCAGTACATTTGGAACTGGAAATGCAGGAGGTGTACTGGTACTGGCGAGCGGTGATGTCTCTGTCTCAAACAACAGCAAAATTGCTAGTGGTGTGGCAGAAACAGGTGTAGGCAATGGTGGTGCAATTTTGATTGGTGCAGAGTCGCTTGAGGTTGAGAATTCTGGCGTGACGACCTCAACGTTTGGAGATGGGTTTGCTGGACTTATCGTTGCGGCAACCAACAAAGATGTTGTAGTGGCAGGTGCTGATAGTGGCATCTTTAGTATTGCGGACTCAGACAGCCCAAACGCCGCGGCTGGGGGAATTGCGATCGAGGGTAGGTCGCTTTATATCACAGATGGTGGGACAGTCACTGTAAATAATCAAGCGGCAGGAGAGGCTGGGGGCATCTTTGTCGAAGTTTACCGTGATATCTTCATACTCAACGGCGGCACCCTTTCCGCAACGACATTATCCGGTGAGGGTGGTGATATTGATTTGATTACAGGGGACTTTTTAGTGTTAGGTGATAATGGCAATATTTCTACGACCGCAGGTTTAGCACCAGGAGGTGGCAATGGCGGCAATATAAATATCAGCAGCCCCTATGTCATCAGTGCGCCTTTAGACGACAACAATATTACAGCTCAGGCTTATACGGGAGATGGGGGTAGGATTGAAATTAACACCAATCGCCTGTATGCGATCGCACGTCGTGACCTCGATTTCCTAGACTCGAATGACATCACGGCAAGTTCAAGGTTTGGAATCAATGGGATAGAGGAAATCAACAGTGTAGATATTGACCCAACTCAAGGATTGACGAACTTACCTGCCAATCCTGTTGATCCATCCAGCCTAATTGCTCAAAACTGTACTCCTCGTAGCAGAGACTCAGCAAGAGAAGAAAACAAGTTTACGATCACCGGACGCGGGGGCTTGCCGCCTAACCCAAATAGCACTCTTCAGAGTGAATCGGTAGTAATCAACTGGGTAGAGGGTGACCAACCCGTGGAGAATCCTACGGAAGAGCCAACTTCAGCAACGCCTGAAAGTGCGATTCCGACTACGGCTAATGTGCCAAAAACTCCTACCTATACTGAAGCCCAAGGATGGGTGATTGGTGAAAAGGGCGAAGTAGTCCTTACCGCACAAACACCCACTGTTACACCTCATAACTCCTCGCTGACATCAGCAGCTATCTGTAATGGTTCGTAAAGTCTACTCGCGTCAATATTTGCCCTACTTGCCGCTAAGTTTGTTAGTGCTGACTACCAGCTTATGTGTTGAAACGGTGAAGGCAGAAACAGTTGAAGAAACTGAATACTGTAGGATTAACGTCTCCCCGTGCGATTCTCCGGCAAGGGACATTGCACAATCACAGGATGATTTGGATATAGGTGTGTATGCCTTACACTCAGCAAATCTATCAGGTGGAACCGGAACCTTAGGGGACGCAAGCCTTGCATCCCTACAAGAACTTTGTCGTCCAACAGAAGCGACAAATGTCGTCCCATCATGCAATGCTCCTACACAGAAGGGGGATTTAGTTTCCCCCATTCCCTCACACAAAGGGGAAACCGGAGGAGAGCGGTTAGCTTTATCTACACCGTCTGGAGTTGATATCGTTCAAGCGACAGACTCACTCGCGCAAATTCCCCAAGTCCCGCAACTGCCTTCAGATATCGAGCTACCAACAGATGTACAAGAACAAGAGCCGCCGTCCGAAGCGCCGCTAGAACCGCAACCTCCAACAATCCTGCCACCACCAGAGGAGTTACTGAACTCACCACAGGGGATTCCCCCAACACCTGATCCTATACCTGGTAGAGTTCCAGAAACGATTACGGTTGAACGATTTGAGTTTGAGGGCAATACCGCAATTAGTGATGAAGACTTAGCAGAAGCGACGGCTCAATTTACGAATAAATCCATTTCATTTGCCGAACTCTTCCAGGCTCGTTCCGCTGTTACCCAGTTGTACCTTGATCGAGGGTATATCACCTCTGGTGCGCTCATTCCACTGCAAACGATTGAAGGCGGTGTAGTCAGAATTCAGGTGGTTGAAGGGGGATTGGAATCCATTAATGTTAGGGGAACCGAACGGCTGAATCAGAGCTATGTGCGATCGCGTCTGGAAATTGCAACAAAAAAGCCCTTAAATCGCGATCGCCTCCTAGAAGCGTTGCAACTGTTGCAACTCGATCCTCTGATTCAAAACCTCTCAGCGGAATTGGCAGCCGGAACCGAACCGGGTTTAAGTGTACTAGACGTGGTGGTGACAGAAGCTGAAACGTTTAGTGTGCAATTCAGCGCTAACAACAATCGCGCCCCCAGCGTTGGTACCTTTGACAGGGGAGTACAGCTTACCCAAGCTAACTTACTGGGAGATGGTGATGGTTTGAGATTGGGCTACAACAATACCAGTGGTAGTAATGGGCTAAATATTAGCTATACCCGACCCGTCAACCCCCAGAATGGCACCCTTACCTTTAGCTTCGGTACCACAAATAGTGAGGTAATTGAGCCTCCCTTTGAACGACTTGACATTGAGGCAAACTCACGCTACTACGAACTCACATTCCGTCAGCCCATCTACCGAACCCCCACAGAAGAATTTGCCTTTGGTTTGACAGCAACCCGCCAAGAAAGTGAAACCTCACTATTGGAGATTCCCTTTGCCCTTTCCTTGGGAGCAGATAACCAGGGACGGACTCGCATTTCCGCTGTGCGCTTTTTCCAGGAATGGACAAAGCGTAATAGTAATGAAGTCATCGCTGCTCGTTCCCAATTCAGCTTCGGAACTGGCGCATTCGATGCCACGATTAACGAAGAGGCTCCCGATAGCCGCTTTTTTAGCTGGCGAGGACAAGCGCAGTGGGTACGGCTTTTGGCTCCCGACACTCTGTTACTGGTTCGTGCTGATGCCCAACTGGCAGATCGGGCGCTTGTACCTTTAGAGCAGTTTGGCTTGGGGGGTCAAGAAAGTGTTCGAGGTTATCGTCAGGATATTCTCCTAACCGATAATGGTGTATTAGCCTCAGCGGAGGTACGGATACCTGTTCTCCGTTTACCGCAGCTAGAGGACAGTGTTGTACAGCTAGCTCCATTTGTTGATATTGGCGCAGCTTGGAATAATTCAGGTAGACCTGACCCTGACCCAAATGTCTTGGCATCCATTGGTCTCGGCTTACAGTGGCAGTTGGGCGATATTCTTACGCTTCGCCTAGATTACGGCATTCCCCTTGTGTCTATTTCTTCAAGTGACCGAACATGGCAAGAAAGCGGCTTTTATTTTTCCATCATTGCGTCTCCTTTCTAAAGCGAAAAACTCTTTTTGTTGGGCTTTTTCTCGTTTCCTTTTTACTGGTTCAAGGGTTTGCCTGGTTCTGGGACATGGAGCGATCGCCTGTTTTTGCCAAAAATTCTCCTGATGTTCCAGTTGTTCAGGGATTACCCAATACCTCCCAGTTGCTGCAACAGGGTAGAGAACTCTATGAAGCGGGACGATACACTGAGGCAATCTCGGTTTTGCAACAAGCCTTAGCTGTTTTCCAGAGTGAGGGTAATGTCCTCCGGCAAGCGATGACGTTGAGCAATCTTTCGTTGGCGTATCAGAAACTCGGTTCCTGGACTGAGGCAGAACAAGCGATCGCAAATAGCTTAAAACTCCTGCAAGCAGAAGAAGCTGCCGACTCACAGAAGACAACCCAACGATTGCAAATTCTCGCCCAAACCTTGGATATTCAAGGTAGTCTACAACTTGCGATCGGACAGCCCGAACAAGCACTGACAACTTGGCAACAAGCTGCCGCTACCCATACTCAACTCGGCAATCAGACGGGAGTGATTGGTAGCCGTATTAATCAAACTCAAGCGCTACAAGCTCTAGGCTTATACCGTCGCGCCTTATCAACATTAGAGGAACTCAACAAAACGCTTCAAAATCAACCCGACTCAATCAACTTAGCGATTGGCTTGCGTAGCTTGGGTGATGCCTTGCAGTTAGTAGGCAACCTTGATAAGTCGGAAGAGGTTTTAAAACAAAGCTTGGAAATTGCTCAACGCTTGCAATCACCTGCCGATATCAGCGCGGCTTTGTTCAGCTTGGGTAATACGATTCGCGCTCAACATAGTAGCAACACTAGTCAGCAACAGCGTGGTTCCGACACAGCTATATCCTTCTATCAACAAGCCGCTGAATTCTCCACCTCACCGACAATCAAGGTACAGGCGCAATTAAATCAACTGAGCCTATTAGTAGAAACAGAGCGATTTTCAGAAGCAGAGGCGCTAGTGTCCGAGATTCAGTCCCTATTAGCGGATTTGCCTCCCAATCGAACAGCCGTCTATGCCCGGATTAACTTAGCTCAGAGTTTGCTCAAGCTATCAGGTGCTGAAAGTAAGCAAGCAGCCGAACAATTAGCTGTTGCAATCCAACAAGCGAGAAACTTAGGTGACCAAAGGGCTTTAGCTTATGCTCTGGGAAATCTTGGTGGATTGTATGAAAAAACTGGGCAATTGAGTAATGCGAAGGACTTAACAGAGGAATCACTACTTCTCGCTCAAACGATTAATGCCTCGGATATTTCCTACCGTTGGCAGTGGCAGTTAGGACGATTGCTAAAAGCACAGGGCGATCGCGAAGGTGCGATCGCAGCTTACACAGCGGCTGTCGATACTCTCAAAGCTCTACGCAGTGACTTGGTGAGTATCAACCCGGATGTTCAATTCTCATTTCGAGAAAGCGTCGAACCTGTATATCGAGAACTCGTTAGCTTGTTGCTGGAATCTGATGGCAGTGAACCCAATCAAAACAACCTTGCACAAGCCCGTGTTGAAATTGAATCTCTCCAGCAAGCGGAACTGGTGAACTTCTTCCGAGAAGATTGCCTGAATGCAAGCGCAATTCAAATTGACCAGATCGACCAGAAAGCTGCTGTTATCTATCCAATTGTTCTTGAAGACCGCTTAGAGGTTGTTTTATCGTTACCCAACACTAAATCTCTAAGCCATTACGCAACTCGTCTACCTCAAGCGGCTGTAGAAGATGTTTTTACGAGACTGCGTGCTGCTGTTTCTCCTGATGGTATTGGTGATAGAGGGATAGGAGTCACAGGCAGGGAAGAGTGCCGCTCACTAGATATTCAGGGAAGAGCGTGCAGTGCGCCTCCGGGACAACAGGAGCCATACTTACCACTGGCTCAGCAGGTGTACGATTGGTTAATCCGACCTGCTGCCTCACAAATTGCCGCTAGTGATGCGAAAACGCTTGTTTTTGTGCTGGATGGTCCTTTACTAAATCTGCCAATGGCAGTCTTGAATGATGGGGAGCAGTTCTTAGTTGAGAAATATGCGATCGCACTTACTCCAGGATTGCAACTCCTAGACCCAAAACCCCTACTACGCGGTAAACTCACTGCTCTCAAAGCTGGACTCACAGAAGCGCGTGGCGATTTCCCTCCCCTGCCGTATGTTGGGCAGGAATTGGAACAAATTCGCTCCGAAGTCCCAGGTGAACTGCTACTCAATCAGGACTTTACTAGCAGCGCCATCCAAAGCGCGATCGACTCGGTACCTTTTCCCGTCGTTCACTTGGCAACCCACGGTCAATTTAGTTCCAACGCTGAAGATACATTCATTCTCACTTGGGATGACCGCCTCAACGTCAATGAGATCAACAGCCTCCTACGAGCGAGAGAAGACAGTGGTAGAAATGCTATTGAACTCCTAGTTCTCAGTGCTTGCCAGACAGCAACTGGAGATAAACGAGCCGCCTTGGGGCTAGCGGGTATAGCCATACGCGCTGGGGCACGCAGTACAGTAGCAACCTTGTGGTCTGTCAGTGATGCTGGCACCGCAGAACTAATGGTGCGATTCTATCAGCAGTTAGCTGATACCACAATTACCAAAGCCGAAGCCCTCCGCCGCGCTCAAGTTGAGCTACTAAAGGGTGATTATCCAGATCCTTTTTACTGGGCACCTTACGTTTTGATAGGAAATTGGTTGTAATTGGTTGTTGGTTATTGGTTGTTGGTTATTGGTTATTGGTTGTTTGTTATTAGTTGTTAGTGTTGTCGATAAGTTACACAATTTTGATTTTGGGTTGGATAAAGCGATCGCATCTCCAAAACAGAACCCACTAAATTGGTTCTTTTGGCTCTTGTCTAACAACTAACAACCAACAACTAACAACCAACAACCAATAACTATTTACGTTCTAAAAATAACCTGTCCATTTTGAGTGGCTACGAGTTGCATTCTCAAGGGTCCAGAGGTGGAGGTAGATTCTTGAGCAACTGCTTTCACATCTAGCGGTTGCCCATACTGATTTAGCTGCTCAACGAAGCGAATAATCGTGATGAGGCGACCATCTCCGACTTGGATATCACCCAAAACACCAGCACGCCGCGCACGGAACTCGGCGGCTGCCAGCAACTGGTCAAGTCGCTGTCGGATTTCTTCATTGGTCATCTTTGAGGGATCGGCAGAGACTGCCGCCAAGACATCCCCAGATTTAAAGACAGTTTGATTGACTGCTGCATCGGCAAAGACTTGTATCTGCTTTTCTCCTTCAACGTAGTTACCTGCAGAGAGAATTCGCACCACATAGTCTTTACCATCTTTAATTTGGTTGATTAATTGCTCAACTTGTGTTTGGGTAATTTGTACTAATGGTTGATTGGCATTAGTGTTACCAGAGCGAGTAGTGTCAACCGCTGTCCGATTTGCTTCTCGCAAAAGTTGATCGACCGCTTGATGAGCCGCTGAGGGTTCGAGAATGCGTACAACTCCAGATGCCAACACTTGACCTCGAACCAGCGCGAGATTGCCCTGACGCAAGGCTCGATAGTTTTGGTAGTACTGTTCTAGAACTCGCACTTCCCGTTCTAAATAAGCGAGTTGCTTTTCTCCTTCTTGAAGTTGTTTATCTCGTTCGGCAATTTGAATTTCTCGTTGTGTGACTTGTTCTGCCAATTCCTGAAGGCGAGTTTCACGTTGAGTAATTGCCTCTTTAAGTTGTTGTTCTAGTTCTTTAAAGCGAGCTTCACGCTGAGCGATGACCTGATCGCGCAGGGCAATTCGCTCATCTAGTTCGGCAATGGCTTGGTCTTGTTTGGCAAGTTCCTGATTGCGTTCATCAATGGTTCTGCCTCGCCTGACTAGTTCTTGGTCACGTTGCGCTACTTGTGCTTTTAATTGAGTAACTTGGGTCTGTAGTTGAGTAGTTTGTTCCTTGAGTTGAGTAATTTGCTGATTTAGTTGAGTAATTTGCTGAGTCAGTTGATTCTTTTGCTGGAGCAGTTGCTGGCGTTCTGCAAGGAGAGATTTAATTTCTGAACGCAGAGTGGCAGCTTGTTGAGAGACATTCTTGAGTTGTGTCCGGGCTTGCTGAAAATTTCGATTAGTGACATCCAGGCGCTGCTGAACCTCAGCTTGCTGGGTTCTAGTTTTAGCTAACTCGCTTTCTACCTGGCTTTTCTGAGCATTAATTATGTCAATTTCACCCCTAGCGATTCTCAGTCTTTTTTGAATATTGTCAAGTTCAAAAATCCCTTTGCGGAGTGAGTCGCTTGTCGCAAATAAGATCCCCAGCGTTGAGGCAGAAATCAGGCTGCCAGTGATGATGGTAACAACAGTAGCCGTTTTGCGAGGACGTAGATTGAATAAACTGAGCCGCGCCTTACCAACTCGCGTACCAATGCGATCGCCTAAGGTTGCGATCACGCCCCCTAATACTAAAATTGCCACGATCAGGATGTAGCCGCTGGTCATCGCTTCCGCTTAATCTGTCCAGATACAGCCTATCTTATGCTTGTGGGGCGTTATGTCTTCTTTTGGGAAAAAAGCCGTGTGGTCTGTCAATTAGCGTTTACAGCAAACTCTTAACTTGTCTCGTATTGTGGACAACACAAGATAAAAACCTAGGTCTTAATTCCTAGCGCGTGTCAGTGAACCTGCTCTTTAAGATTTTGTTTAGGTAAACTGCTGACTCAAAGCCACTGGATTGTGAACCGTAATTTTTTTCTTGTGAATGGAAATCATTTTTTCTGAGCGAAGGTCTCCCAGTAAACGAGTAACTGTGACACGAGTTGAGCCAATGGCTTCTGCGATCGCTTGATGGGAAAGCTTCAGATCAATTGTGATCCCCTCAGCTGTTGGTACCCCAAAGTCACGACACAGAATCAACAAAAAGCTGACTAATCGAGAACCCATATCCCGGTGGGCTAGCGTCTCAATCATCATTTCGGTTTGTAAAATCCGAGACGATAATCCTCGAAGCATCAACATTGACAGCTCTGAGTTGTCCTTGAGCGATTGCTCTACCTGGTCAATTGGAGCAGAAAGCAGTTCTACGGGTGTAAAGGCAACGGCGTGGTAAAACCGATCAGAACGGTGGCCTGTAATCAGCGATAGGACACCAAAAACACTATTCTCTCGTAACAGGGCTACGGTTATTTCTTCCCCTGCCTCATAAACTCTGGAGAGCTTTACAGCCCCCTTCATTAAAAAGTAAACTCGTTCCGCTGGGTCTCCGGGGAAGAAAATTGTCTTGCCCCGCTCAAAGGTTTCGACAACTGGTGGAAATGCTCCACCACCCATCTGACGGAACACATTTGCTAGCGGTCTATCCTGCATTACGACCATATCTTTTGCTCGCTTGCCAACCCCCTGGCAACTTAATGTGTTAAATCAATTCCGGTAAAGCTTGAGACTCATAACCTGGCTCTCAACAACTCCTGAATGTATCCAAGAATACTTAATCTGACTCCTTGATTGTTTTTTGTACAAATTGATACATAATTTGTTTTGGTGTCAGTAAAAACTTAACCCTGCAAGTAAAAAGCCGACCTTTTGAGGGTCAGGGCGTATTACATGATTTCCCGGTTCGTTAGACCTTTGTCTAGCTAGACGGCGATCATACCAGGTAGAGCAAGCGCAAATGCGACTATCACCCTTGAAAATTACCCTTTAAGTAACCATCCAACTGCCTTTAAGATAGAATATTATGCTTAATTTAACTGGAAAAAACGCACTTGTTACCGGGATCGCAAATAACCGCTCAATTGCTTGGGGAATTGCCCAGCAGCTACACAAGGCGGGAGCAAATCTTGGTATTACTTATTTACCAGATGACAAGGGTCGCTTTGAGAAAAAAGTCAAAGAACTGGTAGAACCTCTCGAACCTAGTATTTTCTTACCTTGTAATGTCCAAGACGATGCCCAAATTGAAGAGACGTTCAAGGCGATCGCAAATGACTGGGGCAAGCTAGACATCCTAATTCACTGTCTTGCCTTCGCCAATAAAGACGATTTAACAGGAGATTTTAGCAAAACCTCAAGGGCAGGCTTTACCCAAGCTATGGAAATCAGCACCTACTCACTGACGCAACTAGCTGGTGCAGCTAAACCCTTGATGACTGAAGGCGGCAGTATTGTCACCCTTACTTATTTAGGGGGTGTAAAAGTAATTCCTAATTACAACGTGATGGGAATTGCCAAGGCAGGACTAGAAATGAGTGTCCGTTACCTTGCTTCTGAATTGGGACCCAATAACATTCGAGTAAATGCGATCTCAGCCGGGCCCATTCGGACTTTGGCATCCTCAGCCGTTGGCGGCATCCTGGATATGATTCATCATGTAGAAGAAGTTGCCCCACTGCGGCGTACTGTTACCCAGATAGAAGTCGGCAATGCAGCTGCATTTTTATGTAGTGATTTAGCAAGCGGTATTACAGGTCAGGTTTTATATGTGGATGCTGGTTACGAAATAATGGGGATGTAAGGAAAGGCAGGAGGTAAGCAGCTTCCTCTTCAAACTCGATAGCATTCCAAAAATTTATTCGCTCTTAAATTGATTAAGCAAATTCTATGCAGATAAGCGATAACCGTAACGGGATTCCTTTGGATCGGACTATTTCTAACACCCAGAACCACGATACTCGGTTCCCTACGCGGACGGCGACAGTCAGCCGCACCACGGGCGAAACGGATGTGCAAGTGTCTCTAAATTTAGATGGTGTGGGTAGTTGCACTGCCGCCACTGGTATCCCATTTTTAGACCACATGCTGCATCAGATTTCATCTCATGGGCTAATTGATTTAGACGTGCAGGCGAAGGGAGACTTGGAAATTGATGATCACCATACCAATGAAGATGTGGGGATCACATTGGGGATGGCTTTAGGGAAAGCATTAGGCGATCGCAAAGGAATCGTCCGCTTTGGTCATTTCTTTGCACCTCTGGATGAAGCTTTGGTACAGGTAACCCTCGACTTCTCCGGGCGTCCTCACCTAAGCTATGGCTTAGAAATTCCGACGCAGCGTGTTGGTACATACGACACGCAACTCGTGCGAGAGTTCTTTGTCGCGGTGGTGAATCATAGCCAGATGACGCTGCACATCCGCCAACTTGATGGAATCAACTCGCACCACATTATTGAAGCAACGTTCAAAGCATTTGCAAGGGCAATCCGAATGGCAGTGGAAATCGATCCTCGCCGCGCTAGTATGATCCCCAGTTCTAAAGGCGTGTTGTAGGGTTACTCACTACGCAATTTGGCAAGCTTACTTGCAAGGCGCGATATTAGAGCGTATCAACTCTACTGACCAAAAAAGGCAAAGGGCAGAAGGAATGCCTTCGCTCTTTGCCCACGACTTTTATAGAGTAAGGGTATCAAGCTGACCTCGTTTACTGCATTTATAATGAGGCATTTGAGCGTTTAGGTGCCGTTACGTTCAGTCCTAATGGTAATAGGATTGCTATATGACTTCGCTGACTTTGCCGCTGGTGTTTAATCTACATCAGGTTAATTTGACTGATGAGCAGTTCTATCAAATCTGTATCAACAATCCAGAGATTTCTTTGGAACGCAATCCACAGGGAGCATTGATTATTATGCCGCCCGTTGGTGGAGAAAGCGGTAGTAGTGAAATAGAGTTGGGAACAGATTTAGCAATCTGGAACCGCCAATCCAAGCTAGGTAAAGTATTTAGTTCATCGACACTGTTTAAGCTGCCGGGTGGGGGCAATCGCTCTCCGGATGCTGCCTGGGTAGAGTTGTCACGCTGGATAGTACTAACCCCAGAACAACGCCAAAAGTTTCCCCCCATTGCGCCTGATTTTGTGATGGAACTGCGATCGCGCACAGATGATCTGGCAATGCTGCAAGCAAAGATGCAGGAGTATTTGAATAGCGGTGTCAGGTTAGGCTGGATGTTTAACCCACAGGAACAGCAGGTGGAAATTTATCGGCAGGGACAACCCAAAGAAACTCGCCTACTGCCAACAGAACTCTCTGGCGAATCGGTTTTACCAGGCTTTTTGCTCAGAGTAGAACGATTTGAGGAATAACTGATTTTTATTGAATTAGCTTTTTAGTTTTTTAGCTTTGAGATTGTTAGGAATTCGTTCCAGTGATATGAATTACTTAAAATAATGCGACAAGGAGAGGGGCAACTGACGGGGTGAAGAACCCCTACAGATTCACAAAATAAGTCTTGAGAAAGGGTACTGTCGCCAGATTTAGGAAGTGCTAGGATGCTGTCTAATCCTCTAGTCCCTGAAGTTAGAACATGGACGCGATCGCATTTCTTACCGTTGTTGGCGGCATAATCGGCATTATTGCAGGCTCTGTGCAAGTCCTGGATTATGCCGAAAAGCGACGCGAGAAAGCCTCCAAGATTGAACTAGTAGTACCATCACCTCCAACTCAGCCAAATACAGAAATACCGTCTTTTCCTGGCAATCTGCAAGTCATGCCACCTGAGTTACAGACTTCAGTAGCTGCAAAGTGCCGTCAAGATTGGGGAGAAGCAGTTGAGGTGTCTGTCTTCTACGGGCGTACTGAAGAACTCAATACATTAGAGCAGTGGATTATATGCGAGCGCTGCCGATTAGTTGCATTAATAGGAATGGGAGGCATTGGCAAAACGTCCCTATCTATCAAACTGGCACAAAAAATTCAGGACAATTTCGATTATGTTATCTGGCGCAGCTTGACGAATGCTCCACTCATACAAGATATCCTGGCAGATATTATCAAGTTTCTGTCTAACCAGCAGGAAACTAATTTACCAGAAGACACTGGAGCAAGAATTTCACGACTAATTGATTATCTCCGTTCATCACGTTGTCTCTTAATACTTGATAATGCTGAGTCAATTTTGCAAGGAGATAATGATGCTGGAGAATATCGCGAGGGTTGTGAGCAGTATGGCAAACTAATCCAACGCATTGGGGAAACAAATCATCAAAGCTGCTTAATACTAACAAGTCGAGAGAAACCCGGAGAAATTGCCACCTCGGAAGGAGAAACCCAAGCTGTTCGCTCTTACCAGATACCAGGTTTAAAAGCGGTAGATGGAGAAGAAATTTTTCAGGCAAAAGGTCTTTCTGGTTCAGATGATGAACAAAGAAAGTTAATCGAATTTTACAAAGGTAATCCGTTAGCGTTAAAGATTA
Organism: Microcoleus sp. FACHB-SPT15; assembly: GCF_014849525.1. NCBI lineage: Bacteria > Bacillati > Cyanobacteriota > Cyanophyceae > Oscillatoriales > Microcoleaceae > Microcoleus > Microcoleus sp. FACHB-SPT15. The sequence continues at coordinate 243,177 of NZ_JACJNU010000059.1, read as the reverse complement.
TTTCAACAACGATTAAAGAAGTATTTGATAGCAATATTCATGATTTTTTAGCCAATGGCTCAGTAATATTTGGTCGAGTTCGTGATTTATTAGATCAGCAATTGAATCGCTTGTCAGACTTAGAGCGAGAGGTAATGTATTGGCTGGCGATTAACCGAGAACCCGTTTCAGTTTCAGAATTGCGGGAAGATATTGTATCACTGGAATCACCACCAAAGTTGATTGAGGCAATGCAGTCGTTAGTAAGGCGTTCTTTAATTGAAAAAAGTGCTTCCCTCTTTACGCTGCAACCTGTAGTGATGGAGTATCTAACTGACCGATTGATTGAGCAGGTTTGTGATGAGATTAAAACAGGGAAAATTGAGGTATTTAACAAGTACGCTTTGATTAAAGCGACAGCGAAAGATTATGTAAGAGAGGCTCAAGTTCGCCTAATTCTAAAACCCATTGCGGAGAGGACTACTGTTGGGGCGCACGACAGTGCTACCTTACAACAAATTTTATCAACATTACAAAAGCAATCTCCTCGCCAACCAGGATATGCAGGCGGCAATATTCTCAATATACTTTGCCATCTCCAAACAGATTTAAGTTGCTATGACTTTTCAAACTTAAAAGTTTGGCAAGCTTACCTACAAGGTATAACTTTGCAACGTGTGAATTTCGCCCACTCAGACTTAGCTAAATCTATTTTCACTCAAGCCTTCGACAGAATTACCGCCGTGGAATTTAGCCCGGATGGTAAACTTTTAGCAACAAGTGATGTCATTGGTCAAATTCGCCTTTGGCAAGTTGCAGATGGTCAGCAACTTATGACTTTTCAAGGACATAGTGATTGGATATCTTCAATTGCTTTTAGTCCCGATGGTAAACTGCTTGCCAGTTCTGGCACTAGTGATGACCCAACTATAAAACTATGGGATGTTAACACAGGGCAGTGTGTCAAAATTTTGCAGGGTCATACTTATTGGATATCGTCGGTTGCCTTCAGTCCAGATGGTCAAACCTTGGCTAGTGCCAGTGATGACCACACGGTTCGGTTGTGGGAAGTTACCACAGGGCAGTGTGTACGAATTTTGCAGGGTCATACCAGTTGGGTAAAGTCAGTTGCCTTTAGTCCCAAAGGTCAAACTTTGGCTAGTGGCAGTGGTGACCAAACGATAAGGTTGTGGGAGGTCGGTACTGGGCAGTGTCTCCAAATTTGGCATCATACCAATCATGTGCGGTCAGTGGCATTCAGCCCTGATGGTCAACTGCTTGCTAGTAGTGGTAATGACTCAACAGTGAGACTGTGGGAGGTTGCTACAGGTAATTGTTTGAAAACTCTTCAGGGGCATACTCACGATATAGCGAGAATTGCTTTCAGTCCCGATGGTCAACTGCTTGCTAGCGGCAGTGATGACAACACAGCAAGGCTGTGGGAGGTTAGCACTGGGCAGTGTCTCCAAATTTTACGAGGTCATGCTAATAAGGTGCGGTCAGTTGCTTTTAGCCCCGATGGTCAAACCCTAGCTAGTGCCAGTGATGACTCAACTGTGAAGCTGTGGGAGGTCAGCACTGGGAATTCTCTGAGAATTTTTCAGGGGCATACCAGTAGAATGCGATCGGTTGCTTTTAGTCCAGATAATCAAACCATAGTTAGTGGCAGTGGCGATCAAAAGGTGAGGTTGTGGGATGTTAACACGGGGCAATGCTTAAAAGTTTTACAGGGTCATAGCAGCAACATACAGTGCGTTGCCTTTAGTCCCAATGGACAAACCTTAGCTAGCAGTGGTGATCCAACCGTGCGTTTGTGGGAGGTCACTTCGGGTCATTGCCTCCATATTTTGCAAGGTCATCGTAGTTGGGTACAGTGTGTTACCTTCAGTCCCAATGGACAAACCTTGGCTAGTGGTAGTGGTGACCAAACGATAAGGTTGTGGGATGTTCAGACTGGGCAATGCCTCCATGTTTTGCAAGGTCATCCCAGTGAGGTGCGGTGCGTTGCCTTCAGTCCTAATGGTCAACTGCTGGCTAGTAGTGGTCGTGACCACACGGTTCGTTTGTGGGATGTTAGTACAGGGCAATGCCTCAAAACTTTGCAAGGTAATAGCAATTGGATCAAGTCCATCACTTTCAGTCAGGATGGTCAAACCCTAGCTAGTCGTGGTGGTAGTGACCACACGGTTCGGTTGTGGGATGTTAGTACGGGGCAATGCCTCAAAACTTTGCAAGGTGAAGCCAGTTGGGGATATTTTGTCGCTTTCAGTCCCGATGGTCAAATCTTCGCGGGTAGCGGTGATGACTCAACTGTTGGTTTGTGGGAAGTCAGCACAGGGCAACGTCTGAAAACTCTACAAGGGCATACTGATAAGGTTTGGTCAGTTGCTTTTAGTTCCGAGGGTCAAACTTTGGTGAGTGGCAGCCAAGATGAAACCCTTAAGATTTGGAATATCAAAACAGGTGAATGTCTTAAAACCTTGAAAGTTGATCGCCCTTATGAAGGGATGAATATTACAGGAGTTACAGGATTAACTCAAGCTCAAGTAGCTATGTTGAAAACCCTGGGGGCAGTTGAAGGTTAACAATGGGATAAAGGACGATTCCCTATCCTTCAGAAAAATTCCTGATATCCCGATAATGGGAGTAAGTGCTGCAACGGAGAATAACTGGCAATGGTAACTTCTATTGTTTCCAATCCATCAGAAATGCGATCGCTGGAAGACTATATGCTTCATCCACCTGATAATACGGAGTGGGTGGATAGATAACTGATCGAGAAACAAGGAATGACGGCAAAGCATAGTCGGGTTCAAGCTAAACTCGCTCGGTATTGGGGAAATTATAAGGATGACAGGAGTCTGGGGGGAGACGTTTATACGAAGCGGCTTGTCGTACTATTGGGCGATCGCGTCGTCCCGACGTTTCCTACCTCACACCAGAACTCGTCGCGCAATTCGGCGATTTTACCGTACTGCCTCAGAGTTTGCTACTCATTGCAGAAGTAGCATCCCCGGAAGACAGTGCTGAAGAATTGTTTGCTAAAGCTAGAGAATATTTACAATCCGGTTGTCAAGAAGTCTGGCTGTTGTTCCCTGAAAGCCAGTTAGTCTTGATTAACACTCAACAACGCTGGTTAGTATTTAATCCCGATGATGTGGTTAGCACTCAAACTATTCTACAAGGTTTTAGTGTGGCAGTTAAGGCACTATTGGCATAAGAGAAAAAGTTAGTAGATTTAGTGTGAAGCCATTCCCCTAACTCGCTGCTAGGCTAATGCCGACACTCCTTACTAACACTAAGGCATTGTGTAGAGAAAATGCGATCGCGATACGATTATTGAATCAATTCAAGAGATTAATATGCAAGTACAAACAAAACCACGCCATTACAGTCCTGAAGAATATTTAGAACTAGAAGAGGCGGCTGACTATAAAAGTGAATATCGTGATGGAGAAATCGTACCAATGGCTGGCGGAACAACAAATCACAATAAAATTGCTGGAAATTTTTATGCCAACTTGAAGTTTGCTCTGAGAGGGCAAGGTTACGACATCTATTCGGTGATGTGCGGTTGTGGATACCGCGTTATCGTCAGTACACTTATCCCGACGTGATGCTAATGCAGGGCGAACCAATCTATACAGGAATAGGCACAACTACCGTAATGAATCCCTTGTTGATTGTTGAAGTATTATCCAAATTAACTAAAAACTACGACCAAGGAGATAAGTTTCTGTACTATCGGTCGATACCTGAGTTTAAGGAATATATTTTAGTTGACCAGTATCGACATCATGTCATGCAACATACCAAAACCCCTGAAGGGAAATGGTTATTAACTGACCATGAATCTGAAGAGGCGGTTCTAGAACTAACTTCGATTAAATTTCAAATCAAATTGAGTGAAATTTACGAGGCAGTAAATTTTGAAGAGGGTGAAGAGTAAAGACCAAAAATTACGAAATTAATATTTGATTACTCAAATTTACTCGCTATAGAAACAAGCCGATTACTCAATTATCTTTACTCGTCCTTGTCGCACAGCATAAATCAGGCGAGTAATTAAATCTTCATCATCAATGCTAAATGACTCGTTAAACGGCGCTGTCATCAAGTCATACCACTCTCTATACGTTATCTGACCTGTACAGATTGCATTACAAAACAGCTCAGCTAAGTTGCAGAAGTTACTACGGACAGCACACAAATCCTGATCAGTTGCATTTTCCATAACATATACTCTTGAGAGGCTGACCTGCGACACTACTCTCAGGATTCCCAGGCATTGGGGCAAAGGCACACCTGTGAGTATTGGAATTATCATTTAATCTTAATCGAAGTAAAATCTACACTCGATACTCATAATTAGAAATTCGTGGTGGAACAGGAAAATTTGACCGCATCTCAAGTTCGGCAGCCGCGATTACCAATTCCGCCACCACTCTGGATGTCGGAGGAGGGTTCTTTCGCCCATTTGACGCTTACCCAGCGTTTGCCAGCGATTGTCCGACGGGTGCTAGAGGAAAACAACTTCCCTCCAACTATTACACAGAAGTTGGAAAGACTAATTCAAGAGTTACCCTATGGAATTGTGCGATCGCTTCAAGACGACCAAGGACAAGATTTAGCTGCCTGGGCAACGTATTTAGAACCCTTTGAGGGAAGGCGTTGGATTGATATTCCGTGGTACTTTGCCGAGGTATATCTTTACCGTCGCATCTTAGAAGCTACTCAGTACTTTCTTCCGGGAGAGTGGCAGGGTGTCGATCCGTTTGAACCCCAAAAACGTAGCAGTTTGGAGAAAGTGATGCACTCCATCCGAGATATGAGTTCCCAAATCAACACGTTTGTCAAGACTAAGTTGGATAGGGAGGCTGAATGGAACCAAACAGAGTTGATCACTCTACTTTATTTCGCCCTATGGGGTAACCGCATTGACTTGAGCCTCTTTCCGACTGATGCTGGAGAGCATGAACGCAGCCAAATCGAGACATATCGAGAACAGGCAAATATCTTAGTGGACGATACAGCAATACTTGCTGAGCGAGTTGCCAGTTTTAATGGAGTACGCCTTGATTTTATTGTTGACAATGCTGGTTTTGAACTATTTTGTGACCTATGTTTGGCAGACTTCCTACTAAATACTGGGACGGCAGGGACAATTTACCTGCACTTGAAGGCTCAACCACTCTTTGTCTCTGATGCGATGGTTAAGGATGTCCACTATACCTTAGAGGTTCTAGCGGCTGATCGTGACAGTAAGGTTCAGTCACTAGCGCATCGCTTACAAGAGCATATTGCTCAGGGTCGTTTGCAATGCTGTGAACATCCTTTTTGGACAGCACCTTTAAGCTTCTGGGAAATGCCTGAAGAGTTGCACCGCGATTTAGCCCAATCCTGCTTGATTTTTGTCAAAGGTGATGCTAATTATCGTCGCTGTTTAGGCGATCGCCAATGGGCGTTTACAACTTCCTTTCACGACATTGTGTGCTATTTCCCAGCTCCATTTGTTACTCTACGCACTCTTAAGTCTGAAATTGTTGTTGGTCTTCAGTTAGAGCAAGTAGAGGCACTAAACCATGAAGACCCTCAGTGGTTAACGAATGGGCAATGGGGTGTAATCCAGTACTTTTGTCAAGGTTTTTAGGTAGTAGAGCAGTAGCCACGAATGTTAGGACATTAACGGGAGAAGAACATTCCTTAGCTAGAGGCAATTTGACCCAAAGCTGACCGCTGAAAGCTGACTGCTGATTGCTATAAGTTTTAGGGGAAAATCTCGGTCAAGACTTGGAAACTATTGGGACTTCTGGGAAATTCTAACTCCAAAACTTGCCTTTCACCCTACCACCTAACACCTTGACAAGGCTAACTGCGATATCCCAGTAATTTCACGGATACTAATTTCCCAATCCCTTTAATAATTCCGTGGTTTCCTCATCACAATGTCTTTTATATAAGTGGTACCAATGAAACAGCAACTTCTCGCTCTTGAGAGCGGGATGCTACAGCGTCATTGGTGAAGGATTTTGATAGTCAATCCTGAGCAACACAAACAAGTTAGCCGCAAGACAACTCAATTAGAACTTGACGAGCAACCGCCAGCCGAATTTGGGCTTGAGGGCTTATTCAACCTCTCCCCAGATTTGCTTGGTATTGCTGGAAGGGATGGTTACTTTAAGCGTGTCAACCCAGCATTTGAAAAAATACTGGGCTATACAACTGAGGAACTCTTAGCAACGCCGTTCATTAGTTTGGTTCATCCTGACGACCAAACGGCAACCCTTGCTGAGTTGGAAAGACAAGAGCTTGGCACCCCAGCCGTTCACTTCGAGAATCGCTACCGTTGTAAAGATCAGTCATATTGCTGGCTGGCGTGGACTATTGCACCGTCTCAGCGGCGAGAACGCCTATATGTCATAGCACGCGATGTCACACAACAGAAACAAACGGAGGCAGTTCTTTGGGAGACTCAGGCTCGGTATGAACTGTTAACAGAAGGCTCCAAAGGTGGAATATGGGACTGGAACCTGCAAACTAACCACGTTTATTATTCCTCTCGCTGGAAATATACATTAGGTTTTGAGAATGATGAGATCTCAAATGACCCTGATGAATGGTTTAAGCGTGTCCATCCTGATGACCTTGACCAGACTAAAGCCGCTCTGAACGCTCATCTTGATGGCTTGACACCGATATTTGAACTTGAACAGCGAGTCTTGCACAAAGATGGCACTTACCATTGGATGTTATGCCGTGGCGCGACGCTACGTGATAGTAACGGTAAGCCCTGCCGCATCGCTGGGTCAAATGTAGACATTACAGAACACAAGCAAGTGCAGGAAGCACTCTACAAAAGCAAGGAGCGCTACCGTTCGCTTGTTGAGGCGACGACCCAGATTATTTGGGACACTAATGTTAGGGGGGAATTCGTTACTGAACAGCCAAGATGGAGTGCATTCACAGGGCAAACCTTTGACGAACTACAAGGCTGGGGGTGGCTCAATGCCGTTCATCCAGAGGACCAGTTCAACACAGCAAAAGTCTGGGCTACTGCTGTTTGCGATCATACCCTTTGCCAATTAGAACATCGTCTTCGGCGTTACGACGGGGAGTACCGCTATATGAGTGTTCGGGCAGTGCCAGTGATGGAGGCGGATGGCAGCATTCGGGAATGGGTGGGCATCCATACAGACATTACTGAACGCAAACAGGCAGAGGCATCGTTACGCAAAAATGCGGAAATGCTTCAGTTTTTGTTGGAACATACACCTGCTGCGATCGCGATGTTCGACAAAGATATGAAGTTCCATCTGGCGAGTCGCCGCTACCTGGAAGACTATAACTTATGTAACCAAGACATCATTGAGAAAAGTGCTTACGAAGTATTTCCAGAAATGCCCAATCGTTGGCAGGAGATACACCAGCGCTGTCTGCAAGGTGCTGTTGAGCAGTGTGAGGAGGATTTGTTTGTCCGGGCTAACGGTGAACAGCAATGGGTCAAGTGGGAGCTTCGTCCTTGGACAGACGGTGTAGGCGAGATTCGGGGTCTCATTGTCAGCACTGAGGTGATTACGGAGCGCCGCAAAGCCAAAGAGAAACTCGAACAACTTAATGAAAGATTATTACACTCAAACCGAGACTTAGAGCAGTTTGCCTATGTTGCTTCTCATGACTTGCAAGAACCACTACGGTCAGTGAACAGCTACGCGCAACTCTTAGCCCAGAAATACGAGGGACACCTTGATGCTAAAGCCGATAAGTACCTCGGCTACATCATGGGAGGAGCGACCCGGATGCAGCAGTTGATCAATGACTTGCTTGAGTTTTCACGGGTAGGAACGCATGGAAAAACCTTACAGGGAATAGACACTGAGGTGATACTGAGCCAGGTTTTGGCTGATTTAAAAGTTGCGATCGCCGAAAGTCAAGCCGTAGTCACTCATGACCCCCTGCCAACTGTGATAGGGGATGAAATTCAACTGATCCAGTTGTTCCAAAATCTCATCGGCAATGCCATTAAGTTTTGTCAAGACAAGCCACCACGAGTGCATATCTCGACCGAGCAAAAGCAAAAGGAATGGGTTTTTGAAGTCCGCGATAATGGCATCGGCATGGAGAGCGAGTTCTTTGAGCGCATCTTCACGCTTTTTCAACGTCTACATTCGCGTACTGAATATCCCGGCACCGGAATTGGTCTGGCAGTTTGTAAAAAAATCGTAGAACGTCACGGGGGGCAAATTTGGGTGGAATCAACGCTAGGAGTAGGCACAACCTTTTATTTTTCTATCCCCCAGAAGAGGCAAGAAACCCATGAAGTTTAATTTTTGCCTCAAGTCACTACCATTGAGCGATAAAACAAAGACCTTGCCGATTGAGAATAAGACTAGGGTACTGCTAGGACTTGCCTCGGTGATCTTGGTAACGCTCAACATTCTCTCATACTGGAGCTTTATCAAGCAAAAAGAAACAACTGAACGGGTCGCTCACAGTCGGCTAACTCTCCAGAAGCTGGAATCTGTACTATCAATTGTCAAGGATGCTGAAACAGGGCAACGGGGTTACTTGCTTACAGGGCAAGAGTCTTACTTAAAGCCTTATCACCTCGCAATCCAGTCAATCGATCCGCAAATTGAACAACTAAAAACGGTCATAGTCGCTAACCCTGAGCAACAGCAACAACTGACAAGTCTTAAAGATCTAATTGCCCAAAAGTTGGCTGAACTCCAACTGACAATTGAGCTGAAGAAGAACCAGCAGTATGAGGCTGCTAAATCAGTAGTTTCCAGCAATCGCGGACAACAGCTCATGGATCAGATTAGAAACCTGATCCAGCAAATGCAAGGGGAAGAAAGTGAGCAATTAAAAAATTGGTTAACGACTAGAGAGGCGACAATCCGTAAAGGACAGCTAATATTCTTACTGGGCATCGTTCTGACCCTATTTTCCCTTTATCTGGTGTCCAGCGCTATCCATCAAGAGACTATTGAGCGCAAGCAAGCGGAAGCGTCATTAAAACAACTTAATGACGAGCTAGAAGCAAGAGTACAGGAACGAACCACTGAACTGGAAGAAGCCAACACCAATTTGTTGCGTTCCAATCGGGAATTAGAGCAGTTTGCCTACGTGGCTTCCCACGATTTGCAAGAACCACTGCGAGCAGTCAATAGCTATGCACAACTCATCACCCGCAAATACCAGGGTAACCTCGATGCTAAAGCCGATAAGTACCTCGGCTATATCACAGAGGGAGCGACTCGGATGCAGCAGTTGATCAACGACCTACTTGCGTTTTCTCGTGTAGGAACGCACGGTAAACCGTTGGTGCTGACGGACTGTGAGTTGGTGCTGAGTCAGGTTTTGGATAATTTAAAGGTTGCGATCGCTGAAAATCAGGCTTCAGTCACTCACGATCCGTTACCGAGTGTGATGGGGGATGGAATTCAACTCATTCAGTTGCTCCAGAATCTGATCGCCAATGGTATGAAGTTTCGCCGCGAGGAGTTACCCCATGTGCATGTCTCGGCTAACGAACAGGAACACGAATGGGTGTTCTGTGTTCGTGACAACGGCATCGGCATCGAGTCAGAATACTTCGAGCGTATCTTCACGATTTTCCAGCGCCTACATAGCAAGAGCGAGTATCCCGGCACGGGTATTGGTCTAGCGGTTTGTAAAAAGATTGTGGAGCGTCATGGAGGGCGTATCTGGGTGGAGTCAATCCCAGGAGTAGGCACAGCTTTTTACTTTACTATCCTGCGATCAAGGCAATAAATCCCCATGAATTTTAACACTCCAATTAGAGCCGTTGAGATTCTTCTTGTAGAAGACTCTCCCAGCGATGCCGATCTAACTGTAGAAGCTCTTAGTGATGGCAAGGTACTCAATAACTTGCACTGGGTTGAAGATGGTGTAGAAGCTCTCGCCTTTCTTCGTCGGCAAGGAAAATATAGCGATGCACCACGTCCGGATCTAATTTTGCTTGACCTCAACCTGCCGAAAAAAGATGGTCGTCAGGTTCTTGCAGAAATCAAAGTTGACCCCCAGCTTAAATTAATTCCGGTTGTTGTTCTCACTACTTCAGCGGCTGAGCGAGATATTCTTAAAACCTACGAACTGAATGCAAACTGCTACGTTACCAAACCCATTGACTTAGAGCAGTTTATTTCTGTCGTGAAGCTGATTGAGATGTTTTGGTTAGCCGTAGTTAAACTGCCCTCGGAGTAAGTGATATGGACAGTCCTACTATCAAAATTCTTCTGGTGGAAGATAACCCGGCTGATGCTGACTTACTCAGCGAATTTCTTGAGGAAGCTGACGAGACTCAGTGGTCACTCGTGCATGTTGAAAAGCTGAAAGAAGCGCTTCAAACCTTGAGGGAAAACCACTTTGATGTAATTTTATTAGATCTGTCACTACCGGATAAACAAGGATTGGCGACCGTTGTACAAACCCATGAAACGGCACCCGATCTGCCAATTGTGGTGCTGACAGGTCTTAATGATCGAGTTACAGCACTAGACGCTGTACGGCAGGGCGCACAAGACTATTTAGTTAAAGGGAAAATTGATAGTAACTTGTTAGTCCGTGCCATTGGTTATGCGATCGAGCGATCAAACACATTGAAGCAACTGCGCCAGAGTGAAGAGCAGTTGCAACGACTGAATGAAGAACTAGAACACCGAGTCAAAGAGCAAACTGAAGAATTGAGGGACAAAAATCGCTGCCTACAAAGTGAAATTACTGAGCGTCAGCGTTTGGAAGAAGAACTCCGTAACGCTTTGATGAAAGAAAAAGAACTCAGTGATCTCAAATCTAATATTATCTCAGTGGTTTCCCATGAGTATCGCACTCCTCTTGCAACTATCCTCTCTTCTACAGAATTACTTGAAAACTACAGTCATAAATGGGACCAAGAGAAAAGGCAGCGTCATTTCAAACGGATTGAGAACTCAGTTCACCATCTGACACAGCTAGTTAATGATGTGTTGATCATTAGCAAAGCTGAGGCGGGGAAATTGGACTTCAATCCAGTACCTCTAGAATTAGTGGAATTTTGCTATCAACTGGTAGAAGAATTACAGCTTACTGCCAGCACTCAGCACAACATCAGCTTCCTGTGCCAGACTTCAAGCATCAAAGCTTGCCTTGATGAAAAGCTGCTGCGGCAATTCCTGACTAATTTGCTGTCAAATGCAATCAAATACTCTCCCCATGGGGGAAATGTTCAGCTTGAACTCGAATGCAAACAGGATGTTACAATCTTCCGTATTCGAGATCAAGGGATTGGTATTCCCCTAAAAGATCAAGATCAATTGTTCGAGGCTTTCCATCGTAGTAGTAATGTTGGTACTATCTCTGGAACAGGACTAGGACTCGCGATTGTCAAAAAATGTGTAGACATCCACAATGGACAAATTGCAGTGGAAAGTGAAGTGGGAACTGGAACAACGTTTATAATTACGATACCTTTAATTTGTCAGGTTACAGAACAGTTGGCTGAATCTAACTCCCAGTCGGTCTATTAGCAAGTTGATAAGCCGATTAATTTCTTGTAATGCCTTTAAATTTAGTACGGGTTTTGTAGATATTGATAGACAGAGAATATTTTGGAAGAGATGACTGATAGTGAAGCGATCGCAAAATTAAAAGCGGCAATGCTATCTGTGCAGACAGTCGGTGAGATGCACGCTCTAATTATTGATTACACCTATGTAGAGATTATGGAAGTCTACAATCAGTTAGCGCCGAAGCAGCAAGCAAGAATTGTTGCTCTATGCGATCGCGATACTCAAGAGCAAATTACTGCCACTCATACCATTTCTGTATTTATGCCTTCCTACTTAATATCGTAGGAAATTCACAAAATATTCACTTTTGTTTTCTACACTTAAAATCATTTGAGTCAAGGAATTGGAACAAAGGTAGTATCTTATTTCAGTTGTAGAGCATAAATAATTATTAAATTTTATTTAAATAGCTATTGAAGCTTGGGCAAGGGAAACTTCAACCTTAAATCTCTAATGGATAATCTCTTATCTTGATTCGTAGGGGAAGCTAGTAATTGCTCAAATGCTAGCATTGGCAATTCATCTGATTCTAGAGAGAACAGGAACTTACCCTATAAGTGGTAATGAACAACCAAAAGCTAAAACAAGACATTCGCCGTAGCCAAGCCGCCGTAGAATATTACAAAGTGCTTTGCTTACATCATGCTGATACTATAGGTAGCTTAGATTTAGCAGCACTAACCCATCCCTTACCCCAACGTCAAAGACTTCCCTTGGTAAGGCTGAATGCTATCAGCAGACTTACACAAGAAGAATCCGGAACAAAGGGGGATTTTGCTGCTTCTGTAAGTAAGCCTGTTAAGTTATCTCTGCTTGATGAGGTATTCACTCAGAGCTTTAGTTGCCAAAAGCCCTCTTCTCACCCCACTCAACCCTTGTCCTCCTCCTTTGACCCACAACTCGCTCAACGGCTGCCATTAAAGATTTTGTTGGCAGAAGATGTTGCTGTAAATCAAAAAGTTGCGCTGCATCTGTTAAAGAGGTTAGGCTATCACGCTGATGTGGCTAATGATGGAAAAGAAGCACTAGTAGCGCTGCGTCGCCAAGCTTACGATGTCGTCTTTATGGACGTGCAGATGCCGGAAATGGATGGGTTGGAAGCAACTCATCAAATCTGCCAGGAATGGTCACCTCTCGACCGACCTTGGATTATCGCGATGACTGCCAATTCTCTGCGAGGCGATCGCGAAACCTGTTTGAGAGCTGGAATGAATGACTACATCAGCAAGCCAATCCAAATCGAGGCACTTGTCAAAGCTCTAAACACCTATGAGCAATTCAAAAATCAAGCTTCCATCCAAGAGGTAGCTTCGATGTCTGTGACGGTTATGCCTGAAGAGGCTACCCAACAGACGAATAACCACCTCATCCATCCACCTGCGCTCAATACCCAAAAGCTTCAAGCCTTGAAGGCTACTGTAGGCGGAGATACTGCCTTCATGACGCAGTTAGTAGATTGTTACCTGGAAGAAGCACTGCAACAACTGCAAGTGATGCGTGAGGCAGTTGCCCAAGGCGATGCAAGTACCCTACACAAGTCCGCCCATTCCCTCAAAGCAATCAGTGTCTCTCTCGGAGCAGTTCCCCTTGCTCAACTATGTCAAGCCCTAGAAGTGATGGGGTATGGCGATCGCACTCTTGATGCCTCCCGACTGATCAGCCAACTCAACGCTGAGTATGAGCGCGTAAAAGCAGCGCTGGACTTAGAATATCCACGGAGACAACGATGATTGATTCTGACCTTCAGAAAAACCTACCCCTCATTCTCGTTGTCGGTAATCCGAAGACTCTGCGAGTAGATCTGCGTGAGGCAATTGACAAAGAAGGATATCGGATTGCTGAAGCCTTAACTGGGGAGCAAGGTTTAAACGCTTGTCAACAGCTACAGCCAGAGTTAGTCCTACTCGATACCACCATGCCCGATATAGATGGCTTTTCTTGCTGTGCCAAGCTACAAGCCCTTTTGGGTGATCATTGTCCTCCGATTTTAATGATTATTGATCTTGGTGATCAAGCTTCCGTTGAACTAGCCTTTGAGGTTGGCGCTGCTGATTATGTTACTCGACCGATTCATTGGGCAGTATTACGCCAAAGAGTCCCTCGCCTAATTCAAGCAAACTGGGCAATGCAGGAACTGCGACAGCAGGTGGAACGGGAGAATCTGCTCAAGGAACAACTCAAAAGAGCAGAGCAGAAATTGGAGAGTCTTACCTCTGTTGATACGTTGACGGGGATTGCCAACCGTCGCTGTTTTGATGAATACCTTCATCGAGAATGGAAGCGAGCGGCACGGGAACGGAAACCACTCTCTCTAATTTTGAGTGATATTGATTTTTTCAAAGCCTACAACAATACCTATGGAACTCAAGCTGGGGATGAGTGCCTAAAGCAGATTGCTCGTACTATTCGCCAAGTTGTCAGACGTCCGGCGGATTTGGTTGCTCGCTATAGCGGTGAAGAATTTGCTGTGCTTTTGCCAAATACTCCAGCTAGAGGCGGTGTTCAGGTGGCAGAAGCGATGCGTTCTCAGGTGAAGGCATTAGCGATCGCTAATTCTGGTTCTCAAGTTAGTCACTTAGTAACCATCAGCTTAGGGGTAGCCAGTGCAATTCCTAGCTCAGAATCATCAATTGACAGGTTAATTGATGAGGCTAAAGAAGCCCTCGATCAAGCGAAAATTGGATTACGCGATCGCGTTGTTTTTCATATGGGTAACTTATCCGTGAATTCAACTGACTTAAACCCATCTACCCCCCTAATTTGGGAAGGTAATGTGGCTGAATTTTATGAAACCTCGTGAACCCAGCTCCAAAGCCGTCAGCTATCAGCTTTACTGAAATTTACGGTGTTTGGGTTTTAACAGTTAGCACATGCGGTGGAGTCGAATCAGGAGGATAAATAAAATCTACCTGCACCGCCTTACGACTCCCTGGTGGCATCACCAATTTTTCCATTGGCTCTAATACTTGACCTGTTCGATGCCACAAATGGACATAGCGTGTCTTTTGTTGTCCTTGGTCATTGGCATAACGTAGCCGCACGGTACCCCGGAAGAACGGGAAATCGCGAGGGGGTTTTTGGAAAAGTAGCCCTCCTTTACTGAGTCTGTCTTCCTTCAACGGCGTTTCAATTGTGAGAGCAACTGTTTGGAGTTTGTTGGTGGGGTTGTAGAGAGGCAAGGAGAGGTTGTATTCAACACCATAATTCCCATGTGCTTCGTAAGCCGTATCTGGATACCGCACCAGCATCCGTGTCGTCTGGACTTGATCTGTACCCAACCGACCAGCACGCAGGGTATTGAGTGCGTAGGAAATTGCTTGACCGGGTTGAGGAATCGTAAAATCCCTTGCATTAGAACGGTCTACTAATTGCGCTTGCCACTTAGAGCCTTGCTGCACACCAGCAACACGACCATAAATCAGTTGACCACTGGTAGCTTCAGGAGGAGTCGGGCTTTTATCGCGTGGCCCAGCTAAAGCGCCTTTATCCAGTAAGGCTTGCCATTCTTCTAAATTAGGCGCTCTATCACTACCATCAGAATTCTTCTTAGCAAACATGGTCAAGCTAGCGGCATAAACCTTACTACTACTGCTCAACCGCATCAACACTGATCGTCCGTTGATTGGCTTTTCTAAATTCCGGACTGGTGTAGGATGATTTAGCAACATCCGGCTTTGTCCCGGTGGAATTACTAATTTTGCGGGAAAATCAGCTTGTCGTTTTCCTTGGAGTACGTCATGCACGGCGCGATCGCCTGGACCTGCATAGGCAGTATTCTGGGGATTCTCGACATAGGGTGGCAATGTAATATACGGCGCTTCCTGCGTTAGATACGTCGCTGCTTGCAAAACATCTACCGTAACAGGTTGTGACCCTGGATTATGCAAAATTACGCCTAGATAGAACGTCTGCAAATCCTTGGGAGTGTGGGTTTGGTGGTGAACAAACAGGTCGAACCGTCCCTGAAAGGGAAAGTTGAGGTGAGCCGCCGGAACAGCTTTTCCCGTTGGGGGAAAGGTAGATAGTAAAATGCCTTCAGTCTTCACCCATTCTGGGCTATTGCTGTTAAACATTGGTACCGTATCTAACTGTCCTGGTAATGCCCGTACTGGCTGGGGTTGCACGATAATCTGGGGTGACGGCTTTGGTGTGGGTGTCGTTTGTGCAAAGACAAAAGAGGGAGCAGATTTTTTCAGGAATAACCAGTAGCCACCACCACCAACAAGGGCAAGTATGAGGAGGTAAACGATAGGAGGAAGATTAATTTTTTTTGGAATCATTAGAACTAGCTCAACGCAACGAGGGCTAAGGCTTAGCCCAGATTGTTAAAGAAGGTTGGGAGATTAGTGACGGTTTAGGCACCCAATGCCAACAGTGCGTCGTTTTATCAAAGAGAAGCGATCGCGCACTGTTTTCTATCCTCTCCTATCTCACCCACAGCGCCTTCACCAGACTGGGTGAGTCTTAGAGAATCTGCGCCTCCCGTGGTGAACCGAGAAAGGCAGAAAGCAGAGGGCACAAGGCTTTTATGGATTTATCCCCGTGCCGATAGCACGATCCATCTGGCGACGGATTGTAGCCAAGGGTCAAGAGTCCCCGTCTGAACGGAATATAAAAGCCCTCTGCCTCCTGCCTTCCCTTGAATGACTAGCTGTTACCGTTACAAGTTCCTAGCTGGTGATTGGGCAAGCGAGATTCAAGCAGCAATCTTCTGCTCAGGGGTGACTATGTTTGGGCAAGGATTTCCTTGTTCAATGTCTGTAATATTAGACAGCGTTGTCTCAGCAATATTCTTGAGAGCGTTTTCTGTAAAGAAAGCTTGATGACCTGTGATAAGAACGTTAGGAAAGGTTAGTAGGCGTTGAAAAACATCGTCCTGAATCACGTCCTCGGACAAATCCTCAAAGAACAAATCAGATTCTTTCTCGTAAACGTCTAAACCGAGGTAGCCAATTTTTCTAGATTTGAGTGCCTCTGTCACGGCATTGGTATCAATTAGTGCCCCCCTACTTGTATTTATCAGCATTACACCCTGCTTCATCTGAGCTAAAGCTTGGTCGTCTATCAGGTGATAAGTATCTTTAGTCAGTGGACAGTGTAGAGTAACAATATCTGAGGCTTGGAAAAGTTCAGGAAGCTTCACGTATTTTGCCCCCAGTGCCTCGCACTCCGGATTCTGATGCACGTCATAGGCGAGTAGTTGACAGCCAAATCCTTTGAGAATCTGTGCTACAAGAACGCCAATTTTACCTGTACCAACAATGCCAACGGTGCGACCATGCAAGTCAAATCCCAAAAGACCGTCTAGGGAAAAATTACCTTCTCGCACACGGTTGTAAGCCCGATGAATTTTGCGGTTGAGAGTCAAAATTAGCCCAACTGTATGTTCAGCAACCGCATAGGGTGAATACGCAGGAACACGTACAATTGTCAATCCCAATTTAGAAGCGGCTGTTAAATCAACATTGTTATAACCAGCGGAGCGTAAGGCAATCAAACGAGTTCCCTGATTGGCAAGAGCTTGCAAGGTATTCTCATCCAATTGATCATTGACAAACGCGCATACGGCTGGGGAATCTGAGGCTAAGATAGCGGTATCAGAAGTCAAATGCGGTTCAAAAAATACTAACTCGTGTCCGTGGTCAGTATTCGCTGCCTCTAAAAATCTACGATCATAGGCTTTCGTGCTGAAGACTGCTACTTTCATCAGTTTTTCCTTTCCTTCTCTCAGCTTGATTTGCCACATACAGTGTAATCAGCATTCTCTCTCAATTACCTTCAATCCCTTTCAGGGATTGAAATCTTTCGGTTTAATACTGATAACTACTCCTATGGGTATTTGAAAACACACAATACTTTTCAGTGATAAGTTCTGTTCAATCCCTGATTTTTTGACCAGCCAGTCGCCTGAGCTATACCAGTGGGAGTAAACCCCAAGGGGAATGCGAAAATATCGTCGCTGCTCTAACGTGGCAACTAGAGCCTTTCATGTGGAACGTTCGATGAAAGCTACCGCCGCGCAGGTCGCACACCAGCAGCTCGTACCGTCCAGTAGTAACGGCGGTTGTCCCAGTGAACAGCTATTGGACGTGTTGTTGATGTTGCCTGAACAGAACGTTAATATCCTCTTAGTAGACGACCAGCCGAAAAATTTACTTGCTTTGTCGGCGCTTCTGGATAGTTCCGAGGTGAATCTGGTGAAAGCAAATTCTGGAAAAGAAGCCTTAAGATGTCTGCTCAATCAGGATTTTGCTGTAATTTTGCTCGATGTCCAGATGCCGGAAATGGATGGATTCGAGACGGCGATGTTGATTCGACAAAGAGTGCGATCGCAACAGACCCCGATTATTTTTATCACGGCACTTAATCGAGACGACATCCATGTGGAGAGAGGCTATTCCATTGGGGCGGTGGACTACATCTTAAAACCCTTTGCTCCGGAAATCCTGAAATCCAAGGTTGCAGTATTTGTTGAGCTGTTCAAGAAGACACAGTTGCTCAAAGACCAAGCGACTCTCCTGGAAGCGGCTAACAAAAAACTGGAAGGTGAAGTTATACAACGCCAGAAGGTCGAGGAGGAACTGCGTCGTGCCCATGACTCTCTGGAAATCAAAGTTCAGGAACGAACAGCACAACTTGCGCTCGCTAATGAATCGCTACAAGCTGAAATCACCCAGCGCAAGATTGCTGAAGCCGCGCTGTTCCAAGAAAAAGAACAGGCTCAAGTAACATTACAGTCGATTGGGGATGCTGTCATTACGACCAATCATCTCGGCTTACTCGAATATCTCAATCCAGTCGCTTCTGCCCTCACGGGCTGGAGTCAGCAGGAGGCATCAGGAAAGCCAATGTCTGAGATAGTCAGGATGGTCAACGAAACGACTCATGAGTTAATAGAAAGTCCAGTAGAAACCGCTATGCGTGAAGGCAAACCCGTTTGCCTGGACAAGCCAACACTCCTGATTAGCCGTGAAGGTCATGAATTGGCGGTTGATGATTCCGCCGCCCCCCTCCGGGCTAGCGATGGTCAAATTATCGGTGCGGTACTAGTGCTGAGGGATGTAACCCAAGAGCGTAGCACGGAACGACAGCTATCCTGGCACGCGAGTCACGATGCACTAACCGGACTGGTCAACCGACGCGAATTTGAAAACTGTTTAGAACAGTCCGTGATTAGTGCAAAGACTTCAGACCAACAACATGCCTTATGTTATCTGGATCTTGATCAGTTCAAAATTGTCAACGATACTTGTGGTCATATCGCTGGTGATGAACTCTTGCGCCAAGTTACAGCGCTGTTTCAGACTCAGGTGCGTGCCTCCGACACGTTAGCACGTCTAGGTGGAGATGAATTTGGTCTGCTGCTCAACCATTGCCCTCTAGATGCAGCCGTGCGTGTAGCGTCCAAGCTGCTTGAGCGGCTTCAGGAGTTTCGTTACGTGTGGCAGGACAAAACCTTCACTATTGGTGTCAGTATTGGGGTGGTTGCCATCGATGCGAACACTCAAAGTGTGACTAGCCTACTCAGTGCAGCTGATGCCGCTTGCTATGCTGCCAAAAACAAAGGGCGTAATCGTGTGCATATTTATCAAGCCGATGATCGGGAGTTGGCGATTCAACAAAGCCAAATGCAATGGGTAACGCGGCTAAATCAAGCACTTGAGGAGAATCGTTTCCGCCTTTATTACCAGTCGATTGTCCCCAGCCATGAACCCTCGTCCTTAGCAACCCATTACGAAATCCTCCTACGTCTTGTTGATGAACAGGGGAATTTGGTGTCACCTATGGCGTTTATTCCCGCTGCGGAACGCTACAATCTCATGCACTGCATTGATCGCTGGGTAATTCAGACGTTATTTGCTAGCTTGGGAGAGCATTATCAACAAAACCGCAATCCTTGTGAATTGCTGGGGAATATCTATGATTGTTTGTATGCCATTAACCTATCGGGTGCTAGTATCAGCGACGAGCAGTTCATCGAGTTCGTGCGCGAACAGTTGAGTTTACACCAAGTGCCGCCTCAGGTGATTTGCTTTGAAATTACCGAAACCGTAGCGATCGCAAATCTGCGTCAAGCCTCTCAATTTATGCGATCGCTCAAACAAGTCGGCTGCCGCTTCGCCTTGGATGATTTTGGCAGTGGTATGTCCTCCTTTGCTTATCTGAAAAACCTGCCTGTGGATTATCTAAAAATTGATGGGGGATTCGTCAAGCAGATTCTAGATGAGCCAACAGATTTGGCAATGGTAGAAGCGATCAATCATATTGGACATGTGATGGGTCTTCAAACCATTGCTGAGTTTGTCGAAAATGAAGCCATCCTCGAAAAAATCACAGCAATTCGGGTGGATTATGCACAGGGCTATGGTATTGCTCTTCCACGCCCCTTGACATTCAATTAAATTAAATTCCCTTGTCACTTAATCGAGATTCATAAAAAAGCTAAGTGAGGGTGATAAGACAGTAGGTAAGCGACCGACTTTTCACGGCATCTTTGAATGGCTTGTGGAGAAGAAAAGGGTTGAAAGAGGAGTTCAGAATGCCTTGTTTCAGAACTTACCGTGAAAAGTCAGAAAGGTTCAAAGTAGATGCTCTGTAGTCCAAGCTACCAAACGGTGAATTTGTTGGCTCACAGTCAGTTAGACTCAAGCTATCAGAACGTTTGTATCTTTCAATCAGGCAAGGAAGATACACCACTGCTTGGGAGAAGAACTGCTGTGGATGAACAACTCCGAAACCTAATTGACGAGGTGTGTCGGTACTCAGACCCCAGTCCAGAGCGACAGAAAGCTCTAAATCGACTGCTGGTGGTTATTCAGCAACTCCCTGGTATCTATAGGTCTTCCCATCAAGACTATCCACAGGCTTTGAACCAAACGTGGGAATGGGCTAGTCGCAAGATTGGTGAGTTTGAGCCGCGTCCACCCTCAGTTCAACAGAGTCTAGTAATCTGGATTAACGGCTACCTTAAGTGGCGAATTCGAGATTTGTATACAAAAGAAAATCAGTATTCAATTAGCCTAGACCGACCCATTAGTAGTAATGAGGGTGACCAAATAACCCTGCTTGAGCAACTATCAGACCCTCAGTTCACAGCTCCTACCTTAGATTTACTGGAGATTCAGATTGCCCAAATCCAGGAGGCTGAACACCATCGCCTAGGTCAACAGGTGAGGCAATACATTGAGAAAGACACAACGAGGAAACTAACAGGTTGTCATCCTCGAAAAAATCCAGAATGCAATTGCCAGCTTTTAGCAAAGCGCTTACTTTTGCAAGTCCCGCCTCAGAGAATTGCTGATGTTGCTAAAGAATTCAACGTTAGCAACCAAACCCTTTACTCGCACTGGAAGAAAAATTGCCTCCCGCTTCTGCAAGACATTGGACGAAATCTCGGATATCAGCCATGACCAGCACACAACCCTCTTGTTTAAGTGTCCCTCTCGGTACAGATGCCCATCATTGGGCTGTTCAGTTTGCTGCTGAACAAGCAACACCTCAGAAGGGAAAACAAGTTTATCTCAACACCCTAGCTGTTTATGCTGTTTACAGCTACCTGAAGTGGCTGAGTGTTGACACAGCTCTTACTCAAAGCGACAGTTGGCAACCGGGTTTGAGAGCAATTTTTGATGTGGCTGACTTGGTTTTGCCAAACATTGGTAAGCTCGAATGTCGTCCGGTGTTACCAGGTGAAATCGCTTTTGTCTTACCTCCTGAGGTGACACAAGATAGGATTGGTTACGTGGCTGTCCAGTTTAATCAGCAATTGGATTCTGTACAGCTACTGGGATTTGCTCCGGCAATTGCCACGCCTGAGCCGCCAGAAAAACTCCACTTAGCAGAGCTACAATCTCTTGATGTACTGATAGACAATATTTATCAATCACCAATTGAGCTTCAGGAACCAGCCGTTAACCCAGAATCACTGGTAAGTCTACGCCAATGGCTTGAGGGGATTTTCAACGAAGATTGGCAACCATCAGGCTTGGTACTGACTAGTAACTTGAGAAGCATTACCCGTTTAGGGCTTGATGCCGAGGCAACTTCGGTCAATCGGGCAAAGGTCATTAACTTGGGAGAGCATCTAGCTCCTCAGGCGGTAGTACTGGTTGTACAGTTAACCCCCACCGCTACAGAATCGGTTGATATTCACTTACGGGTTTACCCAGATGGCGATTCGATTCATCTCCCACCGAATTTGCAACTGATAGTACTCGATGAAGTGGGAACGGCTTGTATGGAAGCTCAAGCAAGAAGCAGTGATAACTGGATGCAGTTAGAGTTTAGTTGCCAACATGAGGAAACGTTTAGAGTGAGAGTGGTGTTAGGGGAGATAAGCGTTACTGAAGAGTTTGTTGTCTAAGTACATCAAACAACAGGAGACAGCAATGGCGATAGTCAAACTTAAACTCAGGCGAACGTCCGAAGAGGGATTCCTAGTCATTCTGACTTCGACAAATCGGGAACATGAAACTGAAGGCGTTTTAGCTCCGCTACCCAAAGAACTGGAATTATCTTTCAACAAATGGCAATCAGCCTATCGTCAGATTGATGCTGTGCGTTCCTGCATTGCTCCTGCACCAGGGGTACGTCTCACACCGAAAGGAGTGACGATTTATTCTAATTCTGAACATACCAATGCAGTGAAAGCCCATCTGAATCAATGGCTCAACTCTGGGGATAGCCGCTGGCAACCAATTCGAGATGGTTTAATTGCGATCGCAGACCAATTAAATCAGGCAGGTGATGAGATTCGAGTGATTCTCGATGCCAAAGATATCAACTTGCGTCGCCTCCCCTGGCAAGAGTGGAGTTTATTTGAAGAACACTACCCGCACGCCGAAGTTGCCCTAATTGCATCTAGAGGCTCAGAGAAAAAGCGAATTAGCTCTCTTCCCAGCAGTTCAAAAGTCAGAGTTTTAGTCGCTGTCGGTAGAAGCGATGGCATAAATACGAAGGATGATTTAGAGGTAATTCAGCGGTTAGAAGAGCTTGGCGCTGAAGTAGTCTGTTTGATGCACCCTAACCTGAAAGATTTATGTGAAGCACTTTGGGACGAGCAAGGCTACCACATCTTCGTCTTTACAGGTCACAGTGGGAGTCAAGAGGATGGGCAAATTGGTTGGATTGAGGTCAACGAGAAAGATAGCTTAAGTATTGAGCAATTTAAGGATGCTTTGAGAGAAGCGATTAGTAGAGGGTTGCAGTTGGCGATTTTTAATTCCTGCGATGGTTTGGGGTTAGCCAACCAACTGTCTGAGTTACATCTCCCTCAGAGCATTGTGATGCGGGAACCCGTGCCCGATCCCGTAGCCGTGGAGTTTTTGAAGCACTTTTTCAAGGAGTTTACCCGTAACAACTCACTTTTTACCTCCGTCCAAAAAGCCCGCAAACGTCTGGAACCTTTCAAATCCGATTATCCAGGGGCAATTTGGTTGCCAACGATTTGCATTGGACCGAATGTTGAGCCACTGACTTGGCAGGGACTTTCGGGGAGTTCCCTTAGCTCAGCAACAATTTTGGAGCCTAATCTGGCTCCCGACCTATCTCCTAAGCCACTTCCTAAGCCAGCAAGAAACATCAAGGTACTGTTACTTGCTGGCTTGCTGGGTGTTGTTGTTGGGGGTGCTGCCTCGTTACCTGTGATCAACCTGATCAACCTACCCTTGCGATCGCAATCAGCAGAACAGCCTGATGAGTCTCGCCTCAGTTCCGTGACTCCTCCTTCCGGGACATGGCTGTATGGTGGCAGTACAACTTGGGCACCAATTCGAGGTTTAGTAGACAAGAAGATTAAGCAAGAATTGCCTAAATTTAACCTGTCCTATGCTCACCATCCCACCCTGCCACCGGGTTCGGGAACAGGAATCAAGATGTTGTTAGACGGTCAACTGTCGTTTTCTCAATCTTCACGACCCATCCTCAATAGTGAGTACGAAATCGCTGCCTCTCGTGGGGTTAAGCTGAAGCAGGTTCCTGTAGCAATTGATGGACTTGCGATCGCGGTTCACCCCAATCTGAAGCTGGAAGGTTTAACCCTAGAACAAATTAAAGGTATTTACACAGGTCGAATCACCAACTGGAGTCAAATTGGTGGTCCCAATCTTAAAATCACCCCGTACTCTCGCCCGTTTGACAGTGGGACTACTGAGTTTTTTAAAGAGAACATTTTGGGAGCCAGTAATTTTGGTGCCGATGTTGTTATGATTCCAACCACTACTCAAGCTTTAAAGCAGGTAGGTCAACTCTCCAATCAAGGAGGCATTTATTATGCTTCTGCTCCTGAAGTAATTAACCAGTGTAGTGTTAAAACTTTACCAATCAGTCGCCATACTGGAAGTGCCTTCATTGCTCCGTATCAAGGTTTGCTTGAACCTGGTGAAAAGTGTCCTGGTCAAAACAATGAACTCAATCTTGAAGCCTTACTAAACGGCGAATACCCGATAACCCGTCGGCTTTTTGTAATTATTAAACAGAATGGTCAAGTGGATGAGCAATCAGGTGAAGCTTATGCTGAGTTATTGTTAACGGATGAAGGACAACAGTTAATTCAAAAAGCAGGTTTTATTCCTATCCGCTCATTCTAAGGTTGGGACTTGCTAGGCTTTGAATGAAATTATGTGATCGCTTTTTCCTTGAAAAGAGCTTACCAAATCAAAATTTGGTTATTAACCCTTCATGAAAAATAGAGCAGGATTTTTCATAAAGTTCAATTGAGACGCTGAGTAAGTAGTAAGCGTAACGAATGATTTTTTACAATGAAAACGTCTCAATTAGTATCCGGTGTCTTGCTTGGAAGTACACTGTTGATTAGTGGTTGTCAGAGGGCTATCGAGCGAGAGTTTATTCTCAACATTCCATTAGGAGAACATGTCGTTCTAAATGGTACGAAGATTGAGGTGGAGGTTGCCCCAGGGGGCGATGTAGAATGTGAAGTCGAATCTCCTGATGGGCAAGAATACGAACAGACATTCAATCTTAATTCTCAAGTTCCTGGTACCAGGATTATTTATAACAACTATCTCTTTGAGTTTGAGCGTGAAGAGTCAGAACTCGAAATCGACATTCAAAGAGTTGGTCAGCCGAATACCGAATTTTGGGAGCAAAACCTTGATGTCAGCCAATACTTAACAGGATTCTCTAGCAGCGATGACGATGACAGTGGCTATGACGGCGACGACTAATAGCAATTGCCTTGAGTATAAGCTGTCACCTATTTAATTTGTAATATGCACTCATGGGAAAAAGATTTTTCTTTTTACCTTTCTCTTTCCCCTAAAACGGATTAGTTAAATAGGTGACGCGAGATGCTCTTGGCAACTTCACCTTAGCAGTTCAACGACTAAACTAAGTTAAGTTCTTCCAGTACAAGCTGAGCGAGTTTATGTGCTGCTCCTGGTTGACCTCGAACAGCGCGAAGTTGCGATCGCATTTCCTCAAGCTTCTGGGGATTCTCTAAGTAGTCAAGGGCAAGCTGTGCAACTGAGTGCGGCTCAAGTTTACCCACCAGTTCCGGTACAATCTCTGCCTGTGCCCATTTATTTGGCCAGGCAAATAGACGCCCCTGCCGTATAACTATAGAGTTAATTATCTTTGCAAAGCCAGAGCCAACTCCTGGCATCCGAGCCAAAATTCCTGGTAATCCATCCCAAGAACGCATGGCATCTAGTTGTTGCATAGGCAGCAAGACAATCATCGGTACCCCCAGAGAACCCAACTCCGCCGTATTAGCGCCTACTGTAGTTAGACAGAGGCGACATTGCGATAACAAGTCGTGGGCAGGATATTCCTGCCGGAGTTCTACACACAAGCCAGTGGGAGTTTTTAGAAATGGTCGGTTACTAGTGTCACCAGAGGGGATAACGAGTTCAGCCTCACCCCATCCCAACTGTCGAATCAGAGGATTTTGCTGAGGGTCGGCAAAACGAGCCAGAGTCGATAAATCCAACGTTGGAGCAACAGGAATTACAAAACGAGTTTGGGGTCTGCACGAATAGATGTATTGAGCAAGCGTTAAAGTCAACGGTACACCCTGAGTGAGTTTTGCAGGTTTCGACCCTGGCAGCAAACCAATTAGTTCAATTGAAGATTGAGAATTAGTAACAGAGGAAGCAAGAGTTGAGCCTAAATCTTCCCAATTCCTGATTCCCACTTTCCCATTCCCAATTCCCACATCTACCATCAAATCTCCAACGACAGTCAATTTATCAGCATACTTTTTCGGGGCTTGGGCAATAATCTTGGGTTGCATAACGCCGAAGCGGTCAATCCAACCATGCCAACGGGCATCCCACTCAGCATAAACAACAGTGCGATAGCCCAACCGCTTGCCAATAACTACGGGAAAAAATTGGTCGCCGCCTAAGAAGACAACTACACCCTTTTCGTGCCAATCCCAATTTTCCGCAGTCTTTCCCCACAATAAGAACCGAAAGAAATGTTCTGCCCCCTGAACTCGGTCTACTTCAGGGTAAGATTTTGCGATCGCAGCTTCTTTCCCTGTTGCATTTGGACAAGGTGATAGGACAACTGAGATACGTACTACAGCACGGTTATCCCCTAGCTGTTGCCGCAAGGCTTTAACAACAGGACGCACCCAGGTTGTCACTTCTCCTGGCCCGTTCGAGAGAATTAGAATATCAGTCGATTGCATTACAGGATACTAACCTTCCCCTGAGACTACCGCAGTAGTAGCCTCTCAATCACCGTCATCTGACGTTCTAGCATACTCATTAAGCGATTGTGGCTTTCCTGTTGCTTCTCGATCGCAATGATTAGCCGATCAAGCCGTTCAACTAGCATGTCAACCTCAACGCGAGGACTCCGATCTCTGTAAGACTCTGGAAAGGATTCTCGCTCTGTGTAAGAATCTGGGAAGGATTCTGTATAGCGATCAGAGCGCTCCGGGTACTCGTTATCCATTGTTAAACCTCACTCAGAAACAGCTTTCTTTCCATCTCTCGGCGCTTCACCAATCCTGGCAGCACTCGTCTTCCTGCCTTATTCCACAAAAGGAATCCATCAGCAGCGCCCTGATAATCCCTAGCTTCCAGCTTGCGTCGGATTGTGCTTCCTTGTTCAATTGTTGCCGGACCGCAATTGAAAGTTAAGCTGACCAGAGCGCTGAACTGATTGTCATTCAGAGGAATGTGACCGAGTATACGCTCCACTATCTCTTCAAACTTAGCGAGTTCCTTCCTCAGGAAAGCCTCCGCCTCAGCTTCGGTGATAGTCATTCCAGGCAAGACTTGATGAGTGCAACCGTAGCCAATTGTCCACACTCCCGCCGGACACTGGTAGGCATTGAGCCTCAGTCCCTCACACTCTTTTAGGATTTTAATTCCAGCCGTATTGATTTTTCGCCCCTTCTGGTTGTCGTTACTAGGCTGTTGCACTGGTGTGAGTATTGGCTTGGCATCTGGTACCTCAATCTCAATAACGTTATCCCACACGCTTAAGTCACCTTTCGGCTGACTATTGCCATTCCCGTTGCTCTCTGTATGTGATGAACCCTCTGCACCGACTAATGCCGTTTCTGGCTGCCTTAGTTCCGATTCGTTCGGTTGTTGCGGTGGTGTCGATACCCGTTCTCTCGCTTTCTGTTCCAGAATCTGATTAAGCTGTTCTATGGTAACAGCAGTTGTTCCAACTGCCGCCGCTCTAGCTTCATCCCTTGCTTGCTGTGTCGCTGCATCGGCTTGCTGGACTTGAGCCATGTATCCTTCAATGTCTAGCTTAATCATCGCTTCTACGCGACTAGCAAACTCGACATAGGCAGCAGAGTGAGAGCGGTAGACACTATATTGTCCAGCAAGCTGAAAATATTGCCACCCTTCTACCTTCATCCCTTCGGCTGTATTTCTGAATGTGCGGTAGCGTCCGCTAAAGCCAAAAAGCTCTTCTACTGCGACGGAGATAGCAACGGCTTGGGACATGCCGAAGGCACTCCACAAGAATACCTCCTTCAATGGACCAAAATTTAAAGTAACAAGAGCTGGAGTAATGACTCCGCCAACAATGGTTATTAGTCTAGCCGTGTAGAATCGCTTCTTCGCCTTGCCTGCGTTACTCTCTAACCACAGGAGTTGGTCGAGCCATCGGGATTTCAGGGCATCCTTGCGAAACTCGTCTATATCAAGGCGATCAATCATCCCTACTAAGGTGCCTTTGAGAAATTTCTGGTATGAATTTTTCGCCATATCACTCAATAGCTCATAAGCTTAATTCAATGGAATGAAGACAAATTAAACCTGCAAAATAAGAAGTAGGGCTTGATCATTGATGCCATCAAAAAACCTACTGTCAATAAAAAATCCAATACAATCTGGTTTACTAGCTCTAAAGAGCTTATGAAGGAATCAGCAAGCTTAGCAAAAAAAGACTTAAGACCTTGAATTAGCAGCATGGAGCGTTTGAACGCGGCATAAGCCCTAGTGTTCTTAATGATTAACTCAGCTTGCCTTTCCTCTTTACTTTGAACAGATGACATCAGTCATTCTTTCTCCCACACGAGGTAGATGGTCGCACTTTTTAGTCAACAATTCTTCTCAGGAGTTAGTTGTGAAGCTTTCTCTAGAATATTATTTTAAATAGCCTTTTAATTAACGTTTGGATCGTTATCATACAGCCATTCTATCTAACCCATGCAAATGCCTCTGCAAAAGAATCTAAAAACGCATTTCTTCTCTAAAGCTTGTCAACCCTCCTTTGGCTGTAAGAATCAAACTTTAAGAAACCACATTTTCAAAGATAGTAAAAATTTCTCACGTAATTATTCTCTCATAGTTTAGAAAAAGAGGTATTAAGTTCACAAAAATTTTAATTTCATTGACGAATTCCACAAAATTGATTAAGCATCTTGAAATTTTGTAGCGGCTTCGAGTAGAAATAATGGCTAGAAGGAATTCGCTAAGATGAGCGAAGTAGACCCAGACTGTTCTTTTATGTACATTCCTTGCACAGCTAAAGTTTTATTTTTATCATTGATAACCTCTCAATTTGATGATTGCCCATAGCAACACCCGAAGAGCGATCGCATCTTAGTTTGTTTGTCCAAGGGGTAAGCGCAAGTCGTTACGCTGTAATACAGACTTGGCAATACTGTCTGTGGCGATCGCTTCATCAGTCAACCAGCTTTCTACACCACTTTTCTAGCTGAGATTGATATAAAAGAAAGTGAGCCAATAAGGGCATCTCTTAGCCACAGTTCATTTAGGGTTAACTACCATTCATTATGACTACGCAACCACTGCAATTTCCCAATCTTAGTAAATTGACCGGTACCATCCAGATTCAGGATATTAATGACAGAGAACTGGCACGGGAGATACAAACTCTCCTAGTTAAAGGTAGATTTCTCAAGCCAGGAAAGCAGACATTTGAGGAAACCCGGCGGGCGTTTGACGAGTTTAAGCAGAAGTTTCATTTGGGTTATCCAGATTTGCTAGGTGAGTCTACTATTGATATGCTGCTAGAACTCGATGACGAAGTTGATGAAGACAGCGATCGAAACCAGCCGCAAGACATTGTTGTCAAGCCAGAAACGAAAATCAGTGAACCTGATCGGGGTAGACCGATTACTGTTCCCAAGCTAGGAGTCGTATATTTAGGTGAACCCATACTTCCGGGGGGACACTTTAGTTGGGCTGAAGCAACAAAAAATGGAACCCGAATTCCTGTATCAGGCGATATTGTAGAAGGCTTTAAAAAGGTTGCCGATGCCATGGAGCAAGTCCGGGACTTAATGGGCGGAAGACCAATCACTATCAACTCCTGGTATCGTGATCCAGTCAGTAATCGCAAAGCTGGGGGAGCGACGCGATCGCGCCACTTATCCGGCGATGCAGTTGATTTTGTGGTACAAGGAATACACCCGAAGGAAACCCATCGTCGATTAGATGCCTGGTGGGGCAATCGCGGGGGACTCGCATCAGCGTCATGTTTCACTCACATTGACTGCCGAGGAAAGGGTGATAGGTGGAGTTATGGATTTTAACGACAGGAAAAATAGCCGTTAAAGTCTAGGGGGATTAACATATCCCCTGCTTGCATAAGAATTAACTAAAACTGTGTTCATTAACTCAGTTTTTCTTCATATGCAGATCAAAAAAACACTTCTTGCGTTTTTTGTCAAACATATTAATATTAATTTTTTTAACAATAAATTGTAAGTGATTGCTTCAGTATTTGTAAATCAATGTAAAGAAACGTCTCAAAAATCCTATCGAATTGTGTCAGATACAGGCTCAAACCTCCATCTGGTAAGCATTTTTTGGTAGAAACACTTATGTTGCCAAATAAAAACTGAGTTCTTGAAGAGTGAGTCCTTACTCAAAGAGTGGCTTACTCCTCTGACCTCAGATGATGAGAAGAGAACGCGCATCATAAGGAGCCTTACCGCATGTTCACTCACGTCAAGTCCACCATTCGACACATTACCCCGGATGCTTTGAATGGGCGTCATTTGCTTAAGGTGGTCTATGTCGTGCTGGAGCCACAGTATCAGAGTGCCCTATCAGCCGCTGTTGGCTCAATTAACAAAAACCAGCCAGATTTAGCGATCGAAATCAGCGGCTACCTGATCGAGGAACTCCGCGACCAGGGAAACTACGAGGACTTTAAGCGAGATATTGCCCAAGCTAATATCTTTATTGCTTCACTAATCTTTATTGAAGACCTAGCTGACAAGGTTGTGGCGGCAGTCGAACCGCACCGCGATCGCCTTGACGCGGCTGTAGTGTTCCCCTCTATGCCTCAGGTGATGCGCCTAAATAAGCTAGGTAGCTTCTCAATGGCGCAACTGGGACAATCCAAAAGTGCGATCGCGCAATTCATGCGGAAGCGTAAGGAGAAATCCGGTTCCTCGTTCCAAGACGGGATGCTGAAGCTATTGCAAACCCTGCCCAAAGTCCTGAAGTACCTACCAATGGACAAAGCACAGGATGCTCGGAACTTCATGCTCAGCTTCCAGTATTGGCTCGGTGGTTCCTCAGATAACCTGGAGAACTTCCTGCTGATGCTCGCCGATAAGTATGCCATGAAGGGGCGTCAACTGAGCTTCAAAGACCCAGTTGTTTACCCCGATATGGGCATTTGGCACCCTCTAGCACCAGCGATGTTTGAGGATGTCAAGGAGTACCTGAACTGGTACAACAGCCGTAAGGATATCCCTGCTGACTTAAAAGACCCCTTAGCACCTTGCGTCGGTTTAGTACTGCAACGCACACACCTCGTCACAGGTGATGATGCCCATTATGTGGCAATGGTACAGGAACTCGAAGCGATGGGCGCTCGTGTCATCCCGGTATTTGCTGGAGGTTTGGATTTCTCGAAACCAGTGGATGCCTATTTTTATGACAATCCCCAGCTTGCGAAAGAGGGGAAAGGGGGAGTAACCCTGGTGGATACTGTGGTTTCCCTGACTGGCTTTGCGCTTGTGGGTGGACCTGCACGGCAAGACCATCCCAAGGCAATTGAATCATTAAAGCGGTTGAATCGCCCCTACATGGTGGCACTACCATTAGTGTTCCAAACCACACAGGAGTGGGAAGATAGCGACTTGGGTCTGCACCCAATTCAAGTGGCGTTGCAGATTGCGATTCCAGAACTGGATGGGGCGATTGAGCCGATTATCTTGTCGGGTAGAGATGGGACAACAGGAAAAGCGATCGCACTCCAAGATCGTATCGAAGCGATCGCCCAACGTGCGATGAAGTGGGCAAATCTGCGCCGCAAGCCGAAACTTCAGAAGAAAGTTGCCATTACCGTCTTCAGCTTCCCACCCGATAAGGGCAACGTTGGTACTGCTGCTTACCTTGATGTATTCGGTTCCATCTATAAACTGCTGGAAGCCCTGAACAACAACGGTTACGATGTCCAAGGCTTGCCAGAATCAGCCGAAAAGCTGATGCTAGAAGTCATCCACGATGCCCAAGCACAGTACACTAGCCCTGAACTGAATATCGCTTACAAGATGTCAGTGCCGGAGTATGAGGAATTAACACCCTACTCTACGCGGTTGGAAGAAAATTGGGGCCCACCACCGGGACATCTCAACAGTGATGGGCAAAATCTGCTGGTTTACGGCAAGCATTTCGGTAATGTCTTTATTGGGGTTCAACCGACGTTTGGTTACGAAGGTGACCCGATGCGGCTGTTGTTCTCCCGTTCGGCAAGCCCTCACCACGGATTTGCGGCTTACTACACCTATCTGGAGCAAATCTGGAAAGCTGATGCCGTGCTGCACTTCGGCACCCACGGTTCACTGGAATTCATGCCGGGTAAGCAGATGGGGATGTCTGGGGAGTGTTATCCAGATAACTTAATTGGCTCAACTCCTAACCTCTACTACTACGCCGCGAATAATCCCAGTGAGGCGACAATTGCTAAGCGCCGCAGTTATGCAGCGACGATTTCCTACCTCACTCCACCCGCTGAAAATGCAGGCTTATATAAGGGGTTGAAGGAATTAAGTGAGTTAATTGCTTCTTACCAAACCCTGAAAGATACTGGGCGTGGTACTCCAATCGTTAACACCATTATGGACAAGTGCCGCTTGGTGAATCTGGATAAGGATATCGCCTTGCCAGAGAACGATGCCAGTGCAATGACGGCTGAGGAACGGGATACTTTGGTCGGCTTGGTGTACAAGAAGCTGATGGAGATTGAGTCTCGGTTGCTGCCTTGTGGGTTGCATGTGATTGGGAAGCCGCCAACTGCGGAAGAAGCGATCGCAACTTTGGTCAATATCGCTAGTCTCGACCGTCCCGAAGACGAAATCCTCTCTCTACCTCGGATTATCGCCAACAATATTGGGCGGGACATTGACGAGATTTACCAAAATAATGACAAAGGCTTCTTAGAAGATGTCCAGTTGTTGCAAGACATCACTCTAGCAACTCGTGACGCTGTTGCTGCCCTCGTGCAAGCGCAAGCCGATGCCGATGGTCGCGTCTCCAAAGTCTCCAAGCTCAACTTCCTCAATATGGGTAAAAAAGAGCCTTGGATTGAAGCCATGCACAAACTGGGTTACACCAAGGTAGACCCCCAAGCACTCAAACCCCTGTTCGAGTACCTGGAATTCTGCCTTCAGCAAATCGTTGCCGATAACGAACTAGGGGCAATGCTAAAAGCCCTAGAAGGTGAATACGTCATCCCTGGCCCCGGCGGCGACCCCATCCGCAACCCCGATGTTCTACCCACTGGCAAGAACATCCACGCCCTCGACCCTCAATCCATCCCCACAACCGCTGCCGTAAAATCAGCCAAAATCGTCGTAGATCGGCTTCTTGCTCGTCAACGGGCTGAAAATGACGGTGCTTGGCCTGAAACGATTGCCTGCGTCCTCTGGGGTACAGATAACATCAAGACCTACGGCGAATCTCTGGCACAAATTATGTGGATGGTAGGCGTTAAACCTGTACCGGATGCCCTTGGTCGAGTCAACAAACTCGAACTGCTTTCCCTGGAAGAGTTAGGTCGTCCTCGGATTGACGTTGTTATCAACTGTTCCGGCGTCTTCCGCGACTTATTCATCAACCAAATGAATCTTCTCGATCAAGCCGTGAAGATGGCAGCCGAGGCAGATGAACCTGTAGAGATGAACTTTGTCCGCAAACACGCGATGCAACAGGCGCAGGAAATGGGCATTAACTTGCGGCAAGCTGCTACTCGCGTCTTCTCCAATGCCTCCGGTTCCTACTCCTCGAATATCAACCTGGCAGTAGAAAACAGCACTTGGGAAAGCGAAGCTGAGTTGCAGGATATGTACTTGGCACGGAAATCGTTTGCTTTCACCTCCGATAACCCAGGCACGATGGAACAAAATCGGCAAATTTTTGAGACAGCCCTCAAAACAGCCGATGCCACGTTCCAAAATCTCGACTCTGCTGAAATTAGCCTCACTGATGTCAGCCACTACTTCGACTCTGACCCCACCAAGGTTGTCGCCAGTCTGCGGGGAGATGGTAAGACACCAGCGTCCTACATTGCCGATACCACTACGGCAAATGCCCAAATCCGCAGTCTTTCGGAAACCGTGCGTTTAGATGCCCGGACGAAGCTACTCAATCCCAAGTGGTACGAGGGAATGCTCAGTCATGGTTATGAGGGAGTACGGGAACTCTCGAAGCGGTTGGTGAATACGATGGGTTGGTCTGCAACTGCTGGTGCTGTCGATAACTGGATTTACGAGGATACGAATACCACGTTTATCCAGGATGAAGAAATGCGGAAGCGGTT
Organism: Microcoleus sp. FACHB-SPT15; assembly: GCF_014849525.1. Lineage (NCBI taxonomy): Bacteria > Bacillati > Cyanobacteriota > Cyanophyceae > Oscillatoriales > Microcoleaceae > Microcoleus > Microcoleus sp. FACHB-SPT15. The sequence continues at coordinate 209,389 of NZ_JACJNU010000059.1, read as the reverse complement.
GATGAACCTGAATCCTCATTCGTTCCGCAAGGTTGTATCGACCTTACTGGAAGTGAATGGTCGCGGATATTGGGAGACGAGTGAGAGTAATTTGCAGATGTTGCGTGAGTTGTATCAGGAGGTTGAAGACCGAATTGAAGGAATAGAATAGTCGTAACTTATCAGAGGTTCAGATTCCCGACTTCTCTAAGAAGTCGGGAATCTCGCCTTCACGAATCATTGAAAATCTAAATAAAAATCGCTATGACTGCTCTAACCGTCAACTTTAACTCCGTTATTAAACTGACAGACGAGCAATTTTATCAGCTATGTCAGGATAATGAAACTCTCAGATTTGAACGTAATTCAAAGGGAGAATTAATTATAATGCCACCTACCGGGGGAGAAACCAGCAACCGTAATGCTGGATTAACTGCTCAAATCTGGGTTTGGAATGAGCAAACTCAACTGGGTAAAGTTTTTGATTCCTCTGGTGGTTTTAAACTACCATTAGGTGCAGATCGTTCTCCTGATGCCTCTTGGGTAAAATTGGAACGCTGGAATGCTTTAACTCCCGAACAAAAAACGAAATTTGCTCCCCTTTGCCCTGATTTTGTGGTTGAGTTACTTTCTCCAAGCGATAGCTTGAAAGACACTCAGGAGAAAATGAAGGAATACCGAGATAATGGCGCTCGTTTGGGTTGGTTAATTAATCGGAAATCTAGGCAAGTGGAAATTTATCGTCCAAGTCAGAATGTTGAAGTGCTTGAGTCTCCTATTAGTTTATCAGGGGAAAATGTTCTACCTGGATTTGTCCTTAATCTCGAACCAATCTGGTAAGCTAATCGTCATTTAAATTGCATTACTTTAGGAAGTGTGCTTACCTCTGTATAGCCACAATAAAAGAACTTGAAAGGATTATTAAGGTTGCTTTCTGTTTGCATAGTTGATGAAGACAGAATAGCGATTGCCTGTTCTGTGTCAGTGAATGCGATCGCGTCTATCTTTCCCAAAGTGCGATCGCCCAACACTCAAAACTTGAATAGAAGTTTGAGTAATTGGCTTAAATTTGTAGTCAGATGAATGCTTAAATTCAAATCATGGCTCAGACCCTAACCCCAGCCACACCACCAACCGCAGGTTCCCACCTTGTCCTGACTGACATTAGTTGGGAAATGTATGAGAAACTTCTAGAGGTCTTTGCAGAGCATCCAAGTCTTCGCATGACTTACTACAAGGGAACTCTAGAACTGATGACACCCTTACCAGAACATGAAAGGTATAGTTGGACTCTTGGTCGGCTGGTAGCAGCACTCTCTGAAGAACTTGGGATGGAAATTGTAGGGTTGAAATCGACAACTTGGCGATCGCAATCCAAAACGGCGGGCATTGAAGCCGATGAATGTTTTTATATCCAAAACGAAGCTTTAGTTCGCGGCAAGTTAAAAATTGACCTTACAGTTGACCCACCACCCGACTTAGCAATTGAGATCGATGCAACTCACTCATCAATCGATAAGATGGCAGTCTACGCTGAACTAAAGGTGCCAGAGGTTTGGCGTTGGCAAAAGGGCAAACTTACAGTCAACATTCTGAGCGATACGGGTTATGTCGAACGCGGAACTAGTCTGGCTTTTGACTCGTTTCCAGTAAAAGAGTTAGCAGGATTTATGCAACCAGACGCTCAAAAAGGTGAAAATGCTCGACTGCGAGAGTTTAGGGAATGGGTGCGGCAGCAGTTACGAAGCTAATAGGAAGAGGAAGTGCTGGTGTATGCGATCGCGTCCATCTTCTACAACGTGCGATCGCCTTCATCCGATAATTCAGCCAATATTAATCACAGTACGATGAAGCTAGAGTCGCTGTATGAATACTTCTATGACTTCTGCTGTCAACCCATCCACTTTAACTACAGCCCTACCTGACCATACGCAACTACCAGAGTCAGATGGTACTTTTGTGAAAAATTTTCAGGAGCATCCCCAAAGCATCCTCTTAACTGACTCAATCGAACCAATTTTGGAACAGCGCCATCCCGATGGGCAATATTGTATTGGCCAAGATTGTGGAATTTATTGGCGTTTAACTGACCCGCCAGAGCGAGGTGCAGAAGCACCAGATTGGTTTTATGTACCCAATGTACCGCCAACTTTAAATGGTCAAATTCGCCGTTCTTATGTGTTGTGGCAAGAGTTAATTCCACCCTTCATTGTTATAGAGTTTGCTTCAGGAGACGGGTCAGAGGAACGCAATAGTACTCCTCTATCCCGCGCCGAGCAACAGGGAACTCAGAAACCTGGAAAATACTGGATTTACGAACAAGTGATTCGCCCAGCTTATTACGGGATTTACGAAGTTAATTGCGCCAGGGTTGAGGTGTATTGCTTAGTTGCAGGTCAGTATCAGTTAGTAACAGCAAATGAGAGGGGTCACTATCCTATTTCAACCTTGAGAGTTGAGTTGGGAATTTGGCAAGGTCGATATCAGAATTCCGAGCTTCCTTGGTTGCGCTGGTGGGATGAGCAGGGGAATTTATTGTTAACAGGTCATGAACAAGCAGAACTCGAACGTCAAAGAGCAGAGCAAGCTGAATCACACTTAGAACAGGAACGTCAAAGAGCAGAGCGATTGGCTGCACAGTTGCGAGCAGCAGGTATTGAACCAGATGCGTAAGCTACCTCATCACTCACGCGACTCAGCCGTACCTACACCACAAGCAATTTCACCATTCTGATAGGTTGGATTGGATATTGATAGATCTCCATCTGATTCTGCTTCTTCACACAAAATCGTCATCGTGATGATTTTCTTGGGATTGGCATTCACATCAAAGTCAGTGGCAGGGATGGAAAATACGCCACCAACATAACTCTTGAGCTTGTCCTGCCGGGATATCCCATAATTGAATACGGCGCGATCGCTCATCTGAATCGAGTAGTCATAGGTATCACTCTGAGTCGGAACACCAACTCCCAAATTCACTACAGAATCACTAAAACTCTTGTGTTCCAATTGGTAGGCTTGCTGAGCGCGGTTCATTGCCGTAACATTGACTTTTGCTTCCGGTTGCGGAGGGTGATGAGGGGCAAAAAGAAATCTGGGCAAAAGCGTGGCGAAAAGCCCAACACCTAGCACTTGGAGAACCGTTAAGCTTGCCAGACGGCCATAGTCAGCTGCACCACCCAGAGGATGATGGGCAGGTTCCTGTTTGGGAAAACAAACAGCTTGTAGCGCTACAAGCGCTTGACGCGCTGATTCAAATCGTCGTTCTGCGGCAGGTTCAGTCAGTTTTTCCAACCAGCTAATGAAATTAGCATCCAGAGTCACTTTGTCGGCAAACTGAATCCGCATCTGACGTTGAGGTAAGTTAGCGGGTGCAATGCCAGTTAATAAATGAATGAGTGTCGCACCCAAGGCATACAAGTCAGATGCGGGTACTGCCCTTCCCCACAACTGTTCAGGCGGTGCATAGCCACTAGTTCCCACCACTGTAAACGTAGCGCCCTCAGCGGTAGCTCTATCTTGAACTGCGCCAAAATCTACAAGATAAACTTGTTCATCTTCTCCCAAAATCAAGTTGCTGGGCTTGATGTCACGGTGAAATACAGGTGGACTGAGTTCATGCAAACCAATCAAGATTTTCAGAACCTGTCGGGCAATCCTTTGCGCTTGGAGTTGGGTAAAGCATTTTCCCTTGTCCAACAGTTGTTGCAGAGAGTTCCCTGGAATGTACTCCTGCACCAAGCCGAACCACGGCAAATCACCACCTGTATGCTGATCTATTGAGAAGTAATCGTGATACTTGGGAATTTGAGGATCGTTGAGATGTTTGAGAACTTGCGCTTCGCGCTCAAATAACTTGATTTCGTCCCAGTGCATCTGCGGGTTGAAAGCTAGCAACTTGACAACCACATTTTGTGCTGGTGATGTTTGGATGTCTTGCGCCAACCAAGTTTGACGAGAGGGATTCTGTCCTAGCTTGTGTTGAAGTCGATAACGTCCTTGAAGTACTTGTTCTGCTTGTAGCATCATTATTGATTGTTGGTTATTGGATCTGGGTTGTTGGTTGTTGGTTGTTTTTTTAATTTGTAGAGCTTAGCCAATCTTTAATTTCTTGAGTTAACCAACAGCGCTCTGATTCAGTTAATTCTTTGCCAAAGAAATACTTTCTACCTTTGACTTGGATCGCTATCTTTTCAAAGGGAATCTCTTGTACATTCTTGATATCTGTAATGTTAGCCACTTGTCGAAGATAGCTTAAGCCAAGCATTCGGCACTCCATCACAAAAGTATCTGGGCAAAATTCAATATGTTGCTGCCCAAATAAAGTCCGCAATGCTTCACTGATTTCATTTTGGACTCTTGCGAGTTCTTTGTTAGTTGCAGCCACTATGGAACTCATTACAACAATGAGGATGAATGTAAGAATTGCTACTCCAAAACCGTAGGTCAGACTGTAAAACAACAGTGGAACCAAGACCAGAATTATGAGGATGCTAATCACCATAAAAGGGAGGAAGCCTGCTGTTAGGATAATTTTGGCGATAAAAGCAATAAATTTCGTCAGCGATCGCTTGGGTTTGGGAATGGTGATTGACAACCGTTCAGGAGATTTCTTCAGTCGAATCCGGCTGCCTATGGGCTGAGAAAGGGTAGAACGGGAAGTCGTTTTGGGATAACGATCGGTACGCAAGGCTGTAAGTGCTTCCGTTGCCTGAGTAAAGCGTTGTTCCAAGTCCGGTTCAGTCAGGGCTTCAATCCAGCGAACCAGACGCGGATTAACCGAAATGCGATCGCGAAATTGAATCCGCAAATCCTTAGAAGGCAAATCAGCCGGTGCTGTTCCTGTTAATAAATGAATTAGTGTTGCTCCCAATGCATAAAGATCAGAGGCAGGTACAGTTTTTCCCCAAAATTGTTCTAATGGTGCATAACCTGTTGTTCCCACTACCGTAAAGGTAATACCTTCCGTAGCTGCCGTATCTTGCACTGCCCCAAAATCCACCAAATATACCTGCTCATCATTACCCAAAATTAAATTACTCGGTTTAATATCCCGATGCAGGACAGGTGGATTTAAGCCATGCAGATAAATCAGAATCTCTAAAACATCAGTCGCAATTTTTTGCACCTCGGTTTCTGTGAACCGTTTGCCCTGATTCAACAACTGCCGCACACAAGTCCCTGGAATGTACTGCTGTACCAATCCAAACCAGAACAAGCCAGCACCTGCCTCTTTATCCAAGGAAAAATAATCACGGTAGCGAGGAATCCGAGGATGGTTCAGTTGTTTCAGGACTTGCGCTTCCCGTTCAAACAACTTGAATTCATCCCACTGCATCTGAGGGTTAAACGCCAACAGTTTGACAATTACCAATTCAGGTGGCGATACCTCAAGGTTGTAAGCTAGCCAGGTTTGCCGTCCTGGATTCTGTCCTAGCTGTTGCTTGAGTTTATAACGCCCTTGTAAGACTTGTTGTGCTTGCAGCATTGAAATAGCAGTTTTGTAGCGTCAGGCTCTTTCTAATGTAGCTGCAACTTTTATAGGTACTAGGTGTTATGTGCCAGATGTCCAGAGAAACTGGTTTTGACTATTCATGGTGTGCCTTTATCTTCTGGGGCATAAGTAGAAGTCCCTGCCAATGGTAAAGGCGATCGCTTTTTCACTAGAAGCCTCACTTGACATACAATGCGATGGATTGCTTCAATTCGGGTGTTGCGATCGCCTTTTTTATGTCCACCTACAACACTAACGATGGACATAAAAAGGTGGAAGTTATCTTACTCCACCTAACATTACACTCGGCTTAATCTCCGAACGTGACCATTTTCCGCAAAACGCTCTGCGACAATTTGCTGATAAACCGCTTCATAACCATCAGTCATCCGTCGAACACTGAAGTTGTTTTCTACATGTTCCCGACAAGCATAACGGTTCAACTCACCCACTTTATCAATTGAAGCGATGCAATCCTCAACGCTATTCGCCAAAAAGCCTGTCTTGCCGTGGGCAATCACTTCTGATGTTGAACCGAGTTCAATCGCAATCACTGGCGTACCCGATGCCATTGACTCAATCATCACCAATCCAAAGGGTTCTCGCCAAGTAATAGGAAATAGGGTTGCAACTGCCCCACCCATCAACTCATTCTTCTTGTCGTGGTCGGCTTCTCCCAAATACTCGATTTGTTTACCATCAATATGAGGCTTGATTTCTTGCTCAAAGTAGTCCACATCAACCACATCCACCTTACCCACCATTTTCAAGCGCCAGCCCGAACGCTTGGCGATTTCGATTGCCAAATGTGTTCCTTTTTCAGGAGAAATTCGTCCGAGAAATGCTAGGTAAGGTTGATCTTCTGGCTTTTCATAAAACTTATAAGTGTTTAGGTCAATCCCGTTATGAACTGTTGCGACACAGTTGAGATTTAACCTTGGCTCTCGTTGCGCGTCGGAAATACTGACATAGGGTTGACGACGGGCATGAGTAAACATTTTCTCATTATCGGGAGTAAAAATCCCATGAAGCGTATGAACCGTGGGAGTTTTTACCAAATTAGCGTAGGGCAAAGCTGAACAGCCCATGTGGGAGTGAATGATGTCAAACTCCGAAGCTTGTTCATAAACCCGACTCAGTTGCAGCATCTCATAGATGCCGCATTCCTTAACTGTGGGATCTAGACGCAAAGCTTGCGGGTGAACTGATTCTAATCTCGCCAGAGTAATTGAATCGCCAGAGGCAAACAACGTAACTTCGTGTCCACGCTTAACAAGCTCATCTGTAAGCAAACCAACAACCAGTTCAATCCCTCCATAAGCTGGGGGTGGAACTCGCTCCCATAAGGGGGCAATTTGAGCAATTCGCATGACAAACTCCTATTTCAGATAGAGAAAACTCCTATCAAGGGGTATTGAACACTACCGTTGATAAACTAAGAATCATCACTAAGGATGAAATTTAGTGAAGAATTTATACTTTCGTAAACTTTTTATCAATACGGAAAACCGATATGCTCTCTGTTCGGGAAACTGCACAATAGGAGGAGTTGTCAGCCCTTAATCTCTTTCGCTAAATTAGCTTTCAGAAATAGAGAGAACAAAAGACCTCTCTAACCAAAGTGAAACAGATTACATCTCAAGATTGTTGTAGAGGTAAGAAACCTATGATGATCATGCGTTGGCAACCTTTTCATGAAGTAGAAACCCTTCGCAGTAAAATTGACCAGGTATTCGATGAGCTTAAAAGCGTCACTAACAATCGCTCTGAAACCTGGAGTCCAGCAATTGAGTTACAAGACTCCCCAGAAAACCTGATTTTGCGTGTTCAACTTCCTGGTATCAATCGCAAAGATCTTGATATTCAGGTGACACGCGAGGCTGTGTTAATCGCTGGTGAGCGTCCTTATGAAAAAGGTCAGGAAGACAGAGGTTACTTCCGCTCTGAGTTCTACTATGGCAAGTTCCATCGAGTTGTCGAACTACCTTTACCAGTACAACATGACCAGGTAAAGGCAGAGTTTAGTAATGGTGTCTTGACGTTAATCTTGCCGAAGTTGGAGAAAGAACGCGATCGCGTAGTCAAAATCAATCTCGCTGAACTTGCATCTGCAACGCAAAAAACGAGTCTCGAAGCAGCTAGTGACTCAGTAGCTGAAACTAGCAGACACACTGAGTTAGTTATAGCCTAACCCTGTTTTTCGAGACTTATTTGTTTGTCTTAGCCATCCGATGAACCAGCTAGAGGCGTACAATTGTACGTCTCTATACCGGAACAAATAATATATTGTGCTTAGCAAGTGGCACCTAAAAACTAACAGCTTCCCAAGATAACCGTTGTAGATTCCCAAACATTAGTTGGGAACATTCCGAAAAATCTTGAGTCTACTTCCCCCAAACGTGCCTATACTTTGGGGGTGTAATTTTAATGTTGATTTCCCGTCGCTGGCAGTCCAGAACTGCCGTGCTTGTTGCATTGGGAATAACTGCAACCACGGCTTTCCCAATCCTAAGTGCTACTACAGCTACAGCAATGTCCAATTCCTACGTTGTTGGACAACTCTTTCCACGCTCTAGAGAAGTTCGAGTTTCAGCAGGGACAGTGATTCCGGTTCGCTTTGAGGAGGCTGAAAAAATTGTTGTTACGCCGGATGAAACAGCACCAATAACTCTAGTAGTCGCAGAAGACATTCGCTCTGCGGCAGGAACAGTTTTGATTCCAGCAGGCAGCGAAATCAAAGGAAATTTGCAACCTGTTCGTGGCGGAACTCAGTTTGTTGCTGAGGAACTAACGTTTAGAAATACTGAGCGCCAACGACCCATTGATGCTACCTCTGAAATCATTACTGAGACTGAAACAATTGAAAAAGGAAGCGATTCAAGTAGTATCCTCAAAGGGGCTGCGATCGGTGCAGCCGCAGCAGCAGTACTTTCTGAAGTATTAGGCGATATTGATTTTTTACAAGTCTTGGCGGGTGGTGGACTTGGTGCGGTTGCAGGATTGCTTCTTGGAGGTAGAAATGAAGCAGAAGTGGTTGTTATAAATCCAGATGCCGATTTGGACTTAACTTTGCAGTCTGATTTTGTTTTGAACTAGCTGCATTCATTCAACTCACGGCTAAGTGTTTTTTATTGAAAAGAGGGGCATCGAACCCCTCTTTAGTCAATATTTAATTTAGATGCAGATCAGCTTAAGCATCGTCTAGTGCAGTGATACCAGGGAGTTCCTTGCCTTCAAGCAACTCTAGACTTGCACCGCCGCCAGTTGAGATGTGGCTCATTTGCTCAGCTACACCAACTTTTTCCACTGCTGCTACTGAGTCGCCACCACCGATGATTGTGGTTGCGCCTTGCTTGGTGAGTTCAGCCATCGAGTGTGCGATCGCTTCTGTTCCCACGGCAAACTTATCAAACTCAAACACACCCATCGGGCCATTCCAAATCACTGTCTTGCAATTCGACAGTGCATCCTGGAACACCTTCACTGAGTCAGGCCCAATATCCAAACCCATCCAGCCATCAGGAATTGCTTCAATACTAACCGTGCGCGAATCAGCGTCAGCGGCAAAATTATCTGCAACAACAACATCAGTTGGTAACAGTAAGTCAACGCCTCGTTCTTTTGCCTTGGCTTCCAAAGACTTAGCGAGTTCCAGCTTATCTTCTTCAACCAGTGATTTACCGACACTCAAGCCACGGGCTTTGTAGAAGGTAAAAATCATCCCACCGCCAATCAGCAGCTTATCGACCTTATCCAGCAATGTTTCAATCACGCCAATCTTACTGGAAACCTTAGACCCCCCGATAATTGCCGCCAAGGGCTTTTGAGGGTTCTCGATCGCACTTTGGAGATATTGGAGTTCTTTCTCAATCAAGTAACCCGCTACCGAAGGCTTTAGATAATGGGTAACGCCTTCTGTCGAAGCATGAGCGCGGTGGGCTGTCCCAAAGGCATCATTGACATAGACATCTGCTAATGCTGCCAATTGCTTCGTAAATTCTGGGTCATTCTTTTCCTCTCCAGCGTGGAAGCGGAGATTTTCGAGCAAAGCCACCTGACCATTTTCCAAGGCATTAACTTGGGCAGTAACTGCATCGCCAACACAGTCGTCACACATCGTAACAGTCTGACCGAGCAGTTCCGAAAGACGATTTGCGATCGGTGTCAGGCGCAAGCTTTCTTTCACTTGTGCTTTAGGACGCCCCAAGTGACTGCACAGAACAACCTTGGCATTTTTTTTAATTAAATCTTGGATAGTGGGTAAAGCGGCACGGATACGGGTATCATCGGTGATTGAGCCATTGTCATCCAGCGGCACATTCAAGTCCGCTCGTACCAGTACCCGTTTCCCAGCCAAATCTGACTCATTTAAATCTGCTACAGTTTTTTTGGACACAGTAAGTAATCTCCTAAATTGCCTCTACCTGATGCAATGCGCTCTTATCAACATTCCAGGACTTGTTTGCTTGATAATTGCCCTGTAGATTCACGGCTGTGTACACAAACTGAATCTCCAAAGCGAATAATCTTCGTTCTCAAGCCCGTCCACATTTTACCGGAGTCCGCGTCCCGGAGATGCGTGTGATGTTTAAGACTGTTTTATTTCCCGTTGATCAAAGCCGAGAAGCCCGCGAAGCGGCTGAAGTTGTTGCCAATGTTGTGCAGCAGTATGGCAGTCGCTTATTCCTGCTTTCGGTGATAGAAGAAGTGAATTCCGAAGAAGAAGCTCCCAGTTCGGAGGCGATGATCTCACCAGAAGCGGTGGCTGAACTGCTGAAAAATGCTCAAGCCCTGTTTGCCCAGCAAGGCATTACCGCTGAATCAATGTCTCGTGAAGGTATGCCTGCTTTTACAATTTGTGATGTTGCTGATGAAATCGGCGCTGATCTGATTGTCATGGGCTGTCGAGGGCTGGGATTAACAGAAGAAGGGGCATCAGAAAGTGTCACCAATCGGGTGATTAACTTGTCTCCTTGCCCAGTTCTGGTGGTTCCGTAAGGGCTTAGTTGTCAGTTGTTAGTGGTTAGTTGTTTGATAACTAACCACAAATGCACTGAGCTAACAACAAAATTCCTCTGTGTCATAAAAAGCAACCATAATGGTTGTGAGCCTAGGACAATTGACAACTGACAAATGACTACTCCCTCAATCCAGTGGTATCCCGGTCACATTGCCAAAGCGGAGCGGGACTTAAAAGAACAGCTCAAGCGAGTGGATGTTGTGCTGGAGGTGCGGGATGCTCGGATTCCTCTCTCAACGCATCATCCTCAAACTTCCCAGTGGGTGGGCAATAAAACCAGGGTGTTGGTGCTTAACCGGGTGGATATGATTACGCCCGCTGCCCGACAGCTATGGGTATCGTGGTTTCGGGATCAGGGAGAGACACCCTATTTCACTAATGCTCAACAGGGTAAAGGGATTCGTGAGGTAACCCAGGCAGCGCAGGCAGCAGGAGTGGCATTGAATCAGCGTCGGAGCGATCGCGGAATGCAACCTCGTCCTGTTCGTGCTGTAGCTATGGGATTCCCTAATGTTGGTAAGTCCGCCCTCATTAATCGCCTTTTAGGGCGTCGGGTAGTAGAGAGTGCTCGTCGTGCTGGTGTGACACGACAATTGCGTTGGGTACGCATCTCTGACGAAATTGAGCTACTCGATGCGCCTGGGGTCATCCCAGCAAAGTTAAGTAATCAACAAAAGGCGCTTAAACTCGCGATCTGTGACGACATCGGTGAAGCTTCTTATGACAATCAACGGGTAGCGGTTGCTTTAGTTGAATTACTCAAAGATTTAGAGGATACTGCTGAGTACGGTTTATTACCACCGTCTCCCCTAAAGACGCGCTACGAGCTTGACCCCGCATCCTTCACTGCCGAAGACTACCTGCACGCTTTAGCAGATTATCGCCATCAAGGGGACGTAGAGCGTACAGCACGGCAACTGTTGAATGAATTTCGTAAGGGGGTGTTGGGGGCAATTTGTCTGGAACTGCCGCCAACTTGACTCAGACAAAACTGTAAAATGTAGAGTTTTATTAAGTGGGGTGGGGGGTGAAACCCCTCATCAGGTTAAACTGAAGTCTAGTAGATGCACCCTGATTAAGCGCCCTTGCGGGCGTTTTTTTTTGATTCAGCCAATCAGCGTAAACGATTTAAGACATCTTGCTGAAGCAGAAGCACTGAGCGAAGGCAGAAAATATGAGATAAGCACCGAAAACAAATATCAGGGCTTACACACAAACTCTACACGTAGCGTTTACAAGGGAGTTCAAACTCTACAGGTAGTTAGTTGGTAACTGAAAAGCGTAAGCCCTGTTTCTCTCAACACTTGAACAATCATTAGGTTCATTGTATAAAAAGTATCCAGAAAGGCTTGCCTCCTGTAGAATTTTATTAGGGGTCAATAGGTATTGGTGAAATAGAGCTTTGAACACTATCGTGTCCTCCGAGCTGTAAAGCACCTTAAGCATTGCCTATAAAGCACACGGGTCAACACACTCTCCTCAAGAAAGCTAGGTTAAGGAAGAAGCGATCGCTTCTGACCAACCAGATTGTAAGCAGTACAAGGCATATTACGGATTTTCCGATAACAAAATGTCCCAGTAGAGGCAGAGTGGAGAGTCATAGCAAGGGCTTATCCCGTAAAGCTTGTAGCAAGCCTGTTCCTCCTCACTTTCACTAGTATAAGGAGTTGAGTCGTGGTAATGCCTGTGGATATACACGTAAAACGATACCCGTGAAATCACGGATGATCCAGGCAGTTATATTTGCAACACTGGTAATAATACGGTCAGCCTTAGAGGGAATCAAGTACAGATTTAATACTCTGAACGTTTGACTTAAGACCACTTACGACTGACTCACGACAAAGTTCCCAATTAGAGAGCAAAGTTAGTTCCGTTGACAAAAGGGTGTAGCCGAGTGGTGGAACATACTTATGGGTGGAGTATGAAGAATCAAGCTCAACCATTCACCCTTGATCATCTCTCTCGAACAAGAACTTTGGGTATTTTCCGGAGTGGATTCATGAATGCTGCACTGATTACTGATTGGTGATTAGCATTAGGCTACAGGGGCAAACCTTTTTGTCAGATAACTTTATAAACATCTTCTCTAACAATGGTCAGCAAAATAGCGACTTTTAGACTTCCAGAAAACCTGATTCAGGAGATTCGGTTTCGGGCTGAGGCGACAGGTCGTGATCGCACAGCAATAGTTGTTGAGGCATTGAAGCAAGCCTTTGGACTTCCCCTCAATGATTCACGTCTGGCTACGGTTGAAGAGCTTCAACAACAGCTGAACAAGTTAGAAGAGAATGTCACGACACTGAATGAACAGCTAACAGAACTTTCTCAAAAACCAGATGTAGAAAGTCGAGTTAGTGAGATTAGCCCTGTAATGGAACACTCACTGCTTCTTTCCCACTCTTCTATGGTTGGGGGCACTCTCTCTAGCGAAATAAATGGTATTCCAGAAGGGTGGACGGGAAAGAATAGAGCAACAACAGAAGAAGTAGAGTCAAATAGCGACAAAAGCAAGCCGGACGAAACAGAACTGCAAGAACTGGCAGCAAGGATTTCACAGCAAGCCAGGATATTTGACCAAGTACTCTCCGCCTCTCCTGACCCGATCTGCGTCATTGATCGGGTGGGGAGATTTACTTATGCGAATCTCGCGATCGCACAATTATTTGGCTTGCAGCAGCGTCACATCTTGGGTAAAACCTGGGGACAGCTAGACTTGCCTCCAGAAGTCATGGAGATTGAGCCAATTGATTCCCAACGGGAAGTCGTATTTGCAACCAAGCGGCCCCTAACCAAGGAAATCAGCTACCCAACTCTCGACGGAATTCGAGATTACGAGTGCATTCTTAGCCCAATCCTTGGTATCAGCGGTTGCGTTGAAGCCGTAATTTGCACAGCGCGTGATATCACTGAGCGCAACCACGTAGAAGAATCTCTGCGGGAATCAGAAGCCAACTACCGTCACTTATTTGAGTACGCTAACGACTCAATCTTTATCATTGATTTATCAACCAGTCGCATTCTGGATGCCAATCAAAATGCTGCTAGACGACTAGGTTATACCCGCAAAGAACTCCTCAAGCTGAAAACCAGGGATATTGATGTCCCAGTTCCTGAAGTCCGTCAAAAGACAATTAATCAGCAAATGCAGGCAATGGGCAGTATCATCTTTGATCACGCCCTGCGACGTAAGGATGGTACAGAGATACAGGTTGAAATCAGCAGCCGAATCATTGAGTATCGTGACCAACTTGTCTCTTTGAGCTTTGTTCGTGATATCACCGCACGAAAACAGGCAGAAGAGCGGATGCGTCTATTAGAGTCAGCGGTTGAAAATACCCAAGACGGAATTTTAATTACTGAAGCTGGACAACTCGATGAGCCAAGTCCGAAGCTGCTGTATGTCAACCAAGCCTTTACCCGTATTACTGGCTATGACCTGACGGAAGTTCTCGGTCGAACTCCACGCCTACTACAAGGCCCCAAAACAGACCGCTCTCAGTTAGACAAAATTCGGACAGCCTTGTCCCAGCAGAGACCTGTTCAGGTTGAGTTGCTGAATTACCGTAAAGATAGCTCGGAATTCTGGGTTGAACTCAATATTGTGCCGATCGCTAACAAAAACGGTCAACTGACTCATTGGGTTGCACTCCAGCGCGATATTACAGAGCGCAAACAAGCCGAGGCAGCTTTAGTCGCGTCCAACCAGCAAATTAGTAAGATTCTTGAAAGTATCTCTGATGGATTTCTTACAATCGATCATCAGTGGCAGTTCACAGAATGCAATCATAAAGCAGAGCAAATCTTACAGCGATCGCGAAATGAACTCCTCGGTCAGATGTTGTGGGATGTGTTTCCTGAAATGGTAGGCTCAACCTTTGATCATGAGTATCACAAGGCAGTGGCTCAACAAATTACCGTGAGCTTTGAAGAATTTTATGCACCTTTAGAAAAATGGTTTGAAGTCCATGCTTGTCCCTCTAATGAAGGGCTTTCCGTTGTCTTCAAAGACATTACAAAACGGAAACAGCGTGAAGTAAGTCAACGTGGAACAATCACCCATCATCACTCGCGATCATAACGCTGTCCGCTTTAAGGCTAATGAGTAAACTGCTTTACATCTAAGCCTGATAGCGTTTTCAAATCAATACAGTACAAATTTCTTGTAGGGGCGCACAGTTGTGCGCCCCTGCTGTTTTAGTCCTCACCAACTTTGAACGTACCCACAGAGGCTTGTAATTGAGCCGCAATCCCGACCGTCTCTTGCAGAGAGCCAGAAACTTGTCGGGTAGAATTGCTCGTGCGTTCAGAGACGAGCGCAATCTCCTTCATCAAGTCCGTTACAGCTTGCGAGGTTTGAGCCTGAGACACTGTTGCACTCGAAATTGACTGCACCAAAGCGTCGATTTGGCGGGACACATCCAAAATCTGACTTAGACTCTGCTTGGCATCCTCCACTAGATGGGTTCCTTCCACTACCTGCGTTGTACCGAGTTCCATCGCCTCGACCACTTCAGCGGTTTCTTGTTGGATATTTTCCACAATCTGTTCAATTTCTTTGGTCGCTGCTGACGAACGTGCGGCTAGTTGTCCAACTTCTTCCGCAACCACCGCAAAACCCTGACCTTGTTCACCAGCACGCGCCGCCTCAATCCCGGCGTTAATCGCCAACAAATTTGTTTGTAGCGCGATTTGCTCAATCAGTGACGCGACTTTAGAAATTTTCTGGGACGATTCACCCAACCGCTTAACCTTTTTCGCGGTTTCGGCAACTGTTTCTCGCAAGGTGAAGATATTTTGTACGGAGCGATCCATCGCGACTCCACCAGCTTCAGCGGTAGAAGAGGCTACCCTGGCAACGACAGCAGCCTGTCGGGCGTTCTCAGCTACGTCTTGAATCGAGCGAGTCATTTGCTCCACCGAGTCGAGAGTACGAGTTGTATCCTCCGCTTGCTTGAGCGCTTCAGCGGAAAGTTGACGAATTGCCCCTTCGTTTTCTCCGAGTGAAGCGTTTACCTGGATTGCGGCTTTTTTCACGTTCTTGACGATTACCCGCAGGCTTTCAATAACGGCGTTAAAGAAGTCGGCTACTGTGCCAATTTCCCCAGTCGTCACATCCGCACGAACGGTGAGGTCGCCTTGAGCTGCCTCTTCCACATCACTCAGGAGTCCTAAAAGCTGGGACTGGAGGATTTCTTTTTGTTGACGTTGCTCAGCCGCCAGATTTTCTGCTTTTTGCCGTCCTTGCTCAATCTGTTCTAGGAAATCCTTACGATCCAACGCTAGACCAACTTGAGTGGCTACCTGCTTGAAGAAGGTGATTTCTGCCTCTTGCCAAGCGCGTGGCGCTGAACACTGATGGGTTACCAGTAAGCCGTGTAATTTGTTGTAGGCAAGAATTGGAGCGACTAAATTTGCCTTCACTTTAAAGGGTTCTAGTTGACCGAGGTAACACTGTGTCAAACCAGCTTCGTAGATGTTTTCAGTTGCCTTGACTCGACCATCCAGGTACTTATCAACATATTGCTCAGCAAAACAGGGGTCATGGATATTTGCACCTAGGGACTTGGGCCATGCCGCACCCACAGCTTCGGCAACGATGCTTCCTTGCCAGTTCTCGTCAAAGAGATAGACAACAGCTCGGTCAGTTTTTATGGTTTCTCGAACGCCTGTAATTGCCGTTTCGTAAATGTCTTCGACGTTGAGTGATTCCCGGATACCCGTGATGATTTCATTCAGTTTTTGGGCGCGTGCCGTTTCGGCTTCTTTTTGGGCTAAGAAATTCACACGATCTAAGGACAGTCCAACTCGAATCGCTAACTCCTTGAGGAAGTTGGTTTCAGACTGTTGCCAAACATGTGGAGCGCGACAGTGATGTGCAATTAATAAGCCATAGAGTTCACCATCCTTAAGTATTGGTGTTACTAAATTTGCCTTCACTTCCAGTCGTTCCATCAAGCCCAAGTGTTCAGGGTGAAACCCTGCCTCAAAGACATTATTAGTCGGAACGACACGTCCTTTTCTGTAGGCTTCTAGGAGATGTTCACTAATACACGGGTCTTCAATTTTGTCTCCCAACGCTTGAGGCAAGCCAGGAACAACGGCTTCGGCGGAGATATGTCCACGCCAGTTGGAGTCAAAGCGATAGATGACGACTCGATCAGCTTCCAGGATGCGTAGAGCGCCTAGAACTGCCTTGTCAAAGATCTCATCTAGGTCTTGCAGTGTACGAGCGGGAGAGCTTGCGATGTCACCGAATAATCCTGCCTGCTCGGTTTCTGCTGCTTGTGTCCACAATAAAGTTTCCAATCGGCTTGCCATCAGGTTGATATTAGCCCCCAAGGCAGCGAGTTCGTCTTCTCCTTGCACGGCAACACGAGTGAAAAGTTCACCTTGTCCTAGTCTCTCCACAGCATCGGTGACAGCGAGAACTGGATTCGTTGCCCGTTTAGCGAGATAAGCGGCGATCGCACTGACTAACAATGCGGCTAAGCCGGTTCCCAAGGTTAGGACTAGGAGTAATTGTCGCTGTGGTGCGAAGGCTGTTTCTGTATGTGTGGCAATAGCCGCTTCCCATGGAAGATCGGGCAAGCCTTCTAGTTCGCCAAACGGTGCATAGGCAAACAGAATTTCCCTGTCGTCAGCTACATCACGAATGATTGAAGTATTTGGCTTGTTGAGGGCTTGCAGTTTGGCGAGTTCCGGAAAAACTACCTGAGAATCTTTATTCTCCTTATTCTTTTCGTTCACTACGAAAATTGTCCCGGTAGTCGAGTCAATCAAATAATATTCGTCCCCATCAGTACCGAAGTTTTTGAGCAACTCGTCTAGGGTTGTAACTGGCATCCGAGAACGGACAACAGCAATTGTCTTGCCTGTAGATTGATCTTTAACAGGTGCAGCAATGTGAATGACAAGCTTTCCAGAAGATTGGGATACTTCTGGCTTGCTAATAACAGGTTGCCCGGTTTTGATGACGGTCTGAAAATAGTCTCGATCGCTGTGGTTTTGTAGGCGATCCCCTTGCGATTGGGCAATCACGTTGCCCTTGAGGTCGAACGCAGCAATGCTGTCGTAGATTTTGTAAGCTTCTACAAAGCGGTTTAGGGCTACCTCCTTTTCAGCCACAGGAGTAGTTTCACTAAGATTTGGGTTACTCAGCACGGGGAGAGCTGCCAGTACCTGAATATCTCCATAACGCTCACGCATGAAGCGCTTGACTTTATCTTCTACACTAACGGCGCTAGCAATTTTGGTTTCGGAAATTTGCTTGGTGAACGATTGGTTGGCATATTGGTAAGCGGTTATTCCAGTCAGCAATACTGGAATAGTGCCGAGTGCGATCGCCAAAGCCGTAGCTTTTTGGGTTAAACCCAACCTTGACCACCCTGGAAGGCGCTTTTTCTGAGAGTTCTGGCGTGTGGCCGATGTACTCATCTGCTGAAACTCAACTGGATTGATGGCTGACTGAGGTACAAAAGGCTCCAGAGAACGTTGCTGATTTCTGTAAGTATTTAAACCATTGGGGTTCAGATCTATTAGAGAATTATTCTCTTGTCCATTTAATTCCTGGTTGTAAAATTTTGACTCTGGCTCAAACTTAGTTGTCATGAAACAATCTCCTGAACGTGATAATAAATTGGCAAAATCTTGAAAATTTCAGAACAAAAGCTGAATTGCTCTGTACAGCAATATAGTTATGCAAAAAACTCTGCTCTTGCTAACGACAAACTTCTCCCCACACCTCTTCGCTCTATAACTTTGGGGAGAAAGCCTACTTCCTCCCTAATCAAGAAGGGACTTTAAGGGAATGCAAGATCTTAAGATGCTCAAGTGAGCAACAAGCTTTGCGACTGTCGTCTGATGTGCGACCTTCATGCACCATGTCTTCACATGAGTTTCAGCACCAACCGAACTCATTGCGCGATCGCTGACTCAGACTGTCCCGGCTAGATTTCTGTTACAAAACAAAATGCACCAATGTAACGAGAAAGTTAGACCTGCCAAAACCTATGGAGTATAGAAAATTTCACAAAAGGTGAATTGACTTAAGTCACACCTTGATGCTTCCCCAACAATGCAAAAACCTAATTGACACCAAGCCATTACCGTACTACAGAAACCTGGGAGTTTTAATGACTTTGGTAATACATTAATCTTGTAATACACTTTAACTAGAATAATGCTTAAAGCACTCGTCTACAAGCCACACCAGCAGCAGCGATGCCACCTCCAGCAGCGATTAAAGCGCCCATCGGACCTCCGACTGCCTCGCCAGCTACTGCCATTTCGATTGCTACTGCCAATACGCACTCATCTAAATCAGCTTCCGAACCCGGTTGAGCATTGGGATGATTGTCTTTCCAAGCGTGAGCTAAGGGAAGCGCTAGCTTAGCTAGTTGATTATGGAGGTCAAATTCTCGTATTTCCTCACGAGATACAGAATCAGACTTGACCGATTTTAGATTACTGGACTTTTGTTCTGAGTTGAAGGGACTCATAATGCTATTACCTAAAAAACACCACATTCAGGCACAATGAGATTGACGCGGAAAAGATAGACAACCCTGGTGGTGTCCAACCTGTAAGAGTTTTGAAGCATAGGGCTAGCAATGCAAACCACTACTTTCATCCTCTAAGACGGTCGAAACTGTAAGACGATTGTATAACATGTATTACGTTTCGTATGATAAGACAATTGGCGAACCATTAGCAAGAAAGTCAAGTAGCCTTTATTGAGTCTTTACAAAATTCCATGCTGTTTTAATAAGTTTGCCGGGAATTCCCCAGCCCCTTGTGGGCGGGGTAGTTCACATAATCTTGCTAAGAGTGAGCCAATGCAGTAAGAATCGTTTCTCTACTGCTTCTCAATCGGTAGTGTTTTCGTAAGATTACTACCGTTGGGGAACACAGCTAACGACTAGATGGCAGTAGTGGTTCTAATAATTGATTATTCTCGCTGGAGAGGATTGAGGGGTGATTTCAGAACTCAAAAGGAAGTCCCTCGCGGCGATCGCTAAAGCAGGAGGAATTCAGAACAAAACTCTACTTCTGAACTCCTACAACTCTCCCGCATTCTTATCAAGTTTACAGATTTTAGAGCAAAGCCCACTCCATTCATCGGTGGGATGTAGCGACAAGCACTTTTAAGTGCCGTTTTGTTTTATAGCAATATCCAGCTATAAAGGTGATAAGATTAATCCATGATTGTACTTGAGTTTAAGCTAAAAGGGAGAACGCAGCAGTACCGCATCATCGACGAGATGATAAGGACGGCTCAGTTCATTCGTAATAAAGCACTCAGGTACTGGATGGATAATCGTGGCGTTAAGCTGTCTGACCTCTACAAACAATGTGCTGTAATGGCGCGTGAGTTTGAGTGGGCAGGTAAACTTAACTCAATGGCACGACAAGCCGCCTCAGAACGTGCTATTTTTGCTATCCAACGTTTCTGCTCTAACTGTAAAGCGAAGAAACCAGGAAAAAAGGGTTTCCCAACCTTCAAGAAAAACAGCCGCTCTGTTGAATACAAAACTTCGGGATGGCGTATTTCTGATGATAAGAAACACCTCACCTTCACGGATGGCTTTGCGGCTGGCCCCTTCAAGCTGGTAGGCAGTCGTGAGCTGCACTACTATGCCCCATCAGAGATTAAGCGGGTGCGGGTAATCCGTCGCGCTGATGGCTACTACGCTCAGTTCTGCATTGGAATCGAGCGAGTAGAAGAAGTCGCACCAACGGGCGTTGCTACTGGGATAGATGTGGGGCTGTCCCACTTCTTAACCGATAGCTCTGGAGCGACTGTACCCAATCCTCGCCACTTGCGTAAAAGTGAGAAAGCCCTGAAGAGGGCTTCTCGGCGGGTATCCAGAAAGAAGAAAGGTTCTGCTAATCGCAAAAAGGCGATTAACCGATTAGGGAGAAAACACCTCAAGGTCAGTAGGCAGCGCAAAGACTTTGCTGTAAAGACAGCAGGGGCGCTCATTGAATCTAGCGACTTCATTGCCTACGAAGCCTTGCAGGTGAGAAACATGGTGAAAAACCATAAGCTTGCTAAGTCAATTAGTGATGCGGCTTGGTCGCAATTCACTGACTGGCTGCAATATCTGGGCAAGGTGTATGGGAAGACAGTTGTTGCTGTGGCCCCCCAGCACACAAGTCAAGACTGCTCAGGTTGTGGCGCTACGGTAAAGAAATCCCTCTCACTCAGGACTCATCTGTGCCGTTGTGGGGTGGTGTTAGACCGCGATCACAACGCCGCACTGAACATCCTGTCTAAAGGGTTAAGGCAAGCTGGGTTAGAGATAAATACGGTGGGGCACACCGAAATTAACGCTTGTGGACAGACCGACCTCTAAAGAGCTGGTGGTGACATCAACTCTTCAAGCCGACTGGTTGAAACAAGAATTCCACAGGCTTTAAGCCGTGGGAGTGTCAATTTTGCATTTTCCCATCTGGGAGAATCGCTCCAGTAAGAACGGTTCCTTTAAGGTTTGCTCCGAGTAGGGTTGCCCCCTTCAAGTCTGCGGCAATTAAAATTGCCCTGGATATGTCGGCACGAATCAAGCAGGCTCGGCTCAAGTCGGCTCCTCTTAAATCAGCACCCTGAAGAATTGCCCCAATTAAATCGGCATCCTGTAAGATTGCCCGATGTAGGATAGCTTGATAAAGCGTGGCTCCGTGTAAGTCGGCTTGATAGAGGTTTGCCATTGAGAGATTGGCAAACATTAAGTTCGCTTCTCTGAAGTTTACGGCTACCAGGTTGGCTCTTTTCAAGCTAGCTTCGGGTAAATTTGCCTGTCTCAAGTTTGTTTGCTGTAAGTTGGCATCACTAAAGTCTGCGCCACCTAGATCGGCAACACTCAGGTTAGCGTTACGCAGATCAGCATCACTGAGGTTTGCTCCTTTGAGATTAGCTCCACTCAGATTAGCTCCACTCAGATCAGCTTGCCTCAAGTCAGCTCCAATTAAAATCGCTTCAGTGAGATAAGCTCCCTGTAGCTGTACTCCTACAAAATCTCGCTCTCCTGCGGCATAACGCTTTAGCAGTTCACTCGCATTCATAATATCTCCCAGGTTTTTGCTCCTCACTTCGATTCACAGTGGCGACAGGCGTTACGCGCACAGGCTTTGCCTATAGCGTGCTTATGGCAACTTGACTTGACGCATCACCGATTTAGATTATTTGAGGCAGTTTTACACCTGGTTCTGTTGAATTATCCTTGACTTAAGACAATTTCCAGCAACAATTAGGCTAAAAAATAAAAATTAGTTGTAATTGCCATGTCTTGTCTTGGCGATTTATTTTAATCTGCTGAATAAATTCTCGAAAGTAGAATCGGCGCTCTGATTCTGATAAATCACTCCAGAATTGGGGAATCGATACAGCTTGAGCGATCGCTTTTAAATTAACGGGTGGTAGTGCCGCCATACGCGATCGCAATTGGGAAATTTCTGTACGGAGTTTGTAAGCGCGTAAATCAGCGGTTTCTGAATCGAGGACACCACTAACCATTAAGGTCGGTAACTGAGTTAAGATATCCTGATTCTTCGCAATTTGACTGGTAAGCGATTGCTTCACCCCATCCAAATTGGGTACATTCATGCCAGCAACAGCACGAGGTAATTCCTGGCAAATTGTTTGAATGGTTTGTTCTAATACTTTTTCATAGGCGATCGCACGGCATTTTGGCTGCTTAGGGCAGCTAATCGGGCGCAGGTAGAGATAGTCTTTGGCTTTGCGATGTCGAGTAACGCTGACGACATTCATGTGCGAGTCACACTCGCCACAGACTACTAAGCCCGCTAAAGAGCGAGGCGCACTAGCAGTACGAGGAGGTAGTCGTTGATTTCGCCGTAGCAGTCGATCAATCTGGGCGGCTTCTTCCCGGTTCAGAATCGGGCTATGGGTATCAGAAATTACCTCGCCGTTTTGATAGCTAAGGTCGCCTCGATAAATTGGGTTGGTAAGCCAACGTCGTCCTGTTGAAACCGAAATTTTCTTACCGTACTTTTTCTCTAAATACCGCACAGCTCCACGCAAGGAGCCATAAAGTAGAAACTGTTCAAAAAATTCCTTGACAACGGGTGCAGTACTACGGTCAAGAATGTAGCGATCTTTACCTCGTCGGTAGCCATACGGTGCTTTTCCTGGAGGGGGTAAAGCTTTGAGACGATTACGGGCGTGCCCTTGCCGCAAGCGACGACTGTTTGCCTCACGTTGAATTTCACCCAAGAGTTGCAATAGGCTTGTCTGTATATTGGCACCTGTTGTTGAATTGGTTAATTGAGAGGAACTATAGGATTGTTCTGTCGCAATGATCTGAACACCCATTGCTTCGATTTGTAAAAGGCGATCGCTTATTTCCTCCAGCGAGTCGCCCAATTCTTCCAAACGCTGAATCAGCAAGTAATCAGCAGGTTCGGCAAGACAGTCATCTAATAGTTGTAACAGTTGCTGACGCCCTCCTAAATCTTGATAGACTCGATCGACTTCCCAGCCCCAAACCGCTGGATCAGGTACCGATTCTAACAGTGGATCAGTGTAGGAGTAGGCAATAATTTTCATTCAGTAGCAATCAGCAGCTATAAAAGTGCAAGTCTTTACACCAGTTGGTTTAATGGTTGACACTTATCAGTGAGGGGAGGTTGTAGGTTGTAGGTTGTAGGTTTTAGAGTAAATCATTTCGTCACCTACCACCTAACACCTACCGCCTAACACCTACACCTGAGTAAGTTCAATGATGTTACCATCTGGGTCTTGAGTGAATAGTGCGGCTCGACCAGAGGCACTGGCTTGCACCATACAACCATGAGCTGTTAAATGGCTTTTAGCATCATCCAGATTTTCTACAGCTAAGGCAACATGGGGATTACGACCCAATTTTTCAGGATTAGCAAGCTTTGTTGCAACTATTGGATCAACAATGAGGTGAAGCTGAAAGTCACCTATTTGATACCAAACACCAGGATATTTAAGAATTCGATCTACCTTAGATAATCCCAAAATGTTGCTATAAAAATGCTCTGCCTGTTCCAAGTCAGAAACAAGAACAGCGGAATGAAGACTTTTGGTAATCTGCATGACTTGTAGAAGATAGTTCTTGCTAAGCAGGTGAACGTTAAAAAACCGAAGTGGCTCCTACCTCTAATTTTCGCTTTGATCGGAAACTTAAACGTAGTCCTCTAACACGACAAATGATGGCAATTGCCACAACTCAGGGTCAAAATCTGTTAGTGAGTTGATAATCTGGTGAGCGCCTTGGTACAGTTGTCTATCTACATTAGGGTGAGGAACAACAACTACCGACATTCCCGCCGCCAGTGCTGCTGCCATTCCAGCAGGTGCGTCTTCAAAAACGAGACATTGCTCAGGACTCGCTCCCAGACGGTGCGCGGCGAGTAAGAAGATATCGGGTGCAGGTTTTCCTCGTTTCAGGGCAGGATCATCTCCCACGACTAGGCAATCAAACAAGGCAAACCATTCTTGATGATGATTAGTTTTGAGGTTAAATGTGCGACGGGCAGAACTGGTTGCTACAGCTTGAGGAATCTGATGATGGTAGAAATGTTTAGTTAGACGCACAGCACCCGGAAGCGGTTTAGCTTGGGGAAGCAGTTGATCCAAAAATTCTTCTCTTTCTTGTAAATACTCTTGGACAGTGATTGGTAAGGCAAGCCTCTCAACGAGAATCTGTGCTGAATCCCAAGCATTTCTACCAGCCAGCTTAGCTTGGATAGCGCGATCGCAAACCTTTCCATAGCGGCTGATAATCGTTTGGACAATCTGGGCGTATAGGGGTTCCGTGTCTAGGAGTAAGCCGTCAAGGTCATAGATAACGTGTGTGATTTTTTTGAATCGTTCCATCAGTCACTAACGCTCCTTAAAGTCTTAGGCTAATGTGCATTCAAGTTGCATTTCACTGACGGTTCAAGAGGAAAAGGCAAGGTAAAGGGAATTTTTACTTTGACCTTTTCCTTACCTACCTTGTCTGGACTGAAAACTACCGAGATTTTAAATCAGCGATCGCATTTTTTGTCATGGCTGCGATCGCTTGATCATTAGCTTTTGGTAAGTGATAATACTTCCCACCCGCGTGCTTGGCAAGTTCCTTGGCAAAACCTGTAGAGATGAACTTATTCTCCGTATCAATGACCAATAGTTGAATCCCTAACGCTCGAATCCGACTGGCAATCTCCAGCAATTCTGCTTTAATATCTGGCTTTTCCCCTTCCACTAACGGCTCACCCAAAGAACGTGCTAAGGGAATATTCCCTCGTCCATCAGTAATCGCCACAATCACCACCTGACCAATATCCCCAGACATCTGGGCATTCACCCCAACCCGGACAGCCTGAGTTAATCCATGAGCTAAGGGGGAACCGCCACCGCAGGCCATTCGTTCCAATCGTCTACGTGCGGAAGCGATTGAACGGGTTGGGGGTAAGAGGACTTCTGCTTGTTCTCCTCGGAAGGGAATCAGCGATACTTGGTCGCGGTTTTGATACGCTTCCGTTAAGAGACGCATGACTGCCCCCTTGGCAGATTGCATCCGATTCAGCGCCATTGAACCGGATGCATCTACTACAAACACCACCAAAGCCCCTGCTCTTCGGGCTAATCGCTTCGCCCGAATATCACCTGCTTCTACAATTACTTTCCGATCCGGCTGACGTTGGCGCCGTGCCTTTTGGTAAGGGGCTGCGGCTCGAAGTGTGGCATCAACAGCAATCCGGCGTACTTGTCCCTTGGGCAGGATAGGCTTCACATAGCGCCCTCGATCTTCCGAGAAGATAATGCTACGACTCCCTGATTTACCTTGCCGCTGTGCCATCTGGGCAAAGTAAAGAACAGTAGGGTCGAGGATCACACCTTCTGGATCGAAAACAAATTCTTCAGGGATGCTAGGCGGTTCCTGTTCTGGTTCTTCGGGGTTGTCCTCTTCGTCTTTTTCCTCCTGTTCCTCTTGCTCCTGTTGAGATTCATCTTGAGGGGGTGGGGGAGGAGGTGGGGGTGGTTCTTCCGGAGGTGTCTGGACAATCGTTGAACGCGGGACAATCACCAATTCCACAGCACGACGCAAGTCTTCAGCGATGACATTCTGACGACCCTCCAATGCGGCGGCGGCTTTCGCCACTCTTAAAGCAAATAATTCAGCGCGATGTCCTTGGACACCACCTCGAATCGCTTCATCCACGAGATAGGCAATTTGCTCATGGGTAATTTGAACATCCTTAAGCCACTCCCGCGCTAAGACAATCTCTGTTTTTAGCGAGTCTGTATCTTCGTTGTACTGCGCTAGAAAGTCTTGGGGAGATTTGGCATAATCGATGGCTTGGTCTACGGCTTGTACTCGTTGGTCTAAGGCTAAAACACCGTCAGCAGAAAGTGTAATTGCAATGCGATCAAGTAAATGTTCCCGCAGTGGTCCTTCTTCAGGGTTGTAGGTCGCAATCAACAGCGGTTTGCAGGGATGTTGAAAACTGATACCTTCCCGCTCAATCAGGTTACGTCCCTCGGTTAAAACGGAGAGCAGTTGATTAGCAATTTGGTCATCAAGCAGATTAATTTCATCGATGTACAGGACACCTCGATGTGCCTGTGCCAGTAGTCCTGGTTGAAATACAGGTTCTCCCCGTTTGACGGATTGCTCAACATCCACTGAACCGAGAAGTCGGTCTTCTGTAACCCCAAGCGGAATTTGGAGGAAGGGGGCAGGGATGACTTGTGTGGGAAGTGTTGAAGGGTCAACTTGCTGAGCGAGTAATTGGTCATCCCACTCATTGGGGCTGTTGGGGTCGCAGTTACTGATGGAATCTTTGACCACTTCAATCGGTGGGAGTAAGGCGTGGAGGGCGCGTGCCATCACGGATTTAGCAGTACCACGACGACCTGCGATCGCAACTCCTCCCAATCCAGGGTCAATTGCTGCCAATAGCAGAGCAAGTTTAATCGCTTCTTGCCCCACAACCGCTGTGAGGGGGAAGGCAGTGATAGTAGAGGAACTAATAGCCACAGGCATCGTTTTAATCTTCGCTAATCCAGTTTTAAGCGTGTCAATATCTACAATACGTGTCTACGCCCAAAACATTGCAAGTAATATTTCTAGATTTGACACAGCCGATGTGTTTGTTTCAGTTCCTCTAGAAATGCAACGATAGTTGTCACAGTAGGCTCTTATCGTAATCCGGCACAGTAGATTGCGACTACACTTGATTGATCGATAGTTAAAGATAGACGAGTTGTGTGATGTCCCAGCAAGAAGATGTCGCCCATTTTTTGCAAACCGTTTGCCAAGATAAAGCTTTACAAGGTCAGCTTAAAGCCTTAGAAACTCCCAATCGTCAAAGCTTTGTCAATGTTGCCCAAGGACAAGGTTATAGCTTCACGACAGCAGATATCGATAATCACGTTAGACTTGTGCAATTTTATAAAGAGTGTCAAGCGGCGATTGAGAGACATCAATCTGGTAGCGAACAACTATCTGATTGGCTCCAACAATGGTACAGACACATTCAATTGTATAGTCGGGATGATGATCAGGACAAAATCGGTCGATATCTGGATGAGTGACAAAAATTTTGGAATAGACACTCATCGTCTTCTTGCTGTGCGATCGCACTGAGTTTTGGGAAGCCGTCACATTAATAATGTCTACTTGAGTGTAGTTTTTCTTGACCCTAAATGCGGCTTTTGCAAACTCCTGTCCTTCTCTGTCAGCGAGTGCCAGACTTTGTACTGCTACATCAGTTGGTTTCTAACTTTAGGTTGTTGTAATTCAAAACAAAAAACTCAAAACTAGAGCTAGCCCGATGCACTGCTTTACCTGGAGAGTTGTGAGTGTATGAAACCTAAAGCTATTGTAGGACTGCTTAAAGAAACCTTTCAGGAATGGCAGGAAGATAAGACACCGCGCTTAGCTGCTGCCTTGGCTTATTACACAGTTTTTTCCCTTGCACCTTTGCTCATTATTGCGATCGCAGTTGCAGGTGCCGTTTTTGGGGAAGACGCTGCCAAGGGCGAGATTGTTGGGCAAATTCAAGGACTAGTCGGTAGAGAGGGTGCCAAAGTAATTGAGGAAGCGATTGAGCATGCCAACAAGCCTGAATCCGGTGGTGGCATTGCCTCTTTGATTAGTATCGTTGTTCTCCTCTTCGGTGCTTCTGGGGTGTTTGCTGAACTCCAAGATGCCCTCAACACAGTTTGGGAAGTGCAGCCAAAAAAAGAAAAGGGCATTGGTGGGGTCATGGGCTTCGTGAGAAAGCGTTTTTTGTCTTTTTCAATGGTGCTGGGTATCGGCTTTTTACTGATGGTATCCCTGATAGTGAGTGCTGTTTTATCTGGATTAAGCGCTTACATGAGCCATTTAATTCCTGGCGTAGACTTCATCTGGGAAATTGTCAACTTTGTCGTTTCCTTTGGTGTAATCACACTGTTGTTTGCCCTAATTTACAAGTACCTGCCGGATGTCAAAATTACCTGGAATGATGTTTTGACTGGGGCGATTATCACCGCCTTACTTTTCACCATCGGTAAGACAGTGTTGGGACAGTATTTAGGAAGTGGGAGTTTTGGTTCAGCTTATGGGGCAGCAGGTTCTTTAGTGATTATCCTTGCCTGGGTTTTCTATTCAGCTCAAATCCTCTTTTTTGGGGCTGAATTTACCCAGGTTTACGCCAGAAGATACGGCTCACAAATCGTCCCAGATGATCATGCTGAGTCTGTCACTGAACAAGCAAGAGCCAAGCAAGGAATGCCCCGTAGACGGCGACGTTAAGGTAGTGGTTGGTACGTCATTATCTTTCGCACTCTGCTGCCAAATTCAGACACTAGAAGAAACGCCGAGTTTTGCAAAGTGTGACGCTGTTCCAACTTCATCATTCTCACAGGCATTTACTCAGCAAATTCGACTTCGCCTTCCAGCCAGAGAATGACCAATCGGATTACTTCCAACCCAGCGTTCATCCACTGGTTCTGATGCCAATTGATAGCGACTATCTGTAGAGAGTCGGATAGCTGAGGAGTGATTATCCAGGCTGGCATGGATAGTAAACATACTGAAAATGAGGACATCCCCAGCCTGGAACTCAGTACTTAACCAGCGCCCTCCGTATCTAGAACGTAAGGAAACTGGGTTTTTAGAAAGTGCCCCACTCCAATATTTTTTACCAGAGGCATATAAAGTCGCTGTTCTTTTGTTAGCACAGTAGCTATCTACATCCATCTGCCCATAGCGGTTTTTAATAGTTTCTAGACGATGGGAATTTTCTAAAATCATCAATCCTCCCAAGTGCCAATAAATATCACCTAGAGGTGTCCAAACGGTGTAAAGTTTGTCAGTTCCTCGCCCCATGTAGACACTATCGCAATGAACATGAGTTCCTCGTCCAGGAGCAACTGCCCTTAACCAGGTGTAATCAAAATGGCGAACGTTTCCTTCTAGAAAAACCTTAAAGAATTCCATCAATTGCCCTGTATAAAGCAGTTGTTGAAGTGTTGGACTTTGGGCAACTAAATCGGGTCGAAAGTTCATTCTCAAACCAGGCTTCGCGATGCAATCCAGAATAGGGAAGTTTGGTTCCAAACACCTCTCAACAGCTAAGCGAGTTGCCAGTTCTTGACGCGCATGCCAAACATCTTGGGAGTTGAGTAAGCCTCTTAAATATAGATAACCATCCTCCTGCATCCGGAAGCGCAGTTCATCTGGGTAGGAAAGTAAATCCGATGAATCTTTGAGATAACCAAATGCCTCAGGGCGGCAATCCAGTTCATAACCGTTTGAACGTAACAAGGGATTATGGGGGATAAACACCAGGGGTTTTTAAGATGCGCCGTTGAGCCTCCGTCAGTTCTGGATAATCATCGGGATTGTAGTAGTACCGTGACCAAGCAGAGGGATGAGGCGAATATTTGTAGAACAAAGTACGGCGTTCTTGTTGTCCTTTCCAGGGTAAGGTGCCGTGGGTGAGCGCTTCTGTAAAGAGGATAGCGGTTCCGGCTTTCCCCGTTAATGTTTGCACACAAGGATGAGGTTGCTCTAAATCTCGCCATTGATCGGGGAAAGGCAAATTGCTTTTGTGGCTACCAGGAATGCAGCCAAACCCGCCTTCCCCAAGATTTACGTCCGTCAGGTTATAGGCAACTGCACATAAGCCGTTGTACATCCGTCCATTTTTATAGGTGTAGTACTGACAGGGGTCATAGGGAGTAGCACCCCCATGCAGGTGAGTCCCAATGGGACCTTTGCCTTGGCGAATAATGTGAACGTAGTCGTGATCTAGACGAAATTCTGCACCCAGTAGAGCAATGAGATAGGGAGTAATGCAGGGATTGTCAATTAAGGTGTGAAAAGCGTCACCAAGCGGTAGCAAGCCATCGAAGCGAAAGTTCAGCTTCCCTGGCTCATCTACCTTCGCAATTTGTTGATCGAGAAGCTTGTTCAGGGCTTTGATTTGTTCAGTGGTTAGGGCATTTTCTATGACAATGAACCCTTGCAGATCAAACAGGTAGCGTTCAAGCTCATTCACTGTCTGCCTCCATTGTCACAATGCTTTTACGATACGCGAGATTCATAGCGTCCCTAGGCGGCTGATTCTTGTACTAAGACATAGGGTTGTACAATCAGGGCTTGGAAGCGTTTGGTTTGGTTATTGTTCCAATCCGCGAGTTGGTCAGGGAAAGGCTTGTGAAGCTGCTGGGTGTTGATCCAATGTTGTACCGAAAGGACATCATCAGATGCGATCGCAACCCCAACATCGAGCAAATCTAATTCCTGATGAACCACTAAAACTACATCACGCTTGGCATGGGGCATCAGCCAGTCCCACTCGGCTTCATCCAAGCTTTCTGCCAATTCTGCTCTAAAATCCTGCATCGGTAAAATTTTTGCTTCAATTACGGCTTATTTTACTGAGATTTGAGGGCAGCAATGAAACTGATTTAGCAAAACCCCTACACTTCTCCTTTCATTTCATCAATTTCTAATAAGCTGACAAGCACTCCCGCAACTGGTATTGCGATAAAAATTCCCAATAATCCAGCAACCCTTGCACCAACTAGTAAGGCAAAAAATATCACTACGGGATTAAGGTTCAGCGAATTTTGAAGAACTCTGGGAGCAATTAAATTATCTTGTATCTGCTGAAGAATAATACAAGCCCCTAATACTTTTAAAGCCAACCAAACTTGTTGAGATAACAAAATAATAAATATTATACCCACTCCCAAAGTTGCTCCAATACCGGGGATAATGTCAAACAATCCAGCAATTACTGCCAAAAGCAAAGGAAAAGGCACCTGTAATACTAAAAAGACAATAAAGGTAGTAGTTGTCAGAAACAACGTTAGGATAATCTGACCTTGGAAAAACCCTAAAAAAATACGCTTAGTTATAGTAGTAAATCTACCACGTAAATGCTTAGGAACAATTTTAAGGATAAAGACCCATAGCCTTTCTCCATCTAAAAGCATGAAAAATGTAATAACTGCAATTAAAATGAAGTTTAATAAATTAGAAAGGAATATCTGTATAGTTGCCAAACTATAACCAATACCTAACCCAAGCCCATTTAAAAGTTCACCTCGAACACCCTCTTCAATTGCCCTTAAATCTACCTGAATATTCCGTTCTCTCAGAATCGTTTCTAATCGCTCCACTACTGGAACCATAGAATTAAAAAACTCAGTCAAACTTATAATTAACTGTTGCCCTTGTGACAGAACCGTTAGACCGACCGTAACTGTAAGGCCCCCAATAATTGACATTCCAACAAAAAAAACCAAGGTAGCGGCTACACCGTGAGGAAGAAAGCGATGAAGCGATCGCACCGGATAGCTGAGCAAAAATGCAACTAGGGCGGCGGTAGTGAAAATAACAATAACGGTTTGAAAATAATCTAAAACCTGTACAAAAGCCCAGCCAGAGGCACACAGTAGCAAGAAGCGGACTAACACAGAGTTGTTCAGTCGCTCCAAAATCGTTTTTGTAGACGGCTCATTCATCGTTTATCCAGGATAGTTCTATTTCATCCTGAACTAAATTTACCGCCCAAAATCATGTAAGGCATGAATTGCCTCTGCACAGTGTTGTGTTAGGGCTTCCAATTCTTCCCGTTTTGTCGAAGCAGGAGGGTCAATCACCTGACCAATCCGCACGGTAACAGGTACAGGTCGCGGTATTGCTGAGCCTTTTTTGAAAATTGCCTCAGTACCCCATAGACTAACTGGCAGGATTGGAACTTTCGCTTTTGCCGCAATCCAAGCAGCACCTTGCTTCGGTTCTGTAATTCGGGCATCAGGAGTTCGTGTTCCTCCCAAATACAGACCAACCGCCCATCCCTCTTCTAGACACTTAAGGGCTGCACGAATCGCACTTCGATCTGCTGCACCCCGTTTTACTGGGTAAGCACCATACAACTCAATCCCTTGCTTTAACAACGGGATACGAAACAATTCTTCCTTTGCCATGAAGGCAACCGGACGCCGCATAGAACAAGACAAAATCGGTGGATCAAAATCACTCGCATGGTTACTCACTACCACTAGTGGCCCCTCCTGAGGTACATTTTCGGTACCATAAACCCGACCCCGCAGGTAACCATGAAGAACTGGACTGACGATTGACCACTTAAAAGCGCGGTAGAGCATCAAGCTGGCAAAGGGTTCGCGGCTTCTACTCATAGTTGTTAGTTGTTAGTGGTTAGTTGTTAGTTGGAAAAGATGGCTTAAAGATTTTCAAGACTGGGTAGTAGCCAACTTGTTCTTATTTGTGCCTAACAACCAAAAACTAATAACTTTTCCTCCCTGGTATTTCAAACAGTAAGTCAAACTTGATGGGATTTTAACTAGGCAAGTCTGCAAGTTTACCAACGTTTTGTAACTCCAAGTTAGGACACATCCGTTTAATTAGACCTGTAAGGACATTGCCTGGGCCAATTTCTACGACGCGCTCAATCCCTTCTACTGGTAACTGCATGGAGATTTCCCGCCAGCGCACGGAACCTGTCATTTGACGTTCAAGACGATTCTTCAAAACCTCGGCTTCAACAGTTGGTACGGGTTCTACATTCGACAGCACGGGAAATAGCGCATTAGCAAAGGGAACCGCTTGCAAGACTTCCTGAAACTCAGCAGCAGCTTCTGCCAATAAGGGAGAGTGAAAGGCACCGGAGACTTTTAGGGGAACAGCGCGTTTCACCTTGATCTGAGCGAGGACACTCTCAACAGCTTCTGGTGTCCCAGAGATGACGACTTGATTAGGACTATTGTCATTGGCGAGAACAACGTCAGGTGTAGTTTCGATTTGTTGTTCCAACTGTTCACGGTTGAACCCAATCAGCGCAACCATCGTTCCGCCGAAAGCACTATCCATCAATTCAGCGCGACGCTTGACCAGGCGTAACCCTGCATCAAAGTCAAAAACCCTAGAAACGTAGAGGGCGACAAATTCTCCCAAGCTATGTCCTGCAAGTAAATTTGGTATATTGCCCCGTTCGATCAGCACATCAGCCAGGATGCTCTCAACAACATACAGACAAGGTTGGGTGTAGAGGGTGCGGGATACCTTGTCGTCTTGGCTTTGGCAAATTTCTAGGACATCCCAGCCAAGAACTTGTCTGGCTTGGTCAAACTTCACCTTAGCAAACGGGAGGTCTAGTAAATCTACTCCCATCCCGATCGCTTGTGAACCCTGTCCTGGAAACAACCATGCGGTTTTAGTCATGCGTCATTCGTTATTAGTGGACAGGGTTCATTATCTGTTATTGCTGTACCTTGTAGAATTTTTTGGGCATGGAAGCAGGCATCCTCTCTCTGATTTTCCAGAAGGTACGCCTTGAGGTCATAACGTGATTGGGGCTTGCTTCTTTTTGCTAGCTTCCATGTAGGACACAGCGATTCATTTAGATCTCCTACTTTTACAATATTATGTAAGCACTTACGTAATTGCTTTTGTTTATGGACTTTTACTATCAGGCAGGGAAAATGGCACTTGGCAGCCGTTTACGCAGACTGAGTGAGAAGTTTACTGAAGATGCTGCCAAAATCTATGCCCTGTACGATGTCACGTTAGACCCCAAGTGGTTCCCTGTCTTCTACGTCCTTTCAAAAAAAGAAGAGCTTTCGATTACAGAAATTGCCCAATGCATTGGTCATTCGCATCCATCCGTTAGTCAGATTGTGAAAGAAATGACCAGTAAAGGTCTTACGATTACTGCTAAGGGTGTATTAGATGCAAGAGTTAATGTTGTAAAGCTCTCCGAGAAAGGCAAACAACTCATTCCTAAAATCGAAAATCAGTACCTTGACGTAAACCAAGCTGCTGAAGAACTTCTTTTGGAAGCGCAGCATGACTTAGGGAAAGCTATCGAGGAGATAGAGTTTTTGTTGAACAGAAAAGATTTTTATACTCGTGTCGAAGAAAAACGCAAAACTCGTGAAAGCCAACACGTTGAAATTATTGACTACTCAACTGAGTTTCATGAAGACTTCAAGCGATTGAACTACGAATGGATTGAGAAATACTTTAAATTGGAGGGAAATGACCATCAATCGTTAAACAACCCATACGAGAAAATCTTGAAACCTGGCGGACATATTTTTATGGCGCGTTACAAGGATGAAATCGTAGGCACTTGTGCTTTGATTAAAATAAATGACGACACCTACGAACTGGCTAAAATGGCGGTAAAAGAAGGTGCAAGAGGAAAAAACATAGGTTGGTTGCTTGGGCAGGCTATCACTAACAAAGCTCGTGAACTAGGAGCAAAGAAAGTATTTTTAGAGAGTAATACTGTATTAGAGCCAGCGATAAACCTATACCACAAGTTGGGGTTTCAGAAAGTTGTTGGGCAACCTTCACCGTATGAACGTTGCAACATTCAAATGGAACTTAAACTTGTTTGATTATTGAGAACTCCTTAGTTCCTCAATTAAACTTTGGAGAACAGACCAACAAAATGAATAGTGTCAATCCGCAGGTTCTGTGAACACAACCTCATACAGAGACAACTGATACTCATTATCAGCAAGCTCAAACATTTCCGTCAGAGGGCCAGCGAAGGGACGGTTGTCATTCATCGCCGCATACTCACCTTGAGTACGCCACAACCCGTAGTTAACCGCCATGGCACCATCGAGTGAACGGTGGAATTGGGTTGAAATTAGTCCTGTTTGTCCAGCTACCATTCCTACTGCTTCTGTCGCTAACTCGATTAAACGTGGCTGGTTCTCTGGATTTTTTAGCTTGAAAATCCCAAAATTGATTAAGCCCTCCATATCTTCGGAAACCTTAATCTGACTACCTTCTGGCTCACTGATGAAGATTTCATAGAGGTGTGAGTTGGGAAGAGCAAATGTGGAGAGACTGGTTGAAAGCGATCGCACTTCACTGCTATTGATGTAAGTATCGTAGTCGTCCTGGCTACTCCACTGAATATAGTTCACTACTCGCAAACCGTCACGACTCTGGTGGATACTCGCAGACACAAATCCTGGCTGTTGCTTCAGCACTGTTTTGACGTAATCCACCAAACTATCGACGAGTGACTGCTGTTGCTCTGGTTCCACAGGAAAGATATCAATTTGTGCAAATACAGAGTTGTCTTTAGCAACTGTAGGCATCCTGATTTCTCCTTGTTAGTGTGGGTTAACGCTTTAAAGTTGTCGCTCTTGAGTTAGGTAACCTTATAATAAGCCGGCTAATAACTTTTTTCAAACACTATGGTTACATCGCGTGCTTTTCCTGACCAGCAGGCATTACTAGAGCTTGCCAACCGCTACCCTGAGTTCGATCTGGCTTCTGTAGAAACTTGCCTCGCTTTTCTGGACACTACTGCCGATGTCTACGAAGCGTTGGATGCTCATTTTGCCCGTTATGGTCTTTCGATGGGGAAATTTACTTTGCTGATGCAATTGCTGCAAGCGCCGGAACAGGGTCTAACACCATCAGACTTCGCTGAGCGTGCTGGCGTTACTCGCGCTACCATCACTGGACTCCTGGATGGATTGGAACGTGAAGGATGGCTGAGACGCCAACCTTACCCCTCTGATAGGCGAATGCTGAGTGTTCAATTGACAGACAAAGGGCAACAGTTGCTTTCTCAGATGCTTCCCGACCACTTCTGCCGCACTACGGGTCTAATGGCTAATCTCACAACGACAGAGAAGAAGACACTGATTAAACTGCTAGCCAAGGTACGGACTGGAACACCTGCGATGCGTGAACCTTAACTCGGTAAGCAAAAGAGGCAAAAAACCCAAAGAGGGTGATATAGTTTTTGGTTAGGAGCCTAACTATAAGGCACTTAACTAATATTAGTCCTAGCTTCTATCAGGCTGTAAACCTACATCATCCAAAGGGATTCTGTATGAAAAAGCTAAGCGTCAAGCCAAAAAACTGGTTGTTGTCCTCTCACGTCGCCTGTGGAGGAATTTGGTTTGGAACCTCTCTATGCATGATTGCTGTTACATTAGCTAACCGAAATACCTATAACGGTGATGGACTGTATGCGATCAACTCGATTCTCAAGCTACTGGATGATTTGGTAATTATTCCCTCTGCCGCGCTATCGCTATTAACAGGGGGATTACTCTCCTGGCTAACAATTTGGGGGTTTGTAAAATTCTACTGGGTTATCGTCAAGTGGGTGGCGACAGTAACACTCATTGTTGTTGGCACAGTTTGGTTAGGGCCATGGGTAAATACAATGACTAGCATTTCTGATGTAGAGCGGTTGCAAGCGCTCCAAAATCCGCTGTATGTAATCGACCAGAAGACGCTGTTAGTTGGTGCTATTGTTCAGAGTATCTGCCTTTTAGCCATCATCTGCATCTCGGTTCTCAAACCTTGGGGCAGACGAAGCACGAAGAGTCAGGGGCAAAGTGAGGCAGTTGCTTCTAATTTATAAGAGATAGAGATTTATCGTTTTTCACTTGTGTTCAACTGACCATACAGTAGGGCGCACAGCCATGCGCCTCTACAGATGTATTTCACTGAATTGAGAAGCGCTATAAGTTGATTTATTGCCACCGAGCCGCTTAATGCCCATTGATTTTCGCAACACTAATACCGTCTGGGCTTCCATCCTAGTAGAAACGTTGCAGCGGTTGGGATTGACTACAGCAGTTATCTGTCCAGGGTCACGCTCAACGCCTCTTACCATTGCCTTTGCCCAACATCATCAGATAGAGGCGATTCCTGTGTTGGATGAACGCTCAGCCGCCTTCTTTGCATTAGGAATTGCTAGGACAACAGGATGCCCTGTTGTCTTGGTTTGCACGTCTGGAACAGCGGGTGCCAATTTTTATCCGGCAGTGATTGAAGCCAAAGAAAGTCGAGTACCACTGTTAGTATTAACGGCTGACCGTCCTTCGGAATTGCGGGATTGTCATTCAGGGCAAACAATAGACCAACTGAAGTTATATGGCAACTACCCAAATTGGCAAGCGGAGTTAGCAGTGCCTTCTCTGGAAATTGGGATGCTGAATTATCTACGGCAAACAGTTATCCATGCTTGGGAGCGATCGCTTTTTCCGGTTCCTGGTGCTGTTCATCTCAACATTCCCTTCCGTGACCCCCTCGACCCCTTACCACAACTCGATACCGATATCCTCAAGCCCCAACTTCAACTAGAAGATTTTTTCGCTCACATTCCCAATTCCCAATTCCCAATTCCCAATTCCCCATCCCCCATTCCCTACCAAGAGTGGCAGCAGTGTGAACAAGGGATTATCATCGCGGGTTCTGCTCAACCGCAACACCCACGGGAATATTGTGAAGCGATCGCAAATTTATCTAAAGCCTTAGGATGGGCTGTACTGGCTGAAGGTCTTTCACCAGTGAGAAACTACGCTGACCTCAACCCTTATCTGATTTCCACCTATGACCTAATTCTGCGTAACCGACAACTAGCGCAGCAACTGACACCCAAAATGGTCATTCAGTTGGGTGAACTCCCAACTAGTAAGGAACTGCGGACTTGGCTGGATAATTCCCAACCACGACGTTGGATCATTGACTCCAGTGACCACAACCTCGACCCTCTTCATGGGAAAACGATTCATTTACGGATGAGTGTAGAACAGTTAGGGCTGTGGACAGATGAGGAGATGGGGAAGCAGGGGAAGAGAGAGAACATTCCAGGTTCTCCAAGCCAAAACTGCTCCTACCTTCAACGATGGTGTGAGGCTGAGGCTAAGGTGAGGGCAGCGGTTGACCAAACCATGACTACAATGACTCAGCTATTTGAAGGCAAAGTGGCTTGGTTACTGTCCCAAATCTTGCCGCCGATGACACCGCTATTTATTGCTAACAGTATGCCTGTGCGGGATGTTGAGTTCTTTTGGTCTCCAGGTAATACGGGTGTTCGACCGTTCTTTAATCGGGGTGCTAATGGCATTGATGGCACCTTATCAACTGCTTTGGGCGTTGCTCACCGTAATCAAAGTAGTGTGATGCTGACAGGTGACTTAGCCTTGTTGCACGACACGAATGGCTTCTTACTGAAAAACAAGTTTGTTGGTCATCTAACCATTGTTTTAATCAACAATAATGGTGGTGGAATTTTTGAGATGTTGCCGATTTCCAAGTTTGACCCACCTTTTGAAGAATTTTTTGCCACTCCACAAAATATCAACTTTGCTCACTTGTGTGTCACTTATGGAGTAGAACATCAGTTAATTTCATCCTGGGAGCAGTTAAAGCAGCGACTAAACCCACTACCTACCCAAGGAATTCGGATTTTGGAGTTACAAACCGATCGCAAAGCTGATGCTCGTTGGCGTCAAGAACATCTCCCAAAATTTGCGGCAGATATGGGATGGGACTTGCCTGGATAGAATTGAGCCGATGCTTTTTTGCTCCGTGACAGTTTATGTTGAAATACTGCTGATTTTGGGGTCAAGCGTGGATAATTTCCGTTTACAAGCAAGATTACCCACAAGGAGATTCCCAAACATGAACAAGATAAGTGTACGGTTACTGGTATTAGCAACAATGGTTGCTGGGCTAGGGGCAGCAAGCAATAATGCCTCAGCAGCAAGCGTAGCAACTAGTCAGGACAGCCACAGCGACAAGGTATTAACCACCACCGCAACGGAGGAAGCCGTTGATTCACCCGATCGCGATCGCCTAATCGCTCAGCTATTTTACCCCAGTGTTAGCGATCGCCAAGGCTTGATGGTGCAAGGTCAGGGCAGGGCAAGTGCGCCAGCCGATAGAGCGCGGATTGAATTCCAATTTACAAACACCTCCAGTGCCTTTGAGGCAGTATTCGAGGGAGATTCTTCCTCATCTGAGATACCAGAAAGCGCTACTCCTCCGGAACTAGAACCAATTACACAGGCAACGTTGAAGCCTGTAGTTGATGCGCTAGTAGCGAGGGGTATTCCAGCCAGTGCAATTGAGGTCAACATTAGCCCTACTAATTCATCAGCTTTTCCTTTCCCCTTCCCCTTTCCAACCAGTAGTGGCACGGCTCAAATCCTAGTCACACTAGACACTCCAACCCGTGACCGAGTGCAGGAGGTTGTCACTGTTGGAGGTGATCCAAAAACATTGGGTGAAAACGTTACTATCCAAACCGTGAATGTCAGCTACACAGTCAGTGACTGCCAACCTTTAGAAAAGGCAGCCTATGTAGCTGCCGTTAATGATGCCCGAAATCGGGCAAGAGCGCTTTCAGAAGCTCTAGGGGTCAGAATTGCAGAGATACCATCGGTAGCTGAAGCTCCCTTTGCAGGTTTTTTGCCTTCCGCACCGTCCTCTTCATGCAATGCTCAGAGTAGTTCCCTTCCTTTCCCTTTTAATGGTCTTCAACAACCTTATGATCCATCTGTGCCAGCAACGGTAGAGGTGAAGAAGGATATTTTTGCGACATACGCAATTCGCTAAACTAGCGGGACAAGCTTCTACACTACTGCTTTTGTGGTGCGATCGTTTCCCCCTCCATAAGCTGATGAGCCTTTAAATGGCAATACAGATTCATCGTTTTAGAACGATAAAAGAAAAAGGTCAAAGGGGGAAGGCAAGTCATCCTTAACACCTTTAACCATCTACAGTGAAATGCAACTTAAAGGTGCATTAGCTTATCAATAGTCTGTCTTACTTGAGTGGGTCATGACCCCAGTTCATCAACGAATATCGCCAGCGTGAATGTTCAATATCACCGGATGGTTTTTGTGCGCTGTGGCGATGGACGTAACTAATGACCTTTTTCATGTGCGATAAATCATCATCGCTATAGTCATCCTTCTTCTCTAAGAGTTGAATGATGTGCCTACCCGATTTGTGACCAATTGACTCATCATCTCCGTCTTTTTGCCCTACTGATTGCGATTCTTCTGTATCTAACCAAGATTCAAGCGTTTTAGGAGTCATGTTGACGACTTGGTGAAACTCATCAACCACCGATTTCACATCTTTACTCATGACGATTATTACTCCTCCAGCTTTTTCAAGGAATCTGGTTTGTGAGCGGCTTGTTTCCCTGTCTTCTCGCTTTCAACCAGATACTCTGGGTTATCTTTCGAGGCAGCTACATGGTGTCCTTTGATATCAGTAGGCGAGGTTAGCTTCTTCTTTACTTCACCAGTAATTTTGCCTTGGGCTGAATTCCATTCAACCTTGTCGCCTTTTTTGAATTGATCAGACACGGATTTATACCTGTTTAATTTTTTACACGGCTTATTCTGCCAGTATGTCGGCGGCTGGCAAAGAAGCGATCGCTCCAAGTACAGATTGTTAGTTAGCAATTTTCCTAGACAAGTCTCTCTTTTGTGACTAGTTTGTTATGAGTAAATATATTAAGTAACTGGGCATACTTACTTACAAACAGAGCGGCTAACTCCTTGAACCAGTCAAACTAGTGGACTTAGTAACAAAAAGTCGCCATGACTAGCACTTCAGTTGTACGGACGATATTCTCGCGGCGACTAACCTCTTTCTCTATCGCTGCAATCTATCTGATTGTAGGAAGTCTCTGGATTCTCTTTTCTGACGAATTACTGGCTTTTTTAGTCAAAAATTCGGAGATTCTTGGACAACTTCAACCCTATAAAAACAGCTTCTACCTTATCTTGACAGCAGGACTACTTTATGTATTGAGCAATCGCCTACTTGCCTTCCAGCTTTCCGAATCGGCATCACCTGCAAGTGAGGGCAAGTTCCGCCAGTTGACAGAAAATATTCGCGAAGTCTTCTGGCTATTATCGCTCAATCCAACTGAGGTAATCTATGTCAGCCCGACTTATGAGTCAGTCTGGGGTCGCACTTGTGAAAGCTTGTACAAACAGCCAATGTCTTGGCTTGAAGCCGTTCATCCGGATGACCGAGAACAGGTACTCGCTGCGGTTGAGAGACGCTACCGATCGCAAGGAAACAGTGACCAAGAGTATCGAATTGTACAGCCGGATGGGTCGATTCGTTGGATTCGCGATCGCGCCTTTCCCGTTTGCGAACAAGCCGGACAAGTTAATCGCATAGCGGGTGTCGCTGAGGATATTACCAATCGCAAGCAATTAGAAGCTGGACTACGAAAGCTCAACGAAGAACTAGACTTCAGAGTTCAAAAGCAAACCGCTCAATTACAGCAGGCAACTGAGCAATTAGGAGCCGAGATTAGCGAACGCCAACGCGCCGAGGAAGAGCGCGACCAATTTTTTATGCTCTCCCTGGATATGTCTTGCATCGCTGGTTTTGACGGCTATTTCAAACAGCTAAACCCCACTTGGGAAAGAAAACTTGGCTTCACGCAGGAAGAACTCCTCGCTCTTCCCTACCTGGAATTAGTTCATCCAGAAGACCGCACCGCAACTGTTACCGTAGCTCAGCAGCTTAACACGGGTAGTGAAATCGTCTCTTTTGAGAATCGCTATCGCTGCAAAGACGGCTCTTACAAGTGGCTCTCGTGGAATTGTACGACCATCCTCAATCAACAATCAATCTATGCCGTAGCACAGGACATCACAGAGCGAAAACAAGCGGAAGCGTCTTTAAAGGAATCAAACCAACAAATCGTCAATATCCTTGAAAGCATCACAGATGCTTTTCTTACCGTAGATCATCAGTGGCGGTACACCTACCTCAATCAGCAAGCCGAGAAGCTTTTGCAGAAGACGCGAGAAGAACTCCTAGGTCGGAGAATTTGGGATGTGTTTCCAGAAGCCGTTGGCACAATTTTCTTTGAAAAGTATCACGAAGCTGTAGCGAAACAGGTATCTCTAGAGTTTGAAGGGTTCTATTCACCCTGGAATTGTTGGTATGAAATACACGCTTACCCCTCTAGAGATGGTTTAGCTATCTATTTCACAGATATTACGCAGCGCAAGCAAACACAAGCGGAATTACTTAAAGCGCTGGAAAAAGAAAGAGAACTCAATGAACTGAAATCCAGCATCGTCACTGTCGTTTCTCATGAATATCGAACACCACTGACAACAATTCTCTCTTCCGCTGAGTTAATAGAACACTACGGTAATAAATGGACAGAGGAGAAAAAACTCTTACATCTTCGCCGCATTCAAAGTACTGTCCATCATCTAACTCAGCTAGTTAGTGATGTGCTGTTTCTTGATAAAACAGAAGCAGGAAAAGTGGAATTCAACCCAACTTTCTTAGAAGTAGTGACGTTTTGCGCTGAATTAGTAGAAGAAATACAACTAACGGTAGGTAACAAGCACAAGCTTATCTTTGTTAGCCAGGGTGAGTGTCGTCTAGCTTATTTAGACGAAAAACTCCTGCGACAAATCCTTACCAATTTACTTTCCAACGCAATTAAGTATTCTCCCGAAAGCGGTACTGTCGATTTTGCGCTCTTGTGTGAACCTGATAAAGTACTCTTCCGTATTCAAGACGAAGGCATTGGGATTCCCAAAGACGACCAGCAACAACTTTTTGAGTCATTCCAACGTGCTAGCAATGTTGGCACAATTCCTGGTACAGGATTGGGGTTAGCGATTGTTAAGAAGTGCGTGGGCTTACACAATGGTCAGATTACTGTAGAAAGTGAAGTCGGTGTCGGAACAACTTTTGTTGTTACCCTGCCATTGAACATCCAGAAGGCAGGATAACTCACGCAAGAGGAAAAGGCTTCCTGAGAAACCTTTTCCCTTAATAGCCTTTACGCTTCTACCTGTACGGGTTCTGGTGTGGCTTCTGTAGCTTCTTCTGTGGGAACTTCAACCGTTAGGGTTAGATAGCGAATCACTTCTTCACTAAGACGCATGGCACGTTCAACTGGGGCAACATGACTACCAGGCGCTTTGTAGTTCATCTGGATATATATACCTTCGCGTTGTCGATCGATTTCATAAGCCAAACGACGTCTGCCACGATGTTGAATGTCGATATCCTCTGCGCCTTGTTCAGTCAGAAGATTTTGGTATTTTGCGATCGCTTGATCCACCTGCTCATCCCCCAAATCAGGGCGCAGGATGTACATCATTTCGTAATTGTTACTCACTGGTGCTAATCTCCTTTTGGACAGTTTGGCCTTTTCTCTAGTTGGGTGGACAGAACTCAAAAAAGATTTCTCAACGAACCCAATTAGAAAAGAAGCAAGGACTTAAAATCTTACTACTTTCCGGTATTCATTCTAACTACTAGACAGCTTTGCTCTCGTCAGTAAGGAAAATCTCAGTTATGGCGCAGCGCTACGTCCGAGTCAAAACCAATCAAGGGCAAACCTACTACGGTTTGTTACAACTCACAAGCCGCATCCAAGTCCTTGATGCTCCCCCTTGGTTACAGGGGCAACCTACCGATATTGAGTTAGAAGCAGGTAGTTACCAGTTACTAGCTCCCTGTTCTCCTTCAAAAATTGTTGCGGTGGGCAAAAACTATGTAGATCATGCGGCAGAGATGGGAACACCTGTACCCAAAGAACCGCTCCTTTTTATGAAACCCCCAACAGCTATCACTGCTGCTAATCGAGAAATACACTACCCACCGCAGTCACAACGAGTGGATTATGAAGGGGAGTTGGCATTGGTCATTGGCGCACCTTGCGTAGACTGTTCACCAGCAGAAGCTCAAGGCAAAATTTGGGGCTACACAATTGCGAATGATGTCACTGCCCGCGATTTACAAAAGCAGGATGGACAATGGACGCGAGCAAAAGGATTTAACAGCTTTTGTCCACTTGGGCCATGGATTGTTCGGGAACTCAGTGCAGGGGCAAGAATTCAAACCTTTTTGAATGATGCCCCACAGCCAGTACAATCAGCATTAACTAATCAGATGGTATTTTCACCCGAATTTTTGGTGTCTTACATTTCTCAGGTGATGACACTCCTACCGGGCGATGTCATCCTTACCGGGACACCCGAAGGCGTTGGGCCTGTGCAAATAGGCGATCGCGTTCGTGTTGAAATCGAAGGTATCGGTCATTTAGAAAACACTGTTGTCGCACGCTCTTTACCTGAGTCACCTTAAAATAAAGAGCTTTGGCTCTGAGTAGTACCAGTGCTAGTGCTTTCTGAGCCACTTTGTCTCGAAGCTGTATCAATTCATCCTAAAAGCAAGCTTCTGGCTTTTAAGGAACTTGTGCGTAAACAGCTTCCGAGAGCGCCGGGATTTCTGCATAACGTCCAATCAGCGACTGCACGATTGAATAACCGCAAGCAACAACTGTTCCAAGAAAAACGATATTAAACAACGTTTCTGTTATTAAGTTGGTACCTAGCCCCCGCAGTAAAATATTAAACAGTAGACTGCATAAAACTAAAAGAATGTCCAAAAGAATCGCTTGCATCGTATTAAAACGAATGAAATGAACAATTCTTTCGTTTCTAACTACTAATAAAAACAACAGAAAAAAAACGATTATTCCAGCGAAAGGTATACTCTGATAGATGAATAATACAGGTTGTAGAGGAATCAAAAGTACTCCCAACGCCGGAAACTGTCGAAACAAAAAGCTACCAAATGGTAGTACAGAAACTAAGGGGAGCAGATAAGGAAGGCAAGCAAAAATCCTGTCTTTAACGGTTGTTGACCCACGCCAAGCCATGGTGCGTTCTCCTTGTGGATGTTAATACTGATTTTTCCCAACTAAATTCAGGATAGCGCAGCTGAATGCTCTACATCGGCTTAGTGAACCTCTGTATCTCCTCCCAGCCTCACTAAAGCAAGAAGCTGCGTAAGTAAAGTCAAACTGAAAAAGCAACAAACCGCCTTTGGCATCACTGACAAAGCGCAAAACTCTAATGTCATCTACTCAAGTTGAGGCTATTCGACATTAGCAATCCGGAAACC
This sequence comes from Microcoleus sp. FACHB-SPT15, assembly GCF_014849525.1. NCBI lineage: Bacteria > Bacillati > Cyanobacteriota > Cyanophyceae > Oscillatoriales > Microcoleaceae > Microcoleus > Microcoleus sp. FACHB-SPT15. The sequence continues at coordinate 164,643 of NZ_JACJNU010000059.1, read as the reverse complement.
CATCTCACATTCATACTGATCAGGTTGGTGAGGAGTGAGCTTGCGAATTGCATGACCACAGCCAAGTTTGCCACGACGCCAGCGTGGTTGACCACTTTGGTCAGCCAGTAAGCAGTTTTGACAAACTTGATTAGGGGAAAGTATTTGCTCATCCATAAGAATGACTAACATGGCTTCCTCCAGTCGATCCCTAAGGCTGATACTCAGTATTTTACTTAGATTTAGGTCTTTGGAGAGAGGCTGTACATGAACCTCTACCTTTGTTTTTGATACTCAACAATTTTCAGCGACTATCTACAGTCATGGGTTCTAATGATGTATTAGTTAAGTCCCAGGTGTATTGAGATAAAGAAGGTTATAGCAATCAGCAGTCAGCTTTCAGCGGTCAGCTTCCAGTCAAATAAGCTCCGGTTAAGGAACTTGACTTCTGTCGATGTCCTAACCTCAGTGGCTACTGCTATATCTGGTTCCCACTCCCAGTCGGGTGGCAAACAGCGCTAAGATCGTTGGTTCAAAGCAAGGATAGGCTCAGGTGCATCTGACGCAAGCCGCGCTAATCGCAACGTAAGATACAGCTTGCGATTGCGAAGCGTTGCTGCTTGCACTAGATCGCAAGTCGCAAAGCGAATAGGCAGAGGTACCGCTCTTTGTCGTCGCACCGTTAGTGTAGATCACACTGTACAAGCGAAGATGCTTGTCTAGCAACTGACCTAAGCAACAAAACTGAAGCGCATCTGTAAGGAACCAACTTAAGTGACTCAAACGAACTTAGATTTTCTCGCTCAAACTGATCCAGCGGTAGCTGAGTGTCTAGCCCAAGAACTTCAGCGCCAGCGTGATCACTTAGAACTCATTGCCAGTGAGAACTTCACCTCACCAGCAGTGCTAGCAGCTCAAGGCTCAGTGCTAACGAATAAGTATGCCGAAGGATTACCCGGAAAGCGCTACTACGGTGGCTGTGAATTTATCGATAATGTTGAGCGACTAGCAATTGACCGAGCAAAGCAGCTATTCAATGCTGCCCATGCGAATGTACAGCCGCATTCCGGCGCTCAGGCTAACTTTGCGGTATTCTTGGCTCTACTAGAGCCAGGTGACACGATTATGGGGATGGATTTGTCTCACGGGGGACACCTAACTCATGGTTCACCAGTCAACGTATCCGGTAAGTGGTTCAAAGTTTGTCACTACGGTGTCAGCCCCCAAACCGAGCAGCTAGACTTTGATTTAATTCGGGAACTTGCCCTCAAAGAACGTCCCAAGCTACTAATCTGCGGCTACTCGGCTTATCCCCGCATCATTGATTTTGAAAAATTTAGAAGCATTGCCGACGAAGTTGGAGCCTACTTGCTAGCTGATATTGCCCACATTGCCGGGTTAGTGGCTACAGGTCACCACCCTAGTCCAATTCCTCACTGTGATGTGGTCACAACAACGACTCACAAAACACTACGGGGTCCCAGAGGTGGATTGATTCTTACTCGTGATGCGGAGTTGGGTAAGAAGTTTGATAAAGCCGTGTTTCCTGGCACCCAGGGTGGACCATTGGAGCATGTAATTGCGGGTAAGGCAGTTGCCTTTGGTGAGGCACTACAACCCACGTTTAAAGACTATTCCGCTAGCGTGATTGAAAATGCCTCAGCGCTGGCTACCCAACTGCAACACCGAGGTTTCAAAATTGTCTCTGATGGAACTGATAACCACTTAGTTCTGGTTGATTTGCGCTCTATTGGAATGACTGGCAAGCGTGCTGACCAACTGGTGAGTGGTGTCAACATTACGGCGAATAAAAATACTGTGCCGTTTGACCCGGAGTCACCCTTTGTCACAAGTGGCTTGCGCTTGGGTTCCCCGGCAATGACGACTCGCGGTATGGGTACAGCAGAATTCACAGAAATTGCTGATATCATTGCCGATCGCCTACTCAATCCAGAAGACGAAACGGTAGCAACTGAGTGTCGGCAACGGGTGGCGAAGTTATGCGATCGCTTCCCTCTTTATCCTCATCTCAGAATCCCTGTCCCAACTCTCGTTTAGATCTCTCAAGACAACATCTAACGAGTTATTCCTGAGTGGGTAATCCTAACGTTTGAGCGCTGACTCCCCTTCTCGATTCTGGGAAGGGGTTGCAGATTAGCAGTGCATTTCATACAAGAAGCACTATAGTTTTTGTTGTCATTCATCAGTTGCTCATGCCAAACAACCAACAACCAATAACAAATAACCAATGAGTGCTGAAATCATTTGTGTTGGAACTGAGTTACTTCTAGGCGATATCCTGAACAGCAATGCTCAGTTCTTGGCGCTTGAACTCGCGTCCCTAGGGATTCCCCATTACTATCAAACCGTAGTAGGCGATAATCCAGAGCGTTTGAAGCAAGTGTTGGCAATCGCTTGCGATCGCTCTAGTCTACTACTCTTCACGGGTGGTCTTGGACCAACACCAGATGACCTAACAACTGAGACAATTGCAGACTTCTTTGGCGTTCCCCTCGTTGAACGAGAAGACGTGCTAGCAGATATTGCCCTGAAGTTTGCTCAACGGGGGCGAGAGATGACACCGAGTAATCGTAAACAAGCCCTAATCCCACAAGGCGCACGAGTGTTACCCAACCCAGGCGGAACTGCTCCCGGCATGATTTGGCAACCTCGCTCCGGTTTAACGATTCTCACCTTCCCCGGTGTCCCTAGCGAAATGCAACAGATGTGGCGAGAAACAGCGATTTCCTATCTCAAAAGCCAAGGTTGGGGGAAAGAAATCATCTATAGCCGCACGTTAAGGTTTTGGGGAATTGGAGAGTCAGCACTGGCTGAAAAAGTCACTGACTTTTTCCATCTCGCCAATCCCACAGTTGCGCCTTATGCAGGTCAAGGAGAAGTACGATTACGAGTCTCTGCCTGTGCGCCTTCTGCCGCTAAAGCTGAGCAATTAATTGAGCCTGTAGCGCAACAACTCCGGCAGATTGGCAGCCCATACTATTATGGGGATGATGATGATACCCTTGCCTCGGTAGTCGGTCAGTTGTTGACTGAGGCATCCCAAACCGTCAGTGTTGCGGAATCTTGTACAGGTGGCGGCCTTGGTAGTATGCTAACTAATATTTCTGGAAGTTCTAGTTACTTTCTAGGGGGAGTCATTTCCTATGACAACTCCGTGAAAACTGCATTGTTGGGTGTCAAGCCATCAGATTTGGATTCAGTCGGAGCTGTTAGTAAACCTGTAGCACAGCAAATGGCACGAGGAGTGCGATCGCTCCTTTCAACCCACTGGGGACTTAGTATCACAGGTATTGCTGGACCAGGTGGCGGGACAGCTACCAAACCTGTAGGGTTAGTTTACATTGGTCTTGCCAAACCCGATGGAACTGTTGAATGCTTCAAATATCAGTTGGGTCAAAATCGCAGTCGAGCCTCAATTCGTCATGCTAGCGCTTGCAATGCCCTGGATCATCTGCGACGGAGACTACTCGCGGGACGCTCTCCTTTGTTAAATGTTCTTTAAGGTGACGACCAAAGAGCGATCAGCTACCTTAGAAAGTAGAAGGAGATCAATTACCTTTTGTTGTATCCAATTCTCTAAGCAACCCTCCTCTAGTGGTATGGAAATGATTTTCGTGAGTGTGTTACTCTTAGATTAATAAGAAATGCAACATTGAGGAATTTTTTCCTCATCCAGTGTCTGGAACAAAAAAGCGAATCCGGCAAGCTTAAACATCCTACCTTCCTGCAAGGGAAGCCATTTGAATTTTTAGGTTTGTCTTGTTGTTAAAAGAACTACAGCTTGTCTCACAGGAGCTTTCTGTTTAATGGATTATATAGATAAAGTCTTGGAAAAACTCAAAGAATGGGCACGTAAGCTCATTGAAACTCTCCTAAGTCCAGAAGGACAACCGGAACCTGAGCTAATTCCTATTCCCGTGAATGACCCAAGGCATCGCCGTCGGTAACTAATTCTCGTGTCTAATGACGTTGCAAATACTTTAAGTATTTTGGTTCTGCATGGTCCCAACCTCAATTTGCTGGGACGGCGAGAGCCAGGAATTTATGGTGCAGTGACCTTAGATGAGATCAACCACCTCCTAGTGCAGGAGGGTGAAAAGCTACAAACCAAAATCCTGGTGGTGCAGTCAAATCACGAGGGTCTTTTGGTAGATGCAATCCATGATGCTGTCGGTCAACACCACGGCATTTTGATCAATGCTGGAGCCTACACCCATACTAGTGTTGCCTTACGCGATGCAATAGCCGCTGTAGCTCTGCCGACAGTAGAAGTTCATCTCAGCAACATTTATCAACGAGAAGCCTTTCGGCATCACTCGTTTATTGCACCAGTAGCGATCGGGCAAATTAGTGGCTTTGGTGAACAGAGCTATCGCTTAGGGTTACAAGCTTTAGTTCATTATCTAAGAAAATCGTCTACTGGCTAAAGCAGAATAGTCCAGTTCAAGGAGTTGGCACAAGCTCTGTTATTGGTCTGTCTGCTCAACTTGTATCTTGATTGGTAAGGTAACGGTAAAGGTAGAACCCACGCCAACTTCAGAAACTAGGTCAATTTCACCGTGAAGTAGTTTGACCAAGCGCGAAACAATCGCGAGTCCTAATCCTGTCCCTTCCTGCTTGCGTTGTCCTTGGTTTAAAAAAGCTTGGGAAAACGGCTCAAAGATGCGATCGCAATCGCTTGGGTCAATACCAATGCCAGTATCCGTCACGGCAAAGAAGCACTTGTCATCCGGTAGACTTTCACAACGAATTTGAATGAAGCCTACATCAGTGTAGCGAATTGCATTGCCTACCAAATTAGTCAGGACTTGCTGTAAGCGGAAGGAGTCTGTCAGTATCTTAGAAGGAGCGCGATCATAATCGAGCTTTAGCTGCAAATTCTCGGCTTGCGCTAGTGGTTCAAGCATCTCGCTTACTCTAGTAATTAATGAACAAACATCAATCCATTCCAAGTTCAACTGAATTTGTGCTGATTCATAGCGTGACAGTTCTAAAGAATCATTGACGATGCGTAGTAAATGTCGTCCTCCTTGCAGCACTCGCTCAATACTCTGAAGACTGGGAGATGCCATATCCGCATTGGCATTTTGTTTTTGTAAGCGCAAAAGAAGTTCAGAGTAGCCAATTACAGCAGTTAACGGTGTCTTTAACTCATGAGCGAGGTAAGAAAGATTGTCTTTACTAGCTTCAATCAGTCGAGTGAGTTCTTGGTTTGTAAGCGTCAACTGACTTTGAAGTTGCTCTAATTCATGTAAGCGGGCTTCCATATAGCTTTTAAAGCATATAGAAATTGCTTCATCTAGCAGTGTGTTGATTTGGGAAAAAAGTTGAATAATCTCCTGAGGAGAACCCTGAAGGCACTCCTCTTCCAACACAGAAAAAATCATCCGACGCAAGAGACCATACTCTTTCGCAATTTCTGCGGCATCGTATCCTTGTCCAGCTCGCAAAGTTCCATGCTCTAGACTTACCTCAGCAATCCTTTCAAATAGGTTTTTCTGAGGATGCTGAAGCACCGCCGCCAAAGTCTTAAGAAGTATAGGAAGAGAATCTCCCAAAGCTGTATCAGACATATTCAGTGAGCTTTCTATCTGGCGTTCTTGACGGACTACCTCAATCCATTGCGCCATGATGGTGTCAGTCTGATCAGCAATTACTTGGCTAGCGTTTAGCATGAAATAAGATACGGTTCTTCAGTAAAGACGGTAAATCTTACTTTATATCGTTTGCAATACTATGGCAGGAGTAGGTGATGGTTGTTGACTGGTAGAAGGACTTGATGCGGTACTCACTTTTAAACCGATTCCGGGGGGCACTGCTCGGTAGCTTTGTGGGAAAAACTCTAGCTAGTGGTGGAGGCAAAGATCAATTCATAAATGAATCAAGGTTTACTTTGCCTCATTCCAGAGAGACTCAGCCTAGTCCAACACCTCCAGACTGGAGCGAGATTGCGATGTGTGGCACCAAGAGCTTGATTCACTGTGGCAAACTCGATTTAGACGATTGGGTGCGTTACTGCGAGATGACACAACCTTCTCTCCTGTTATTGCAGTCTACGGCGAGTAGTAGTGAGGCGGCAGTGGCAACGCTACCAGTTGCGCTATTTTTTCATGAGGATGAAGCCAAGTTGCGACAACAACTGCTACAGGCGGCAACGGTTTGGCGGCATGATTCCCAGACATCTGAGGAGGTATTGGTTGTCGCTTTTGCGATCGCCCTTGCTCTGACAGAAAAACTCAACCCAGCGACGCTGATTCCTCGAATCCTTAACTATTTGAACCCATCTCAAACACCTCTAGTACAACAACTAGAACAGGTACAAACCTTGTTGGAAAAGGGTGCTGGGTTAGATACAACGCTTACACAACTGCGTCGTCATGCCCCAAAAAGTCAAGGAGAATTGAAGCGTTCTTGTCTATCTATTGCTCTTGCTCTTTACTGTTTCCTCCATACTCCAGAAGATTTTCGCCTCTGCGTGACTCGTGCTATTCGTACTGGCTACCAACCCCAGCTTACAGCTACCCTTACAGGTACTCTGGCCGGAGTTTATAACAGCATCATTGGCATTCCAGTAGGCTGGCAGTTAGCTAGCCAGCAAATCCCAATGGGTGTCCAGTGGATGCAATTAGCGGAGCGCTTGTTTGCAGTTTGGTCAGGTATTTATGATGTCTCTGTGGCAGAGCAATTTCCATCAGTAGCGATCGCTGCACCGCGAGTGATTCAACCACGGTGATGTCGCTTTGATTGTGAGAGGTGCTACTCTTGGAGCCAGTTCCTCGTCCTGTTATTTTAGCTATCGGCTCTAAAGCAACAATGAGACAGAGCAATCGGAATTGGGGATTGGGCAGACAGATAAGCTACCATTAACTAGCGAGATATCCTCCCTGCTACAGAGACAGGAGGAAAGTTGCACATGGCATTATCTTATCCAGTAACTGAATGAAAACCCTGAAAAAGTCCAAAATTGTCCTAATTTTAGACTAAAAACAGCCAGAAAGTTGATTTTACTCAACTAGGCGAAGTTTATTTTCTTAAAAAAGACGTACTCACCATAGGGTTTTGTAATGTTAAGAGGAGATGAACTCAAAAGTTACAGTATGTAAGTTAAGAATAGATAGACCCTACCACTCTGCCTGAAACGAAAGCAAGCTCAACGTACATCTTGCGCTTCCACTGCTCCCGTCACCTGAAATGGCAATTCTTGTGCTATGAAAACGCTTCATTCGTTGACGCAGCCGATCGCGCAACTGCGGAAAACATCTAAGCATATTCGCGCTTGGTTGTCATTCAAGGTATCTAATTCCTCTACGAGTACCCACGCCTCAGGGAGGAAAACTCACTTGGCTGATTTGCTGCCTCGGCACTCACCACAAAGACATTCCGGCGCACGAGGTGATGCGGCGTTACTATTGTCAAATGCAAAACGCTCTAAGCAAAGTGAGGATCACAAACCGTCAGAAACCTTGGAGGAACCAGCATCGCCACCAATGACCGAGCGATCTAAACGCAGACGCGATCGCCGAGGACGTTCACCCGCGATGTGGGTAGTAGCGGTGATTTCTCTCACCAGTGTGATGGGACACCGTTTCTACAATCAGCCAAAGTTGGATGTCGGGAAAGCCGCTCCCCAGACAATCCGGGCTTTATTTAGTGCCAATGTTGAGGACGCAAAAACCACGGAAGAAAAACGGAAAGCTGCGCGTGCAGGCTTTGTTCCCGTGTTGATGTTTGACCAACCCCTCACAAAAGATATTTATCAAGACCTTCAGCAATCCCTGGACAAAGCAGAAGAACTACGCCAACTGAGTGGTTCCTTCCCCTTTGTGGCAACAACTGTGTTATCCGAGGCTACCCAACGGTATCTGCGCCAGAGTAAAGAATGGGAATGGCATTCTGTCTTAGCCTTTGCAGACACGGGTAAAGATGTTGACCGATTAGAATATGAAGCTGCGCCGTCTACTCAGACAGCGCAGCCGCTCCATCTCTCTTTTGCCCAAGCTGTTAGCGAATTGCAAAGCTATCGTAAGCTCTCTTCCCCTAAAGCCTATTCTTCATTAGTTGATTCAATCTCACTGGCTCGCGAGGGTTACGCCAAGGCATTGCGTCAGATTACGGAGCTATCTGCTGCTGAATCAGACCGTCACTATGATGCCTCCTTGCTTGAGTTATCAGATGAAGATTGGAGGCAGACGCGCCAGGGTGTTACTGAAGCATCAAAGCGGATTCTCACTCAGGGGATTCCCCCAGGGCTACCGCCCGACATTCTAAAAGAAGGGGTGAAAATCCAACTGAATACGCTTGTGCCCCCAGATGCTGAGGATTTTGCCGTTGGGCTGCTAATGACTGTCTTGCAGCCTAACTTAATGGAAGATCAGGAGCAAACCAAGCGAAGAGCAGAACAAGCCGCGCAAGCTGTCGAGCCAGAAATAGTCTCCATTAAGCAAGGAGACGTGATTGTTTATGCGGGTGAAGAAATAACCCAAACGGATTTTGTCTTGCTAGATTACTTCCACTTGAGCCGCCGAGAGATTAACTGGCTCGGTCTAGTAGGATTTGGGGGTTTAGTTACCGGGTCAGTTTGTATTTTTTGGCTGGTGCAACGGAAATCCTGTCCCCGATTGCGACGGCGCGACCACATTTTAGTGTTGCTCCTGACGCTGAGTACACCACTACTCAGTATATTTGGTGTCCCCTATACCGATTTGCCCGCGATTGGGTTATTGGTGGGTAGCTTTTACAGTCCCCCCTTGGGCATTACGGTTGTGGGTCTGCTGAGTGGGTTAGTGACCTTCAGTATGGAAGTTAGCTGGGAATATTTAATTCCTGGGGCGGCGGCTGGGCTATTAGGTGCATCGATGGCGGGACGGATGCGATCGCGTGAGGAATTGGCTCTCCTTGGCGGTGCGATGGGTTTAACTCAGGGCGGTGTTTACCTGGTTCTCAATCTCATGCTCAGTGCAGCTGTCGGTTCAGTTTGGTATACCGTACTCCAAGAAGCTGCTTTATATGGTCTAGCTGGTTTTTCTTGGAGCGTAGTCGCTCTGGGAATATCGCCTTACCTGGAACGCCTGTTTGACTTGGTAACCCCGATTCGTCTTGCAGAATTGTCGAATCCCAACCGTTCTCTGCTAAAACGGCTAGCAACTGAGGCACCTGGAACATTTCAACATACCATGTTTGTAGCTTCTTTAGCAGAAGCAGCCGCACGAGAACTCCACTGCAATGTCGAATTAGTACGGGCAGGCACACTTTACCACGATATTGGGAAAATGCATGATCCTTTGGGATTTATTGAAAACCAAATGGGGGGACCCAACAAGCATGATGAGATTAATGATCCCTGGAAGAGTGCCGAAGTGATCAAGAAACACGTCACTGAAGGCTTGGTGATGGCTCGTAAGCATCAGTTACCGGAAGCAATACGGGATTTTATTCCAGAACATCAGGGAACACTGTTGATTTCCTATTTCTATTTCCAAGCTCAACAACAAGAGCAACAGGAAGGTGGTCGCCCTGTACAGGAGTCCGATTTTCGTTACGATGGCCCGATTCCCCAGTCAAAAGAGACAGCGGTGGTCATGCTAGCTGATGCCTGTGAAGCGGCTTTGCGATCGCTTAAGGATGTGACTCCAGAAACTGCCCTTTCAATGATTAATAAAATCCTGAGAGCGCGTTGGCAGGACAACCAACTAATAGATTCTGGGCTAACACGGGAGGATTTGACAAAAATTGCTGAAGTTTTTGTCAACGTTTGGCAACAGTGTAACCACCAACGGATTGCTTATCCAAAAGCAGCTCTAAATTGCCAACCATCAAATAAATGAAAGGGTTATTAGTTGTTAGTTATTAGTTATTAGTTATTAGTTGTTAAAAGTAATCAACTTAGCTTGATATCACTCCTGTTCAAATTGTTTTTTTATTACAAAGAAAAATAGCTGCTGAAACATAGCTCTGCTTTATGGTAAGACGGCAAGGATGCAGAGCGGCTATAACAGGAAATGAATTGCAAAAAATAAAGGGCTGATTTTATGCTATAGGTCTTAACCTTTTTGGTTCAGAAGCGTTTATTCCTCATGGACATTGCTACCTCTGGAAGCCAAGTTTAGTATGGCTTCATGTCATGCTCCCACTGCGATTGGTTGCTGCTAGTCTGTGGTGTTTGTTGTTGTAAAAAGGGCTTAACCCGCTCTAGAGGAATTTCCCCATGATAAGCACCGCAGTAATGTACACTCATCACAGCTTTGAATGCCCAATGGTCGGGCGAAACGTCTGAAAACGGGTTAGGCAATGTATCGGCTCGATCTTGGGAACACGCTTCCAGAACTTGATCGCCACTGGCTTGGCTTTGAACAGAAGGCGTAGTTGGTAGGAGTTGGGTGTCTTGCGCTTTGATAGGTGCGAAGAAACCAGCAGTGGCTAACAGTGCAGCAGTGGTTAAGAGGCTAAGTTTCATCGTTTTCTTGACAATGGTGTCTGTTTCTCCATAGTAGCCACAGTTCAAGGCTGCGGAACAAGCGCTACTTGTCAGGAAAACAAAAAAGCTGATGGCTGATAGCTGACCACTAACTGTTATAGTTTTGCCAAGCTTGGTAGAAAACATAAATAGAGAGGATGGCTAACAACGAACGAAACGCCAAACTCACAACATGATCAGGTAACTTGGGTAAAAAGCGAGTACTAATTTGCGCTCCTAAAAAGCCACCAGCACCCAAAAGCAATCCCTCAACCCACAGGACATTGCCTCGTAAGGCGTGCCCTGCACAAGCAGAAATCGCTGTAATAACAATCACACCTAAACTTGTCTGAATCGCCGTTTTAATTGTTTCTCCCAACAGCAAAATTTGCAACGGCACCATTATTACCCCACCACCAACACCAAACAAACCTGCTAGTACACCTGCGGTACTACCAGTAGCAATTCTCGAAATCGTGGCTTTAAGCCCTGAGTCTTGAGGTTGTCTTTCGCCTGCTGTCTCTTGACTTTGCTGTTTCTCCTTAGCACTCAGGCGTTTGCGTAGTTCGACAAGGTAAATATTAATGAGTAGCAGTATCCCAAAGGTTGCTAGTAACCAGTAGGGAGCAAATAATTCTGCCAGATACGCTCCAAATTGAGCCGTGACGACAGCAGGAAAGCCAATCCCCATTACTCGTTTCAAGCTAAAATAGCCCATCCGCCAATTCTGCACGCTACCGGAAATAGCCGTAATCACAATCGAGAGACTACTAGTCGCAACAGCTTCAACTGGCTCATATCCTAGCGCCACCAATAAAGGGACAAGAACCGTACCGCCCCCTATACCCAAGAAACCTGCAAGGATTCCCGCGAACAAACCACCAGCAGCAAAAATCAATAAACTTGTAGGCGTCATAACTGGATTGCCTTGGGCAAGATCGATTTAGGTAGCATACCGTGAACGCCCTTTTGAGGAGTGTTGACAACCTGGGTAATGTGAAAGTTTACAGCGAGGCTGCACAAAACATAGGCTTCTTCTGCACTCAATCCCGCAAAGCGTTCCAAGAAAGTAATCATTTGCGTGAGGGCAAACTCAAAGGCTGCATCAAGGGTTTCTCCGAATCCCATAGTGATGATGTCAGTTGGTGTTTCAGCTATGGGATATATGAACGGCAAATCTTTACGCAGATTAATTTGGATCGTGCCGTTCATGGAAGTCTCGATCGCAGTTACATTAATTTCACCATCTCCTTGAGCCGAATGTCCGTCCCCTATGGACAATAAGCCGCCAGGAACAAAAACAGGTAAGAATATCCTTGAGCCAGCTTGCAGTTCTCGATTGTCAATATTGCCGCCATAGCTACCCGGAGGAACAGAGGAACGGCTGGTTTCCTCTGTCGCAACGCCAACAATACCAAAGAAGGGTTGCAAGGGAATCTTAATCCCGCTACCTGTCGGAAATTCTGCAACGCCCTTGTCTAAATCTAAAGGGATGAAGCGTAGTCTTGGTTCTGTAAACTGTTGTGGTAAAGCTCCCCAACCGGGACGAATCGCATTGAAACCTATAGGAAGACGAGGTGAAATGGCTTCTAGCTTGACTTCCAGAACATCTCCAGGCTCAGCATCCTTGACATAAATTGGCCCTGTCAGTAAGTGTGGGCCTGTTCCAACTTTACGTTCTGGGGGGAAATGCTGACAAATCTCAAGAAATTCTGGTGTGAGAAATTCCGGTGGTGCTTTGTCAGAAACATAGAAGCCAGTGTAGGTTTCAACGTCGATACTGTCACCTGAATCAATAGTTAACGCAGGTTCCAACTGATGAGAAAAACCGCCTAAATGAACAGTTTGACAACTGGCTTTAAGAATGTGGTGAGTCATCTAGCACCCGGATAAAGGAATAAAATCAAACAGCTTGGGGAATGCCTTGTACTAAAAAATGTTAAGGCGATCGCGTTTAAATTATGCAGGGAAAAGGTGCAAAAACCCATACCTTCTTAAGCGAAAAATTATATTTATTTGTGTTCTTATGAATCAAAACGCAGTCCATCAACAGTCAGTCAACTGTAGTTTAAACGCCAATAAAGCTAGCTAAGCATTGCTTCCTCGTCATGTCAGGAAGCGCCGATAACAGGTTAAGAGGATATTAAATACTGTCGCCAAAACTACATCTACCTAAAGGGGGAATTGGTAACATCCTCATGTTCTTCTTGTCAAGAATAGGTGTGAGGATTGATGGTTAAGGATGCAACTACCTGGAAAGCTTGGCTTAGTGTGCCAACAACTTTGTGGGTGTCTCTGTTAGTTTCAAGCACTGTAATGTCTGTAATGTCGTTGCAGGTGAGGGCGAGTGAAGTTCAAGGCACTGTAGCGCTATCGACTGTGCCACAAGAGGCAGAAGAGATTGAAGCCTCAGCCGCAGCGTTGAGACTTGGTGATGTTACTAGCGAATTAAAAGACATCACCCTTCAACCCCTTCGTGAGCAAGAGAAGGGGGAGCAAGAGTCTTCTAGCTTTGCAGGGGAGAGATTCTCCAGCAATTCACCAACAGCACCCATAGCTGAACTAACCTCAGAGCAAGTTCAGGACACTGTAGCGGCACCTCCGACAACAGTAGAGGCAGAAGCTATTGAGCCAGCCAACGCGCAAATGCTTGAGAGTGTTATCTCTGTTACCGAACTTTCCTCAGATCCTGCGATTAGCGATCGCAATGACCCGATGTCGCAAGTCACCAACGTCTCGCAACTCAGTGATGTCTCACCGGGAGATTGGGCGTATGAAGCCTTGCGATCGCTTGTTGAACGTTATGGTTGTATTGCTGGGTATCCAGATGGCACTTTCCGAGGCAATCGAGCAACCACTCGTTATGAATTTGCCGCAGGTTTAAACGCCTGTTTGCAACAGGTTGAGCGTTTAATTGCAGCTAGCACAGAAGGTTTTGTCACCCGTGAGGACTTAGAAACACTGCAACGACTGGTTACTGAATTTCAGACAGAACTGGCAACCTTAGGTACACGGGTGGATACCTTAGAGGGTCGTGTTGCCTTCTTAGAAGACCACCAGTTCTCCACAACTACTAAGCTCAGTGGTTTAGCATGGTTTAACCTGACGGGAGCTTTTGCCGATGATGATGTCTTAGTAGAAACTACTGACCTTAACGGCTTATTTGGTGACCTTGCCCTCAGACAAGCAGGGCGAGATCCAATTACAAATCAACCGATTACTCAGACGGTAGAAGATGACCCCGAAATCACATTCAGCAATCTGGTATGGCTAAACTTTGAAACCTCCTTTACAGGTAGAGATAGCTTAGTGACTCAACTAGCTGTAGGGAACGGCAACTCACCAGCCAACGTTTTTGCCTCTGCGGGTCTTTACAACACCTTTGGTACACCGTTTCTTGACCAAACGGCTGGAACGATTACTGGAGATAATGACGTAATCTTGCGGGAATTGTTTTACACTTTCCCCGTCACGGATAGCATTCAGGCTGTGGTTGGACCTCGGATTAATTGGTATCGCTACTTCGACAACAATGCTTACACGTTCTTCTTAACAGGTGGCAGCACCTTCAACTCAAATGGCAGCACTCTTCTGAACACAATTGATCGTGGCTCTGGAGCAGTAGTACTTTGGAATGTTAGTGACCAGTTCAGGTTGCGTGTTGCTTATCTTGGTGAGAGTGATGAATTTCTTCCTGGCGGCTTGTTTAACTCTGCATCCAACCCAGACCAAGGCTTGTTTGGTGGCACTAATACGATTACAGCAGAGTTAGGATTTTCCCCGACACAAAACATTAACTTGCGCTTCATCTACAACCGTTCTAACATTCAGCAAATTGGTGGACTGATTGGTGGTGCTATTGGAGAACCGATTTATGGCTTAGCCGATGATGGTTTTGGTGGTTCTCTTAATAATGCAACTGCCGATACATTTGGCTTTAACTTCGACTGGCGAGTTGCTGACTTTTTGGGTCTTTTTGGACGCTATACCTATGGGAGTACCAATCTCAATCCAGTAAATCCAGCCCGACCGGATGGTGAAATCAATGCACAAGCAATTCAGTTAGGAGTAGCATTTCCTGACTTGGGTAAGGAAGGAGCCTTGGCAACAGTATCCTATGTAATACCCTTCTCTGTGTTGGATGGTCGTGATTTTCTTGTTTCTGGTGGTGGTGATGGTGGTGTCCAGTATGAATTTGAAGCAACTTACTTCTATCCCCTGACGAATAACGTTGCTATTGTTCCAGCCTTCTACCTGATTGGCAATCCGAACAATTTCAGCGACAATCCTAATATTTATGTGGGTAATTTACGCGCCCAATTTAGTTTTTAGGGTTTGTTTAAATTGCCTTTGAAAACACCTCTTAGTTAAATAGGGGAGAATGGCGATCGCATCCTGTTGAGTTTCATCAGTCAACAAGGAGCGATCGCATTTTTGTCTGTTCAGGGTAGGTGATCGCTCAATCGAATTTATCATCAAGATAGAAAGTCTTCTCCACACCACAGGAACAATCCTATGACGACTCGGCAGATTGTGATTAACGTGCCAGAAGCAGTGTTGCAGGCTGAAAACTCTGATGCAGATACCTTTGCTCGTGAATTGTGCATCTTAGCAGCGGTTAAGCTATACGAACTAGGTCGCCTCTCGTCGGGTCGAGCGGCTGAACTGGCTGGAATGTCGCGGGTTGAGTTCCTGATGAATTTGGGACGCTATAAGGTTTTTCCATTGGAAGCGGAATTACAGGACTTGGAGAGCGATTTTGCCTGAAGCGATTAGCAATACTTCACCCTTGTTGTATCTGTATCGGATTAATGCTCTCGATTGGCTACCTGAGTTGTTTAGCGAGATCCAGGTTGATGGGCAGGATATACTGGAACACTATTTACATTGACAGAGATCCAAATGACCCATACAAGGGTTGGGGATGGGTAGAGGTTACAACGGAAGACAGCAAACGATTTAGCATTCCCACTGGATATCCAGATACATACACAAAATTTTGCCGCTCTCCATCTGAACGCTTAAAACTCCCGAATGGCGGCAATCTTCCTTCTAGAGGCAAAGCTGGCGCGAAGAAGTTCACGTTGAATATTGATGGAGAGCTTATTACGATAAGGGCGCAAAAGTCCCTAACTATTCAAGCAGTATGTACCTGGCTCAAAACCTGGATAAGTCCAAACGCTAAGATTGTGACTCCAGGCAATAGAACACACTCTCTCGATGGCGAGAAGTTAGCCCATCAAGCTCATTTCGTTTACTTTATTCTCAATGAAGATAGCAATGCCATCAAAATAGGTCGAGCCAAAAATTTGGCAAGGAGGATGATGTCACTTCAAACATCCAGTCCAGCTAAGTTGAAGTTAATTAAATCGGTACAAGTTGAAGGAGCTAAAGAAGCTCAAGAGCTAGAACGAGCGTTGCATCAACAGTTTAGGGAGATGAGGTTGGCTGGAGAATGGTTCAAAGCTGAAGCTAATCTCCTCGAATACATCAGTCAGTTATGACAGGAGCGGCATAACGTTCCCGTTGCAGCAGACGGAATGTGGAGATCTTGGTGTGGATGCAAAGGTCACTTGCCGCCCCTGAACGGGAACGTTAGCGTGATCGCCTATTTTGTAGTGTGCATTAGCTTAAGCGTAATGTACAAAAGGGAGTCAATCGCTTAATCATTCTATAGAATAAAATGCTTTAAACGGTGTTGTTAAAATCCCTAAGCTCTGAGTTACTTCATTGATAAAATAGTCTCGCTTATCAATCTATATTGTTTTATTAGTCAACTTAAGAAACTTCCAATCCATTCCCGTAGTTACGGCTCCATAGATACTTGCGATCGCCTCTCAATTTTTCTGATTAAATAACTAGGCTGCAACCATTTCAGCTTTGTAACTTGGTGTGTGTGCAAGCTTATTTTATTTACCGCGTCTCTTCATCTATCACATTAAAGCCTGTTACTATATTCTCAACAACTAGCTCAATATGTGTATGAAAATTAGAGCAATCATTCATCCAGCAGAAGAAGGTGGCTATTGGGCAGAGGTTCCTGCGCTTCCTGGTTGCATTACTGAAGGAGACACGATGGAGCAGGTGGTAGCTAATTTAAAGGACGCTATTGAAGGTTGGCTGGATGTTGCAAACAGTCGTAATGCAATTGAGCCAACAGATCAAATTGTCGAAATTGCTGTATGAAATCTATTTCTGGCAAGCGACTGTGCAAGATTGTGGAGCAAAAAGGGTGGGTTTTGCGAAGAATTACTGGCAGTCATCATATCTATGAAAACCCTGAAGTCGAACAAATTCTGTCAATTCCTATTCACCGTAATCAAGATTTAAAAGTTGGAACGTTGAGAGCATTGATGAAAATAGCCCAGCTATCTGAAGAAGATTTACTCTGATTGTAAATCTTTAAACGGTGTTGTTAAAATTCCCAAAATCTGACTTACTTCATTAATAAAATAGTCTCGCTTATCAACCCAGACGGTTTTATCAGTCAACTTAATAAACTTCCAATCCGTTCCCGTTGTTACGGCTCCATAGATACTTTCAATCGCCTCTCCATTCCGTTGATTAAATAATTGGGCTGCTACCATTTCAGCAATACATTGCCCTAAGCCAGATTTAATACTTTCATTCTTAGCTTCTACCAAGGTTACAACTGGAGTCCGAATTTCATAAGATTCTTTTGATGCAGTAAGAATATAATCGCAATATCCGCTCAAACCTGCTTGCAAATCGACATTGAACTCTGAGCCAGAAAAAAAACCGATCTGAAAATTAAGCATTCGTCTGACTTCTAATAAAACCGGAGCAATAATTAACTCGGCACGCGCTTTTTCTGTATTGATTGCAGTTGCCAAAAAAACATTTTCATTTAAAGTAGTCTGTAGATGAGAACTGGGCAAGACTTCTGGAATATCAGTAAATAGGTTGATTGATTCTTCTATTGTTAACCCAAAGGCTTCTCTAACTTTAGTTAAGGTTGTAAAATCACTGTATGCCATAAGCTAGAAAGGTTTGCCAATTTATTCTCTCATCCACTTGCGGAATGCTCTCAATCTTGCCGTTGTCGTATCACCAGATTTCAGGGACTTTCAACGATTGATAGGCGCTGATTTGCGTTTTAGAGGTGACATCAATTTCAATGGCTAAATCCGGAGGATGGTCAACCGTTAGGTCTATTCTATCTTTGCCAATCATCTAATAGATCACTTTGCATAAGTCCTAACTTTTGAATTTTTAATGCGTGAACTTTGAATTGGAGCAAGGTGACAGTCAACACCCTCGTGTTGAAGCAGCCAGTGCTTGCGCTCCAAACCACCAGCGTAGCCAGTAAGGGAAGCCTTTGTACCGATTACTCGATGACACGGCAGTACGATCGCAACTGGATTAAGTGAGTTTGTCATCCCTACTGCTCGATATGCGGTTGGCTTACCCAGTTTTGCCGCCAACTCACCGTAGGAAATCACAGTTCCCAGTGGAATTGTTCGGAGTGCTAACCAAACCTGCTGCTGAAAGGGTGTTCCTCCAGTTTTGACTGGGATATCATCCAGGCTGTTATAGTCACCATTCAGATATGCACGGATGCGATCGCTAAATCCTTGGGGATTCTTTTTCTCTACAAGATTGACAGAGCCATAGCGTTTCTCTAGTAACCTCATCATGCGTGGCTCATAGTCTGAAAAGTCGAGGCTAGTGAGACTTTCCCCATCGGAAACCACCAGAATCTCTCCAATCTCGGAATCAATTTTGTCAATTAAGAGTGTAGTCATGCGGATAGCTCCTCCTGCATGGATAATAGGGTTGAATCGAGTGATGACCAGAGGAACATTGCGGCATAAGCACGCCAAGGTCGCCAAGCTTGAGAAACGTCTAGTAACTGGGTTTTTGTTACGGGATGCCCTAATTTTTCCATCGCACGTAACAGCCCTAAATCGGTAGCGGGAAAAGCATCGGGTTCGCGTAATGCCCGCATTGCAATATATTGAGCTGTCCATTCACCAATTCCAGAAAGCTTAGACAAGTTTTGCACCGCATCGTCTAAATTTTGGAAATTTGTCAGGATTTGACTATCTTGAGCAACGGCAGTAGCCAGTGAGGTAATGGCAAAGGCACGCGATCGCATAATTCCGATGCTAGTTAAGTCAGCATTTGCTAAAACTTCGGGTTGGGGAAAAACAAATCGCAAGTTAGATTCTTCCCAAGGCACTCCCTCAATTACCAACCGCTCACCATAAGCTTCAACTAAACGTCCTGCATGGGTTGTAGCAGCAGCAACACTAATTTGCTGTCCAAGAATTGCACGTACTGCTAGTTCAAAGGAATCCCAGGTTCCAGGCACCCGCAGTCCTGGTAAGGTAGAAATTGCTGGACGAAGAATGCGATCGCACCGCAGATGGGTAGTAATCTCTGCAACATTCGCATCCAAGTCAAACATCCGACGCAATCGCTCAACAATTTGACCCAAAAGCGCCACTTTGGGAAAACGGATACTAGCAACCAGATAGTGTTTTTCCTTAACCGGGCGGACTTCAACAACACCATGCATCCCGTCAAGGGAAATAGCCCGTCGATAAAAGTCAGAACCCAAAGACTCTAGCCCTGGAGTGACTCTAGCTGATAGAAAGCGAACGAAAGCTGACCAATTGTAGGGTGGGCTAAAAGGAAGCTTCAGCGTAATTTCAGGGGTTTTTGTAGCATCTCCAAGTTTACTTTGTGCCGATCGCAGCTCACTAGGCGATCGCTGGTAGGTTTTGTGAATTACGGCATTAAATCGGCGGATACTGGAAAAACCAGCCGCCATTGCCACATCTGTTATTGATAGCGAGGTTTCATCGAGTAATTGCTTGGCAAACAAAAGCCGTCGCGTCTGTGCAACTGCCCTTGGTGAGGTTCCTAGGTGTTTGGCGAATAACTGCCGCAAATGGCGATCGCCTACTCTCACTCGTGCCGCTAGTTCTCCCACCGTACCATCATCAAGTGCGCCCTCAGCAATCAGACGAAGCGATCGCAAAACTGTGGATGCTGTTCCAACAAGTGCAAACAAATTTGGCGATAGTTCCGGGCGACAGCGCAAACAGGGACGAAACCCTGCCTCACTCGCTGCTGCCGCACTTGCAAAGAACGTGCAATTCTCTCGCTTTGGTGTCTGGGCTGGGCAGATAGGGCGGCAAAAGATGCCAGTTGTGCGAACGGCGATGAAAATCCGTCCGTCAAAGCGGACATCTTTAGTTTGGATTGCTCGGTAACAAGCATCAGGGTCAAGCAAACTGCTCATCGCATCAAATCCGAATTCATGCTGTCAGCATAAATCTGGTATCTAGCAATTGCTAGCCGTTTTCGGAACTGAATGTTTTGTCTTTAAGATTAGAACTTAAACTAAATAGTGTGAGATATAGCCCTTCTCGATTAGATGAGATACAGTCTGACCTCTCTCCTACTCTTGAGAGGCTTTGATTTTTACTCCCCTTCCCTCGTAGGGAAGGGGTTGGGGGTAAGGTTTTTTGATGTACTTCATGCAACTGAGAACTGCTTTAAGCGATCGCTTGTACTGCTGCAAAGCAGATTGCATTTTTTTGTGGCAGCTTAGCGATTTATTGCGCGAGTGGGTGGGTGTTTTTCAGGACACAGGGCAATTTATAGTGGTATCTCTTTATGGACAAGGGTCTGAATGTTATTACTCAGTTTTGAGGTTCGCGCACTTTCTCAAAGGCTTATGGATACTAGCTTTGAGTCGAATAAGAAGCTTTGCCTCTTGCCAAGGCTGTTGCCTAGGATGCTATTATCTAAATGACCTTTCAATCAACTTAAATCCCTATCAGGGATTGAAACGCACTTAGCGCCACTGGTAAAGTAGCCAACGATGAGCTTTCAATCAACTTAAATCCCTATCAGGGATTGAAACAGCAACAAGTCAAACCGCAACCTGTTCTCCAATGCGGTGCGCCTTGATTAAGTTCGTCACTCCAGTAATTGCCAACGGCAAACCTGCAATCATCACCACAACATCTCCCTTGGCAACAAACCCATGCTCAACAGCAGCTTGCTCTGCCAAAACAATCATCGCGTCAGTGCTATAAACTTCTTGAAGTTGTAAGGACTGAACTCCCCAATAAAGCACTAACCGACGCTGAACACTCTCTGTCGGTGTGACGGCAATCACCGGAATTGGCTGACGATATTTAGAGAGAATTCGGGTGGAGAAACCGTTTTCTGTAAAACAAACGATCGCTTTTGCCTTGAGGTTTTGCGCGAGTTGACAAGCAGCATGAGCTACAGAATTTGAAATAGCGTGTTCCTTGAAGCCATCAATGTAAAGGGGGGAGGTTTTCAAACGCGCCTCTGTTGTCTCGGCAATCCGTGCCATCGTTCTCACGGCTTCCACAGGGTAGCGCCCAACTGAAGTTTCCCCTGAAAGCATCACAGCATCCGTCCCTTCTAAAATTGCATTAGCAACATCAGAAACCTCTGCCCTCGTGGGACGCGGATTTTGGATCATCGACTCTAGCATCTGAGTCGCGGTGATTACTGGCTTGAGATGGCTCCGGCAAGTATCAATTAAGGACTTTTGGATTGCCGGAACTTGTTCCAAGAGCATTTCAACGCCCAAGTCACCACGAGCAACCATAACTGCATCAGATGCGTCAACAACTGACTCCATTGCCTCTACTGCCTCGTGACGTTCTACCTTAGCAATGACGTGAGTTCGTTTGCCAGAACCTTTCACCAACTCTCTAACTTGCTCAAGATCAGCCGCTTCCCGGACAAAGGATAAAGCGATATAGTCCACGTCTTGGCTTAAGCCAAACTCCAAGTCCTCTTTATCCTTATCGGTAAGGGCAGGAGTAGAGATCGAGGAGAGACTGAGGTTTATTCCCTTGTGGCTTTTCAGCGGTCCCCCGTAGACTACAGAGCAATGGATATCACTACCACTCACTTGGTCTACCCGAAGTTTGAGTAAGCCATCGTTGATGAGGATTGGGTCATCAACGTTTACATCCCTAGCTAAACCTTTGTAGGTGGAACTAAATCGCCCTGCTGTACCGACTACATCATCCATGGTGATTACAGTTTGTTCACCTGGGGTGAGGACGACACCTGCTTCCATTTCGCCAACTCGGATTTTTGGGCCTTGTAAGTCTTGAAGGATAGCAATGGGGCGATTCAGTTCTTGGGAAACGTCGCGAACGATGCGAATATAGTCTAAGTGGGTAGCGCGATCGCCATGAGAGAAGTTCAGCCGCGCTACGTCCATGCCTGCCTCGACCATTGCTTTGATGGTGTCGAAGTCAGAACTGGCGGGACCAAGTGTGCAGATAATCTTTGTTTTACGCATGGGAAGCACTAAAACTTAATCCATTATTTCTTTACCGACGACTTTACCTTCCTCATTGATGTCGTAGACGGTGGGGATTCCAGTTGCAAGTTCAAGTTTAGGAACTTCCTCTTCACTAAGCTGATCGAGTTCCATAATGATTGACCGTAGGGAATTGCCATGAGCGGCAACAATGACATTATCCCCATGTTTCAGGTGAGTGAGAATCCGGCTCCGAAAATACGGTAATGTTCTTTTCGCTGTGTCTTCTAGACTTTCCCCTCCTGGTGGGCGAATAGAAAACGATCGCCGCCACATATGCACCTGTTCTTTGCCATACTTCTCTGCCAATTCCGCTTTGTTCTTCCCCTGCAAGTCGCCGTAGTAGCGCTCATCCAGGCATGAACTTAGGAAAATTGGGACTTCTTGGCTTTTGTCACCATCATACTTGTCCCATCCATGCCAGTTAGGGTCGTCATCGTCGTGTTTAAATATAGGACTTTTAGTACCACAAGCTCCTTCACACTGCGTTAGACAGATAGCAGTTGTCTCGATCGCACGCACTAACATACTAGTGAAACCCACATCAATCGGATAAGGACTGATTTTTTTTGCGGCTGCGATCGCTTCTGTACGACCAACCTGATTTAGGGGAACATCAACCCAACCCGTAAATCGATTGGCAGCGTTCCAAGTGCTTTGACCGTGACGAACCAGAATAAGCTTTGCCATTTTTGAATTTGAAGAATCAAAACTACAGCCAATAACAAACTCAGTTTCGGCTATTGAGCTTTGTCATTAGCCCATTGTTCTACAGCTACTGTTTTCCCACAAATGATATGGATATTTCTCCAGTCGTGATGTGTTCTTTAATACTCGATGCTCTATAGCCTTCACTTCAGCAACATAGAGCTTCTTTCGAGTAGTGGGAAATCACTCACGACTGCTTGATAATCACCCTACTTAGAGAAAACCCTGTCTTCGTCTGCCCTATGGAGGAAGTGATTAATTGAGAATGTCACTAAACCTATTTTTAGTACTTATGTACTATAAATGACAACAAAAGTATTGCTGTAGGGTAGCCGCGACTTCCAGTTGCTCTTGTCTTAAGTTGATACTAATGAATGGTTTGCGTCCCGACAAATGAATTTCATTTTTTTGAATAAACCTACTGCAACAGAAGCTAACTCGCTAGCCCCGTCAAATGTTCAACTAAAATCTTACTGCCAATAATAATTAGAACAAATCCGCCAAACATTTCCACTTTATTATCGAATAAATTACCAAACTTATGACCAACAAAGACACCAACAAAAGATAAAGAAAAGGTAATTAATCCAATAGCAGTGATAATTGCAGCAATGGAAACTTGTAGTACAGAAAAACCAAATCCCACAGCTAGAGCATCTATACTAGTGGCTAGAGATAAGGTTAATAAAGTATAAATATCTAGTGGATTGAATTTTTTATCAGGGATTTCTTCCTGAGTTGCTTCATAAATCATTCTGGCTCCAATGAAACTCAGTAACCCAAAAGCCACCCAATGATCAACAGCTTCTATCCAACCTCGGAAGCTTAGCCCGACAAGCCAGCCAATTAAAGGCATGAGCGCTTGAAAACAGCCAAAAGATAAGGAAATCTTTAGCGCTTTATTGATTTTCATGTGTCTGATTGCTGTGCCGCTCGAAAGAGAAACTGCAAAAGCATCAGCCGCCAATCCCACAGAAACCAATACAGTCGTGACTAAATCCATTTGCTAAAGATGTAACGAATGAAGATTCCTTTCTATTTGTAACACTAAAGATAGAGGCATTTAATTTTTTATCATTCTTACTTCATTTTTAAATCATGTTTTTTTCATAATTTAAGTTTGCTTCCAGCAGAGTAACCAATTGCCTCTTTAATTTAATGGCATTTCTTCACAAAACCTGTTAATTCAGACTGTCTTTTCTGAGAACTATGAGCCTGAACAAATTATTAATTAGTGTAAGTTATAGCAGTAATAAACAATATTTATATAATGTTTTTCGCTTCCGCAACGAGATGCTCATAACGCGGTAAGGGACTCAATTCTAAAATTTAAATGCCCATCAGCTTACTCTAAGCATCCTCTGGTTGATAAACAGTACCAACAGTATGGTCAGGATTAATTTCAATGACTAGATCTACCAATCTAGGATTTTTGGTTAGTGGTGTGATGAATAATTCTGGATGGAGCGATCGCCAAAAATACTCGACAAATTCTCCAACTTGTGGTTCAGTCATCCCCGATCTACCTGTAGCAATCATTTGCTGTTCTGCTTGCAGTCGCCACTGTTGACTGAGGCGGTAGTCTGTTGGGTAAAGCACTATCAATCGGTCTAGTTGTTCCCACAACGGTAAATAGCCTTTCAACTGCTCGTTCATATCACGAGCAAACAAGCGGTCAGCCTCAGTCTGAATCGGTGGTGGTGTCGGTGCATCAAATACGGCTGAGTCGATTGGTCGAACCCCAACAAACCAGCCTTCAAACAGCACAATATCAATACCTTCTACCTGTTCAGGAGTGGTTCGATCCCCTGCGCCTTCCCACGCAGACTTGTCAAAGCGAGGCACGAGAATTGGTTCTCGTCGATTGGGTTGACGCAGTTGGTCTAAAAGCTGCAAACCCAGCTCAACATCATGGGTTCCGGGTGGACCTCGCCAGATCAGGCGGGGGTCTTGTTGTTGGAGATGTTGTCGTTCTGCATAGGTTTTGTAGAGGTCATCCAAGGAGAGGCTGAGGGTACGGTAGCCTAAATGAGCAAGAATCACACTCAAGACATCTGCCAGAGTAGTTTTGCCAGTTCCTTGTCCCCCTAATATTCCTTGGATTAAAGGACGTTTCAGTTGTTGACGTGATGAGGCTAGCTGCATCGCAAGGGGAAGCCAAAGGTTCCAGAGGGATAAGGCGATTGAGGATTGGGGATTGGGGGCTGGGGATTGGGAAATCTGTGTTGTTTCCCGGCTTTGGTTTCTGAAAGCCGGGAGAGAGAGGATATGAGGGTAAACGGCTTTGAAAATAAGCGATCGCGCCTGAATAATCTCCTCTACATTTGCGCCTGTGATACCAAATGCCTTTGCTCGCTGTGATGAGGTTAGTTCCTCTGCTGCCAGTTGTTGCCACGGCAAGGTAGTTGAGTTCTCTTCTACTGCCCAGTCATGAAGAATTTGACCTAGCGATGTATCCGGTTGCAACATACGATCAAGAACCAATTTTAAAGGCTTCCACAAACAAGCTGTAAGTCAGACCAAGTTTCAGAGCATTAACCACTTCAGACAGCAGGGAAGCTGTAGAAACACCCTCAGTCGTTTTTTTCCGCCGTCGGTTGCCACCATAAACAATCCGGCTCACGGCTTCTGTGAAAAGAACCAAAATCCCAGCAACAATCACGTCCCAGTTAGCCGCTTGTCCAGCGGTTGTGGGAATCGCCGTTCCCAAAAAGACACCCAAGAGCAAGCTAATCAAGACAAGTGAAATGTGTCGCCAGGGATTAGTAAACCATTCCCCTAACCGCGTCCAGGCAGCATTAACAAGGTTATTAAGACGAGTATTTTGCATGATTCGACCTGACAATAACGGGAAAAACACTTTAAGATCACACTTTACCTTCCCTTGCTAAGGGTTGGACACATTGACTAAGTAGCTCAGTAACCATAAACGTCGTTGGTTTAAGTAATTGGGGTCTTAGGGAATGAAGACTGGGTAACGTCTCCTAGCCAGGATTCACCAGACCTAGTCCCCAAAAGGACGAGTTCTGTTTAATTGTGTCTACTTGCTTAGCTTTAATGGGATGAGGGAGAAAATTAAAAAATATCAGTTATTAGCTATGAAGTAATAAAACTTTTGCAACTGATAATTGATAACTTGTAACTGATAACTTTTAAGCAGTGGTGCAGGGTCATTACCCTAAAACGGATGAAAAAGTTTAAATCTTCCCTTTATCCCTTATTGGTTATTGTTTTATTCTTAGGACTCGCTGGAATAGGACTGGGATTATTTCGGTTCACCATTTCGATAGAGCCACAGCCACCAGATATCTCTTCACTACCAGAGATTGAGTCACCCAGAACGCCAGCAGTCGAGAAGGTTGAAAAGCTTCCGCCTGCCCTTCCAACGGTTTCGCCGACATCACCTACCCCAGTTGCCTCACCCTCCAAAAGTCCAGATCCAGAAGCGGTAGCCGCACGTCGAGGGGCTTTTCGAGTGAGTAATCCAACAGAACATCCTGTTCGTGTGGCGCTACTGGCACGGGCAACACAGTCCAAAGCTTACAAAGAGCCAGCGCACTGGGATTTTGCACCAATGGAAGGCGGTAGCCAAGGGCTGCTTCTCTCGCTGCCCCAAGACAATCTCCTGTTATCTAAGGGAGATATTTTGGTTGCTTTTGCTCAGGATGGCTCCCGCCGATATTGGGGGCCTTATGTAGTGGGTGAGACACCAATACCCGCTTGGAATCAACAGCAAGCCGAATGGCAACTGGTTTTACAGCCTTAAGGGTAGGGTTACAGTAAATGTTGTGCCTTTCCCAACAACACTATCGACAGCAATCTTTCCCTTGTATATATCCACACACTGTTTGACAATTGCAAGCCCTAATCCAGTTCCTTGGATTGTGCCTACATTAGTAGCGCGATAGAAGGAGTCAAACA
Organism: Microcoleus sp. FACHB-SPT15; assembly: GCF_014849525.1. Lineage (NCBI taxonomy): Bacteria > Bacillati > Cyanobacteriota > Cyanophyceae > Oscillatoriales > Microcoleaceae > Microcoleus > Microcoleus sp. FACHB-SPT15. The sequence continues at coordinate 138,211 of NZ_JACJNU010000059.1, read as the reverse complement.
AACATTTTGTGTCTTCTTTTGGAATACCAATACCCTGATCTTGAATCTGAAAAGTTGCTTCCTGCTCCTGACAAATTACAGAAAACCTAACTGTAGCGCCGTTAGGAGAATATTTAAGGGCATTCGTTAGTAAGTTGGTAAGAATATGCCGTAGCAGTTTGGCATCCAGAATAGCTAGAACGTCTTGGCATTCACTCTCGAAAGCGATTGTATGGCGCTCACCATCACTCAGTTGTAGATCTTCTACCAGCTCACGACAAAACTGCTCCAAATCCAGAGGTTCGGGATTAAACTCTAGTTTCCCAGCTTCGGCTTGCGAGAGCGTTAACACATCATGCAACATCTGGGTCATTTGCTTGACAGCGTTTTGAATGCGATGCAAATGAGTCAGTTGTGTCTCCTCACTCCATTTGTGCCAGTAACGTTCCAGCATTTCTGATGAAGAAAGGACAGTAGTTAGAGGAGTCCGAAATTCATGGGAAGTCGTAGAAAGAAAGCGAGATTTTAGTTCACTCAGTTCCTGTTCTTTTAAAAGCGCTTTGCGAACTTCTTCCTCTGCCTCACGTAGTGCTTCAAGTACTCGCTTGCGCTCAGTTAGAGACTTTTCTAACTCAGCGGTGCGCTCTTTGACTCGATTTTCTAGCTCTTCATTAAACTGCCGCAGCTTTTCTTCAACTTTTTTGCGATCGCTCAGATCTTGACAGAACACAAAAAAACCCAGAACTTCCCCTGAATTACTCAGATGTGGAACGTAGTCTATTGAGAGATGGCGCTGTTTTCCATCCTCAAACTTTAGAGCGTATTCATAACTAGCGTTATGACCGGATAGGGCTAATTCTATGTATTTTTCAATCTCTTGATACTTAAGTGGTGACATGAATTCTTCAACAGTTTTACCTAAAACTGCTTCAGAGGAAATCAGCGACCACTCCTCATATCGCTTGCTAATAAATCGGTAACGCTTTTGTGCATCTACATAAGAGACTTTCCCAGGGAAAGCGTCTACCAACAGTCGAACTGGTGACTGAACATCCTGAAACGACTCTTCTAAATTCTTGTCTCTCGTTAATTCTTCACAGATGAATAATAGGACTGGATTCTGATCTATTTGCTGTAAAACATCAAGGGTTAATTTTATTGCTGAAGTTCTACCCGTTTTGGCAACTAAATGAAACTCTCCAGCTACCTTTTCAGTTAAACCTTGAGCATACTTGGTCAAAGCTAACTGGAGTCTTTCTTGCTCTTCAGGATTAACAATAGTAAAAATTGATGTTTTGACTAATTCTTCGGCTGAATAATTCAGATGTTCACAAGCGAACCGATTGGCATCAAGAATTACTCCATCCATCGATACAGTAAGGCAGACACAGGAAATTTTATTGTATAAACCCTTATACCACTCAATCGGGATACTAGATTTCTCTTGATAGTCATTGGATCGAGTAGAGCTTTTTTGACTCTTCGCCTTGTCTGTATGGGAGGCATAATTCATATTCGTGAGAGACTATTTAAGTCAAAGTCACTACAACAAGCGGTAGTGTTGTAGAACATTAAGGAAGTAGGCATAATTAAACATAACTTGTCTTTCGGGAAATAGGAAGTGGTGAGAAAGTGGCTAGGTAAAGTTTCCTAATCGCTAATCACGCTCAACCAACAACGTTTATTTCCACCGAACTGACTTAGTTGGTTTTTGCACTTCCTGTTTCTGTCAAGCTTACGCTATCAAGACCAGGCTACAGCACTACCTAAAAACTACCCTCATTGGCTAGAGGATTCACAGTTCCATTTCTATAATCGTTGCCATTAGCTATGCTTCGGTCGCTTTTATCTGTTCTAAACTTTCCTCTAGACGCTTCTGCTCAATCGTGATGTCTTGGCAGATAACAAAGATGCCTTTAACCTCTGACAATTCATTGACATGGGGAACATAAGTTATCCAAAGATAACGTTTTTGACCATCGGGAAAGTTCAAAATGAAACCATACCGGACTTCCTTGCCAGACAAGGCTGAATCCAGATGCTGCTTCACATATTGGTAATCCTCTCCCATCAGCTCTTGGACTGTTTTACCGACAAGCTTATCAGAGGTAGTTTGATACCACTCCTCATACTGCTTGTTGACATATTGATAGCGCTGCTCGGAGTCAATGTAAGAGACTTTTGCCTCGACTGTATCTGATAAAGCCTGGACAAGACCCTTGTATCGTTCAATTTCTTCAGTTAGATCGAGCGCTTGATGAACGCGAACTTGCTCGCTCTTAAGATTAGAAACCATAAAAACACCTGAATAGTTTCTTCAACAATCTTCTAAATGATAGTCTTGAAGCCTTGATTTAGATCGAAGCCTACGTCACATAATGTATTTGCTAAGTATCCCTACTCATTAACCTAGCTTTACTAAATGCGATCGCTTTTTCAATAAGTACACCACGCTAGACTGTAGCTTACAGGTCGCAATGCCTAAAGCCTAGAGATGTCAAACGATACCCCCCAAAACCAAATTACTCGAACTCTTCCTCCACAAGTATTACGAGAGCGGGAATTGCAGCGACTCCGCGAGGGTTTGCGGCGCGGACAACAAAGCATGGCAGACTGGCAAGGAGGACAACTGGCGGTTTCTGCTGTACCAGGGGCAGGGAAGTCTACGGGTATGGCAGTAGCAGCGGCTTTTGCGATCGCACGTTACCAACTTCACAGCAAGCGTCAACTTGTCGTTGTTACCTTCACTCGCTCTGCCGCCGCGAGTATCAAAGCCAAAATCCGCGAAAATCTAAAGAAGCTTTACTTACCACAAAATAGCTTTGTTGTCTATACATTGCACGGTTTAGCGTTAAACATTGCCAACCGTTATCCAGAGTTATCAGGACTCAATCTTGGGAATGCAACCCTGGTGACACCCAACCAAAGCCATCGCTTGATTCGTGCTTGTGTTGAGCAGTGGATTGCGGCTAACCCTCGTCGCTACTCAACCTTATTAGAGGGGCGTCAGTTTGATGGGGAAGAAACAGAGCGGTTGCGGCGGCAGTCGGTTCTGCGAACTGAGGTATTACCAAGCATTGCCCAAATCGTTATCCATGAAGCGAAAAGCTCTGGTTTATTACCAGAGGATTTGTGGAGGCTATCTGAACAAACACCCGATGCTTATGAAACATTAGCGATCGCAGCGGGATTGTATGAACAATACCAAACTGTATCGCGATCGCGTGATTTCATCGACTACGACGATATGATTCTGGCAGCTTTACGGGTACTCAGAACCAACAACACCATCCGCCAGATTGAGCAAAACAAAGTCTTTGCCGTCTTTGAAGATGAAGCGCAAGACTCTACACCCTTACAAGCTGAACTGCTAGAAATCCTTGCTACTGATTCAAATAACCTAGAAGCACCAGCAAATTTAATTCGGGTTGGTGACCCCAATCAAGCGATTAACTCCACCTTCACTCCAGCCGACCCGATTTATTTCAATTGGTTCTGCGAAGACTGCCAAGCTAAAGAGCGTTTGGCAACGATGGATCAAGCGGGGCGTAGTACCCCAATAATTATTGATGCCGCCAACTTCGTCTTGAACTGGGTGAATCATTCTCAGTTGACAGGTGCCGAGCAAGCTTTTCGTTCCCAGATGATTCGTCCTGTGGGTGCCAATGACCCTCAAACAGATGCCAACCCTCAGCCAGTCGGTCGTGGTTTAGAAATCTATACTCCTAGGGACATTTATGATACTGTCCAACTCATAGGCGATCGCGTTGTTGAGTTATTTGCTGCAAATCCAGAGCATCGAGCTGCCGTATTGGTACGAGAAAATCGCCAAGGCAGTTTTGTTGCTCAAAAGCTTGATTATCTAAAGCGTCAGCACGGAATAGAAGTATATGATGTGCAAGGAAGCGATCGCCATTCCCACGTTCCGGCTGAAATGCTAGCGCTTCTACAATTCCTCGACCGACCCCATTCTCCCGATTACCTCAAAACGGCACTAGAAGTCTTGGTTCAGCGCCAGCGTATACCCACCCAAGACCTTAACGCCCTCGCCACCTTCCCAGAGCAATTCCTCTACCCTGGCCCCCTCGACCCCCAACAAACATCACCAGTCCGTCAAGCTCGGCGCTATTGTAGTAGTTTACTTCGCGCCCGTCTGGAACTCCCCCACTATCAGCTCATTTCCTTCCTCGCGCTGACTTTAAACTACGATCAATCGGAACTCGCAACGGCTGATAAATTAGCAGAACGGGTTGCAAGACAAACCCACGGCAACAGTTCCATGAGGGCAACCCTCAACGCTTTGACTGAAATTGTTACGTCCGAACGCTTTGAACCTGTAGAAACTGAAGACGCCGACTCCCGTTATCTCCGTGCAGGTCAACTCACCATCATTACCATGCACAAAGCCAAAGGACTGGACTGGGATTATGTCTTCCTCCCGTTTTTGCATGAAGACACGCTTCCTGGTAGTCCTTGGGTACCCACAGCATCCCAGTTTCTCGGAGACTTTACCCTCGCAGAAGTTGCTAGAGCGCAAATTCGCGCCAGTCTCCACCAACAACCTATCCCAATGGCAATGGATGCGTGGGAACAAGCCGGACATCTAAAGACGGCTGAAGAATTCCGCCTCCTCTACGTTGCCATGACACGAGCTAAACGCCTTCTGTGGATATCAGCCGCCGAAAAGGGGCCATTCCGGTGGAATACCTTCACAGGTCAAGCATCGGACAACTTGCAGCAGAAAAAGCCGTGTCCTGTGTTGCCAGCTTTAAAAAATCAGTTTCCTCAGTCTGTTGTTTCACTATCTACAGTGCCTAGTTGATCTTTTATGCTTGCGCTGAATTGATGCGTTAGTTCGAGGAAATTACGGTTTATCAAGGCTTTAAGAGGTCTATTCTACGAAATACAAATATCGTCTAATAAAGACGAAAAGCTGTTTCAGTTATTTGGTTTTAAACAATGGTTAGTAGTCTTTTTGAACTCATTGACGATCCACAACTCGCAAGCCTTGACGATCCAGAGGAGAGATTCACTAGAAGCGAGGTGAACTGGCAGCAATACGAAGCTGTGCTAGCCAAACTGGAGAACAATTCTCACTACCGTGTCACCTACTTGGATGGAGTATTAGAAATTGTGTCGCCGTCCCTAAGACATGAAAAACTCAAAAAACGTTTGGCTACCCTGGTAGAGTTTTATCTCCTTAAAAAGCGAATTAAACACACTCCAATGGGGAGTCCTACTGTTAAAAAGCGACTTAAAAGAGCTGGGGCTGAACCCGACGAATGTTACTGCATAGGAGAAGAGAAAAGCATCCCAGATCTAGCTATTGAAGTAGTTATTACTAGCGGTAGCATTGACAAACTAGAAACTTACCGACGTTTGGAAGTCACTGAAGTCTGGATGTGGAAAGTCAATCGACTTACGCTCTACCATTTACGAGAAGAAACGCCATCAAAGTTTTTGCAAACTCACGGATACGAGCAAATTACTTTAAGTGAGCTATTGCCAGATTTAAACATACCCTTACTAGAACAATGCGTCATGATTTCAGACCAGATTCAAGCGATTGATGAATTTGAGGAAGGCATGGGTTGACGTACTCTCCTCTCCACACTTTGGTAATTACTACCGAAATCAAAAACCCTGAACTCAGCTAGAACGGGGATTTTTTGCAATAAACACGCACTGGAGGATGGGATGTTGCCCTTGAATGTGCGATCGCTTACTTTACTCACGTCTCTACTTCGCTATCAGATTGAGCATTTGTCGAGTCCTGCGGCGTTACAGAAACGCCATGCTCCTTAAGGTTCCCCTCCTGATGAGTCCGAGTAGACCTCGATCGCGCAAGTAAGTTTTGCAGCCGCTGCTCCTTAGCTTGGGCTAGGCGTTGAGCTTTTGTCGTTTCAGGCTCCTTCTCTTCTCGTTCGAGGTCACTTTCAACTTGGTCTTTAATTTGTTGATACAGAGTATCCACATCTTTCATTCCAGAAGTTGAGGTTGAGATTGTCTGCGGTTGGGGAGCCTCCTCTAAGGGATGAGAGTCCAATACTTCTGTTGGACTGCTTTGCTGGCGAATCGATCTAGCTCTTCGCACTAAGTCCTCTAGGTAATCTGCCTGACGAGCTTTCTGTCCTTGCTCTGCCCCTAACTTGCCCCCAAGGACAAGTTGTTCTCTGAGTTGCTCGTAAATCGCTTGCGTATAACCTGCCTTTGTCGCTCGATCAATGAAGCCAACCCCGGCTGCAGTCATTAAAAGAGCGATCGCAGATGGTACCAGTGGTATCCAGCCTCCTTGGAGAAAGAGGAGATAAGGCAGTCCGTAACACAGGCTTAACGCAACACCACAAACGAGAAGAAACGGTAACGGACGCCGCAGGTAAAAGGCGATGATTCCTCCAACGAGTGACCAACCCCAAATCCACAGAATCTCACCCACCTCTGGTAAGTACCACAAGAGTGGACGCCCATCAAGAACAGCGCTGAGAATCTGGCTCGTTGCTTGAGCATGAATGACAACTCCTGGCATATTTCTGGTGGCTTCTTCGCTAGAAAGGTAGGGCGTCGCAAACGTGTCCTTAGCCACCTGAGAGGTATAGCCGATTAAAATAATCCGGTCTTTCACCCACGCCGGATCGACTTGCCCTTGCAAGACTTGGGTGATACTGACCTGGCGCACAGCCGAACTCGCCGAGCGGTAATTCAGCATTAGCTGATAATCAGGTGCATCCGCCTTAGCGTAACCCCCAGCATTTTCAGTGAGAGGAGGAAACACAACGGAGCCTAACTGAATTTCTCCACTCTCGGTTTGCTCCGGTACGATGCCTTTTGGTTCTAAATAGGTTGAGGCTAACTGGAAACTCAAGGATAGAAGCTGGTTGTCGGGGTCGGCATAATTGCACAGATGAGGCGTTCCAATGAGCTTAGAAGGTGGGGTTGGTGTTGAAACAAGAGCGATTCGTCGTATTGCTCGGTCTGGGTCTTGAGGGATATCGGCAAAACCAATCCTTTCGGGTGGAACACCTGGTGCGGCTGGTACACCAGGTTCAGTTGCAGAACTTAGGATGCAAACGGCAGAAATGCGATCGCTTTCCTTCAACAAATTAATTAACCTCGCCCGTCCTGCTGCTGGGCCTTGAGGCACATCACGACCAATATCAATACCAACCGCGCTGGGTTGATACCTCAAAAGTTTTTCTAAAACCTCAGCCAGTGTACCATCATGTAGCGGAAACTCTTTTCGCGTTTGGATGTCCTCTTCACTCACACCCACAACCAGCAGACGCTCATCCAACCCTTCATCAGGACGTGAACGAACAAAGCGATCGTATGCATCTAATTCCATCTCCTCCAGTGCCCCGAACTGCCGCAAAGTAACGATTAGACCCGTCAGGACTAAGCTGGTGAGGAGTACTGTTCCAGCAAACGCCTTGGTCGCTTTGCCTAGACGGCTATGACCAGATAATAGAGAGCGAAGGTTGTGAGCAAGTTGAGACACCATACAACTTCCATCTTTAAATTTAATGAAGACTCGGTGGTGGGAAGAACGCAAAGACGTGGAGATAGAACATTGCTCTAGTACAGTATTGAGTCTAAAGGTTCAAAAGAAACAGGCTTTGCGATCGCCCAAAATCTCGTATTGACTTTTGATTTCTAACTAAGCCATCTGCTGTCGAGCTTTCTGAATCTCAGCAACCCAGCGACGGCGTTCTGTATGTTCCAGATCCAAAATGTCTGTCAAAGACCAGTGAGCGTTTAGAGCCATATAAGCTACCTCCTCATACAGTTGAGCTAAGGGGTAGCTTATGACTCCCCCGACAGGGCAAACTCCACCTCAAACTGATGGGAGCATTCAGGACACTGAACAGGCTGAGACGATGAATCCTGCTGGTTGAGGCGATTGTAAAGTTCTCGTAAATAAGCGAGGTCTTGGGTAAATAAATTTTCTAATATCTCAGGCGTGACAGTCGTCAGACTTCCCAGACTCGAAATCACCTGTGCCAGGATTACCAACGTGCTGTAGGCGGGGTCATTTTTCACCCTCCTATCTTTTTGGGTCATCAGTTCATCTTTTGCCGTCGCTAGCCGCATCACCCCCTGACGATGAACAACGCCTGCCTCATCGACTAGACCTCTTGGCAGGATAAAATCAAATTCCGTAATAAAGACGCTCCGGCTAGACATGGAAGCATTGACCTAATCTGAAAATAGGTGTTAGGGGTTAGGTTGTAGGTGGTAGGGGAGAGGGATTTTCATCGCAACGTTAGTGAGCAACTGTTCATGGGTATTTAAGTAGGTAGTTGGGGAGCTGATTCTGGCGTTGTATTGGCTTGGGTTGGGTCAGTCTCCAGTTCGTTGATCTGGCGATAAAACTTTTGCAGATAATTCAAATCACAGGCAAAAAACCGTTCAACAATCAGGGGCGTAACCTCGTCCAAAGCGCCCAAGCGAGTAATTACCCGTGAGAGGATAATCACGGTTGCGTAGGCGGGATTGGATTTTACACGCGGATCGCGTAGTGGGACGATTTCATCCATTGCCCGTGCTAGTCGCATCACTCCCTTTCTGTGTAGATTTCCCTCGTCATCGAGATAGCCTTTGGGCAAAGTAAACTCAAATTCTGTCTGAATCATTTAGTGTTACTTGACCCGTATAAATTCATCAACAGCTAACTCCAACTCTTCAATTTCAAACTCACCGCTACCCGCCTTAAAGTCAGAGAGTTTGTAACTCGTCGGCCAAGCGCCTTGGAAGCGAAACCTGGCAGCTTCTTCCGCACCCTGAGTGTAGATAGTGATATCTCCATCTCTGCGTTGTTCCGACCATTTTCCTGCCTCGACTTCCGCAAACCAATCCCAAATTACCTTCGAGATGGTTAGCCCTCGACGCAGGATGATATTCTCGCTTTTGACATTACCGGGAAGTTTGGTACGGACAACGCGCCCCTTGCTGGTGCCATTTTTTCCCCATTTTTGGGGAGTTACCTCACAAATCTCTGCTACTTCCTGAGTACGCTTGAACCCTTGGCACTCCATGAAATAGCCATCTATGCGATCGTCACTACCATCGACATGAATTTCCAGGTAAAAGCGAGCGTTAGAGAGAACTTCATAAGTTTTTTCTGCCACAGCTTTACTCCCTGTTGAATTAGGACACGATTAGTGGTGAATTCACATTACTAAGCTACTTCACCCGATGAAGATTCTCGTAGACAAACTCTAGGGTTTCTGTTGCTAGGTTTGTACTACCTGCTTCCATTTTCGTTGACTTATAGCTTGCAGGCATAACTCCCGTGAAATTATAACGAATCGCCTCATCACCCCCTTGGTTGTACATAATGAGAGAGCCTGTTTTCCGTTCTCCTTTGGTCGCCGTACCACCTCCACTGATTGGCTCTGAGTGGGAGTCGTGGAACCATTTCATCAGTCTATCGTCTTCAACTGTAGAGACAAACTCCACAGTTATTTTCTTATTCTCTACCCCAGTAACAGTAGCCTGAATTCGGCTTTTTCCTCCTTTACCCACCCCAAACGATTTTGTATCTCCAGCCGTTTGTAGCGCGACTTCTACTCCACTAACTTTTTTAACAACCAAATCATCCAAGCCATCCAACTGAAAATAAAACTTGGAACAGGCGAGAATTTCTCCAGATGCCATAGGTTACCTCCTTATTCAATCTGTCTAGTTACTATTTCGCTCGGTTAATTTGTTCGCAGACAATTTCAACAATTTCAATGGCAAGGTCTTTGCTTTCAGATGAACATTCTGAAACCTTATAAGACTTCGGCCAAGCATTCGTTAGATTCCAACGCAAAATTTCTGTATCGCTGCTATCGTAACCAACGATTGAACCGTTTTTACGGCTGCCTGTCCACTGTCCATCTCCCCCTTCACTTTTGGGCATCACCGATTTTATCCAGTTGTAGAAGTCCATGTCTCCTTCAATCAGATACACTTCAATGGTAACGTTGGGATTTTCTTCAAATCCTGATGACGTGGACTGCCACAGTGTTTTTCCAGCTTTTGTAGATGCTAGGGGTTTTTCGTGTCCTGCTGTTTGTCCTGTGAATTTTACCTCCGTCACGCTTTTGATCATCTTCTCCGTGATGCCATCAAACTCCACGTAGAAACGACTAGTAGGGAGTGGTCTTAACTCAGGCATAATTGCTACTCCTCGTAAATACTTAAATCCTCAAGATAAAAGAAGGAAAAGGGGGAATGACGCTTAGTTAAGGGAGATAGGGGAGTAATTTCTTCCCCACCTTCTCCATCTTCCTTAACTAAAGTGCCATTCGGAAAAGGGAAAAAATAGGTTCTCCCCCTGCTTCCCCTGTTACTGATTCGGTGCCCACTGGCTAACCCGGAAGATCACAAATTCTGCTGGGCGCACTGGGCAAACACCGACTTCAACATACAACCGACCCATCATCATGGTTTCGGGGGTATTGAGTTGCCCATCGCATTTAACGTAGAACGCTTCAGCCGGTGAACCGCCAAATAAAGCCCCTTCACGCCAGAGTCGCTCCAAAAAGCTAGTGACTGTCCGCTTGACTCGCTCCCAAAGATCCATATCATTCGGTTCAAACACAACCCACTGCGTACCAATCTCAATGGACTTCTCAATGTAGCTCAGCAAGCGGCGGACACTGATGTAGCGCCACTGAATGTTGTCTGGCTCAACTAGGGTACGAGCGCCCCAAACTTTGTAGCCTCGGTTGTAGTTGGCGAAGTTACGGATACAGTTGATACCTATGGGGTTCAAGAGTTCTTGCTCCCGCATATTGGTTTCGTAAGCTAGACCAATTACACCACGCGGTGTTTCATTGGCAGGTGCTTTGAATACCCCACGGGATTCATCCGTGCGGCACCAAATACCCATCATGTGACCGCAGGGTGGCACCATAATCGGACGTCCTGCGTTGCGGGGATTGGCGACTTTAATCCACGGGTAGTAGAGTGCGCCAAACATGGAACGGCGGTTAAAGTCCTTAAGCCATTGAGCGACGTGTTGAGGCTTTTGCTGTTCGGGAGGAACTGCACGATTCTCATCTTTGCCGATTTTGACCGGAGGGGTATCTAAAACCGCCATCCGATAGGCTGGGCCAGGGAAGGAGTTTTCACAGAGGCTCAGCATCATTTCCATGACGCCGTGAACCTGCTCTAAATTCATCAAACCAGCTTGGTAGACTCGCATCAGGTCTGGGCAAGCAATCATGGCGACTTCGTCAATCTCAAAAATCCCTTGAGTGCCCGTGCGGTCATCGCGTTGCCCTTGCAAGTCTCGTGAGAAGTTCTCTGGACTAGAGATATAAGGAGGAGGAACTAATTCATACGCTCCCAAACCGGGTCGTCGGGATAGGCTGTGTCCCAGTGGCGAGATGTCAGTTACTGTGATGTATTCCGAATCCTGGAGTGCCGTCACGACATAATCGGCGACCTGGGTATCGACATCAATCTGGGGATTGTTCGGCTCATCTGGGTTGTGCCGTTTTACCCCCATTGTCAAGTGGTCGTAGCGTTCAAGGACTTCATCTCCTTGACTGACAATGACACTGAAGAATTCACCTGTGTTTAAAGGAGGTGTAACATCGTCGGGCGCATCGTCTGGGAGAGGTTTGGGTTCACTTTCAACTACGGATACCTTGAGGCGTCCTTGATCTCCTCCAGGGAGAGCAAGGGTTGAGTTGTCATCATTACCCTCTATCTGCCTGATGCCGAAGTGCAACGAGGGGCGATTGCCGGAACTGATCAGTTTAATGCCAGTTTCTTCCAGTGATGGAGGGTTCGCTCCAGGTAGCTTGGTGCCGATACTCGTTACCCAACAGCGACCACCTCCATTCATAAACCAGCCTTGGACGGAGAAGGGCAAATAGGCGTTGAAATCGGTGTACCCATCGGAGCCTGGTTTGGCGAAGTACTCCAGATACTGGCTCCAGTTGGTGACCATCATCGGCTTAAACATCTCGGCATCACCCCGGACATCTTCGGTGAAGCCGATAAACCCAGCAACACTCATGCTGATGCCCTCGATTGGGCGACTACCACGGTCTACCTCTTCGACGTAGACCCCAGGAGCAAAGTAATCTAGTGCCATGCTTGACTATCCTCCGTTGGGAATTGGGTTAAGAACTACTAAATTGGGCGGTTTGTAACTTGACATCGGGTGACATTTGCTGTACGTCCACCTTAGGGAGGTAACTGTAATGCCCTAGATCCGTTTGTGCCAGGTCTAACTGCCCGGAAAGCCGCCTGGGGGGATGTCGAGGCTCGACAGGTAAACGGAACGGCGACCGTTACGTGTAGGGCGGGACGGAGGGGAACCCCCAAAGCCCTCCAAAGCGCGGTAATATCCACCAAGGCTCTGGTGGAAACCTGTATTGGTAGCGCACCATGCCCCCTCAACCCTGGTGCTAATGCTTCCTCTGGAAGAACGCGGTAATTCAAGAGCATTTGTAGCGCTTCTGAAAGTAGACGCTGTTCACCTAAAGCCGTACAGTCCCAGGCACTAATTAAAAACGACAAATCGAACCAGCGAGGTGAATCAGGTTCTGGAATGTCGAGTAATGGCTTCGAGTCAATCCTCAGTGATTGATGACCTAAAGATTGGATTAGGCTGCTTTCCCGGACATCGTAACAGTAAAGGTTGAGGGCTGGTCTGACGTTTGGGTGAATTTGAGGATGGCTGAAGTCGATTAGTTCCTTGCTGATTAAAGAAGTGCCGTTAGACAAAATTTCTGCCAACGTCTGAACAACAGCAGGAATCATAGACTTGGGGGATAAGCTACTCAAGCCTAGATTAAAGAGGTAAAAGCCGCTTGGTTATTAGACTTTAGTCGAAACTTTATAGGGACGAGTCTGACTCGATTAGAGACTTTTAAAAGAATGTTTCAATTAAGTGCGATCGCTGTTTCCTGCCACTATACTTAAGTTCTAAATTTCTAGCTGCTTCCGTAAAACCGCCGCAGAACAGGAGCATTCTGCTCCTGAATTTATCTGTCGGGAGAACAATGTCGGACAACTCCTGAGCTTTTTAAAAGCGATAGTCTGGTTGAGTCAGCAGACGAAGCCAGTTGATTTTGATATGTCTAATTAGATTTGGTAGCACTCTATGCGGGTTGAGTCACAGTGGAGGATTCCAGCAGCTCTTGATGTATCTTTACCGTCTTCATTGATGCATCTTCAAACAACTTATCAGTTCTACCTTGATGAGTTGGCAGCACAGTTACCTGTAGTGGCGGCTTGGGGAGTTTTTCGTTGTCCTGAAACAGGGAAATATCAGCGGGTCGCTTATTACGAGCGAGGAACCCCTTGCTTTGTTCCCGCCATTATTGCTTACTTGGAATCAGAGCAATGGTGGGACGATTCCTTGTCCGCTTTCAAGCTCTCTGAACTGGCGTTAGATTTGGACTGGAAAACCTATGTCTGCAATTATACTCAACAGCCAGCAGATCCTGAATATCTCTTAATCTGGTCATCTGAGCCTTTATCTCGACTCCAGCAGTACTGTATCGAGCAGCAAGCTCGGATATTCAGGCATCACCTGGATACTTATCAAGAGCGTTCCCGCCAGTCGAGAAGCATTCAACTTTTAGAGCAGACGCTCCAAAAAACTGAGCATCAACTTCGTAGTCCACTAGCGCTGATTGCCCTTCATGCCGACTTACTTTCTCTCAGTTTGCCCCTAGGACAACTACGCTCTCAAGCCCAAAGCATCCGAGAAACGGTGGATGAAGTGAGTGTCAGCCTAACTCAATTGACCAACTGCGGACTGCGATCGCGTTTGCAACTGGACTACTACGATTTGCGGGAAATTTTGGAAGAGAGTATTGCCGGGTTGCAGCCTTGGATACAGCAAAAACAATTGCGGATAGACTACCCAGTAACTCCCTTAAAGCTTAAGGTAGACCGCTGGCAGATCAAGCAGGTTTTGAGCAATCTTCTCAGTAATGCCGTACAGTTTAGTCCGCCGAGAGCAGTAGTAACCTGTCGCTGGCAAGCCTTTTGTTCAGAAGTTTTAATTGAAATTTGTGACAAAGGTTCGGGATTATCTGCCGAGGACGTGAAAGAACTGTTTACCCCTTTCTATTCTCGCCGTCCTGGGGGAACTGGGTTAGGTTTAGCGATCGCAAAGAAAATTGTCCTAGACCATCAAGGTAGTATCTGGGCTGACAATTTGCCTGAGGGCGGAGCGCAGTTTTCCATCACCTTACCCCGATCTGCCTAGAGGGTTCTGTTGTAACTATAAGCTTGGGAGGCGTGATGAAAGTGAGTGCATCACAACTGATTTCTGTTCTTTTAGTCGATGATGACCCGCGTTTCCGTCAAGGTGTGCAGACGCTGTTAGACTTCTACAGTACAAACGGAGCCATGCAGTTTAATGTTGTCGGTCATGCGGCTTCAGTGGAGCAAGCATTGAGCTTAACGGTAGAACAGTCGCCTGCCTTGACGTTGCTGGATTTAGAGTTGCCTCCTGATAATGGCATTAGCTTTCTTGCTAGACGACGGGACTTGACTCAATCTGGTAAAGTCATCGTCTTATCGGCTCACCAGGAAGATGAATGGGTCTTTCGTGCCATGCAGGCAGGAGCGAGTGGTTATGTTTTCAAGCAGAATCTCTCGACACAACTATGTGGTGCGATCGCAACTGTCCTCCACAATGAGGTGTACTTGTCTCCAGAAGTTGCGGCTGGCTTTTTCCGTTTATTTCATTTTTACGCAGGGCGATCGCTCGAAGCCTGTCATTCAGCTAACCTAACCGAACGGGAGCAGGAAGTTTTACACTGGTTAGTCCAGGGAGCCTCTAACGAAACCATTGCCCAACAGCTTCACATTACCGTTGCTACTGTTAAAGCTCACCTGACCGCAATTTTTGAAAAATTAGGAGTAACTAGCCGTACCCAGGCAATTGTACGCGCCCTCAAACTGGGTCTTGTTTCAGCCTAATCGAGAAGGCTGCGTTCGTTCTGCTTTCTCTCCTCCTTCTGCCTATTGCCTTCCGCCTTTTATGAGCAACCACTTAGCGATCGCCACTGTTACAGCCACCCTACAGAGAACTCTCCAAGTTGCGGTGCAGACTGACGTGGAGGGCGCAAGAACGACAACCCTGCGACCCAGTGATATCGGTAACGGCACACCGGAAACGGGTGTCAATATTTTTCTCTATCAGGTCATCACCAATCCAGCATTAAATAATATAGATGCCACGCCCTTTCGCTCCAAGGGAAACCCAACAAAACGCCAAGCCGCTCTCGACCTCTACTACATGATGAGTTTCTACGGGAACGACAACGAGTTAATCCCGCAGCGCCTACTGGGTAGCGTTGTCCGCACCCTCAACGATCGGCGGGTGATTACCCAAGACATGATTCGTAGTACCTGTGAGGATTCCACGTTCATATTCTTAAGGGATTCTAATCTGGCTGACCAAATCCAGCAGATGAGCATTGTACCGATGGATCTGAATTTGGAAGACCTCTCCAAGACTTGGACGGTGTTTTTCCAGACTCCCTATGTCCTATCGATCGCTTACAAGATACTCGTGGTGCTGATTGAGGGGCAAGAGGCTCCCCAACGAGCTTTACCAGTACGCGATCGCCGAGCAGCTTCCTTTGCTCCGTTTGCCAGTCAGCCACTAGTTGAACAGGTGATTTCCCAAGCGGGTCGCTTTGACGCGATTCGAGCGAATAGTACCCTACTCATTCAAGGAAAGCAACTTAAAGGAAACAGCTTCACCCAGGTTCGCATTTGTGGCGTTGAGGTGACTCCCCCCGAAGTTAGTTCAACTCAGATTACTCTTCCTCTTTCTAGCTTGCCAGCCAATACCTTACGAGCAGGGGTACAAAGTCTCCAAGTGATTCACCCCATCTCGATTACTCCAGAACCGGGAGCGACTCGCGGACGGCGAGGCGCTGAGTCCAATGCCGCACCCTTTGTCTTACGTCCCACTATTACTGAAATTAGTGTCTCAGAGATGGAGGGAACTGATGACGATCCACGTTCAGGATTGTTGAGCATTCAGGTCGATTTCACGGTTGGTCGTCAGCAACGGGTAGTTTTGACGCTCAATGAATGGTCAACGGCTAATCCTACCGCTTATATTTTCGATGCCGAGCGACGGGATACAGAAACGCAATCGGTGACAGTTCCTTTTCAGGATGTAAAACCTGGAGAGTATCTAGTGCGCTTACAGATTGATGGAGCAGAGAGCCAGTTGGAGGTGGATAACACTGAGGGTAGTCCAACTCAGGGTTGGTACATCAGTCCGAGGGTTTCGCTTGTCTAAAGCCGCTTTATTAAGAAACAGAACATCATGAATGAAGATTCGCTCAAGCAACGTATTAATCTGGAACTGGAAAGCATTAGCTGGAACCAGCTCACTGAAGTAGGGAATCAAGCGGTGAAGTTGGGGTTGATTGCGGGTCATGGGTATCACAAGGGTCAGTACGAAATTCTCCGGCAGGGAAAGGCGCTACTGATGTCTCCAGATGAAGCGCTCAAGTATTTGCAAAACTTGATTCAGTCCCTTCAAGAGGGGACGTAGGGGAATTGTTATGACTGCACCAGCGTACACGGAATCTACAAATTGGCGTGAAGCGAACCAGCATTACTTGATGCAGGCGATCGCTTTGGTGCGTGAGGTGCTAGAACGTCAGGCGGGGAGAGACACAGGCACACAAGGGGAGAATTTGAAACTAGATTTTCCCTATCCTTCTCTGCCTGCACCCGCATTGGAGCAACTCTGCACCATCTTTGGTCTGTCGTCTTTTGAGCGTGATGTACTGCTGTTGTGTGCTGGCATGGAACTGGATGCATCTTTTCCAGCTTTGTGCGCTGCTGCTCAGGGAGACTCACAGCGTACCTATCCTACCTTCAGTCTGGCGCTAGCAACTTCAAGCACACCACAGTGGAAGGCGCTGATGCCTGCGTCTCCCTTACGTCGATGGCGAATGATTGAAGTTGGGACAGGCAGTGCCCTCACTCTTAGTCCTTTAAGGATTGACGAGCGTATTCTGCACCATCTCACAGGTTTGCAATATCTAGATGAGCGATTAGCTGCGATTATTGAGCCGTTGCCGAAGTCAGGAGAGTTGGTGTCGTCGCATCAGCGGTTGGCAGAGCAACTGGCAGCAACATGGTCACAAGCATCAGGGATATCGGGCTTGCCACTTGTTCAGTTATGTGGTGAGGAAACGGCTAGTAAACGAGCGATCACATCGGCAGCTTGTGAACTGGTTGGGTTGAAGTTGAATGTGATTAACGGTGTAGCGATTCCGCTCAATTTTAGTGAACTCAATCAACTAAAACAGCTATGGGAGCGGGAATATTGGCTGAGAGCGAGTGCGCTGTTATTAGATTGTGATGAGTTGGATCTAAGTGATGCGGTACGAGAAAATGCGATCGCGCAGTTGAGTGAGAGCATTTCCTCTCCGCTAATTCTTACCAGTCGAGAAAGAAGGCGATCGCGTTTGCGTCCCCTCATCACGTTTGATGTTCAGCCACCCAGTACGAACGAGCAGCGTATGCTTTGGCAGTCTACCTTGGGTGCGGCAACATCCAGTCTCAATGGGCAGGTAGAGACATTAGTTTCCCATTTCAACCTTAGCGCCCCTACTATTCACGCGATTTGCACTGAAGCTCTGGGACGGCAAGCTCATGAAGCACTCAGCATCGACTCCTCACTCAGCACTCAGCATGGGCTACCCCCCGCTACGCCAACAGAACTCAGCACTATTTTGTGGGATACCTGCCGTTCTCAATCTCGCCCCCGCCTGAATGATCTAGCTCAACATATTGAATCTTCTGCCGTTTGGGATGACTTAGTATTACCAGAGCGAGAGCGTCAGGTTTTGCGGGACATTGCCGCTCACGTCCGGCAACGTGCCAAGGTATATGAAGGCTGGGGGTTTGCTGGCAAGAGTGGGCGTGGATTAGGCATTAGTGCCCTGTTTGCGGGAGCCAGTGGTACGGGCAAAACAATGGCAGCGGACGTACTCGCTCGTGAATTGCGACTCGACCTTTACCGCATTGACTTAAGTTCCGTTGTTAGCAAGTACATTGGGGAAACGGAAAAGAACCTGCGGCGCGTATTTGATGCAGCAGAGGCGGGTGGGGCAATTCTGCTGTTTGATGAAGCCGATGCCTTGTTTGGTAAGCGCTCTGATGTAAAAGATAGTCACGATCGCTACGCCAATATGGAAGTCAGCTACCTGTTACAGCGGATGGAAGCCTATCGAGGGTTGGCAATTTTAACAACTAATTTGAAGGATGCCCTGGATACCGCCTTTCTGCGCCGCATCCGGTTTATTGTCCGCTTCCCCTTCCCAGATGCCAGCCAACGGGCGGAGATTTGGCAGCGCATCTTTCCCAGTCAAACGCCCACGGAGGATTTGGATGTGAAGAAGCTGGCGAAATTGAATGTCGCGGGTGGGAATATCCGCAATATTGCACTAAATGCTGCCTTTTTTGCGGCGGATGCTGGGGAACCCGTAGGGATGAAACACCTGTTGCAGGCAGCTCAAAGTGAATATGTCAAGTTGGAAAGACCCCTAACTGACGCTGAAGTGAAAGGTTGGGTCTAATGCTTGTTAATATTTATTCGCCTTTCGGCTACTGTTTGGGGCGGATAATCCACACTACTATGAAATCACCGCTCTAGGCTGAGAGGCTCTCGTTGGCTATGGATACCCGACTGCAAAATCTTTCCAAAGCTCCGTCCCCGTCCTCTTCGCCTGTGCAGACGGGCTTATTTCAGTCGCGCCCTTCCTTAGAGCCAGAGCAAGAATCGGCTGACGCGATCGACTCGTTACACCAACCCCCAGACTTACAAACTCAGCTAGACACAGCAGCCCGCTTTGGTCACAACTTTAGTCGAGTGCAGGTACAGAGCCAAACGCCTGCGGTAATTCAGCAGCAACCCATCAACGAACAGTCAGAAGAGCAGCAGGACGAGCAGGAATCTGACTCGGTGGTAGAACGGGACAAGATAATGGCTCCGCCTGTAGGCAACCCAATTCAACGGGAATCATTTGAAGAAGAGCCGATTCAGATGATGCCTCAACTGGGCTTGCTCTCCCCACGCATTCAACGGGAATCATTTGAAGAAGAGCCGATTCAGATGATGCCCCAACTAGGCTTGCTCACTCCACGCATTCAACGGGAATCGTTGGAAGAAGAACCGATTCAGATGCAGCCTCAACTGGCTATGCTGCAACGCTTGCCGCAAGAGGAAGACGAGTCGCCGATTCAAATGATGCCTCAGCTAGGTATCATCCAACGCCAGGAGGCAGAGGTAGACGAAGAACCGATTCAAATGCAGCGGATTCAGCTTAAGGTTGTTGTTGGGCAGCCAGGGGATAAGTACGAGCAGGAAGCTGATTCGGTGGCGGCTCAGGTGATGTCTATGAGCGCACCAACGGCTAACTCAGGGTTAGTTCAGCGTCAGGGTGAGGAGGAAGAGCAAGATCCACTGGTGCAAAGGTCGCCCTTGGCAGCTTCTATCACTCCCTTGGTTCAGCGCCAAACGGAGGAGCAAGAGGAACCGATTCAACCCAAGTCGTTGCTGCAACGGGCAGTGGCAGATGGTAACGCTGAGGCGGGTAGCGACTTGGAGAATAAGCTGAGTAGCAGTAAGGGCGGGGGGAGTCCTTTAGCTGATGACGTGCGATCGCACATGGAACCTCGCTTTGGTGTTGATTTTAGCTCGGTGCGGGTGCATACGGACTCGACTGCCGTCCAGATGAACAAGGATTTGGGAGCGCAGGCGTTTACTCATGGCAGTGATATTTACTACGGGGCAGGGAAGTCTCCTACAATTTCTGACTTGACGGCTCATGAGTTGACTCATGTGGTGCAGCAGACGGGAGCGAAGAGACTCCAGCAAAAACCTGTCACTATGCGCTCAAATAAAGAAACCCTCCAGGCTAAAATTAGCCCTGCATTCTCTTTTAAATCCCCAACTGGCGAAGCAATACAGCTAAAGCAAGCTCCCGGCTCTCCCCAAGGCGACCCCGCTTTCCAGGCAGTTGTTAACAAAACTCAGGGTATAGCCTCACAGCAAAAAGCCCATCCTCCCGCTAAGACTAAGACAAATGAAGCACAATCCGCTGCCCAACCACCCGCTAATGAGGTAGAAAGCAAAGCCCAGGACAAGAAGGTTCAGGAGATGAACCAGCAGAAGCCTGGACAATTCAATGCTGGGGCTTTTAAAGCAGCGCTGATGCAAAAGATTGCTGCCATTACTCCCCAAACCCTCGAAGAAGCGGACAAGTTCAAAGAAAACAACAAAATCGACTCAGTGAAGGGTGAGGTGTCCTCGAAGGTTACAGAGGAGAAAAAGCAAGCCTCTGGGCCAGTTGAAGAGAAAACCAAAGAACCACTCAATACCAACGGCATCACCCCCAAACCCGTTACCCCACTGCCACCCAACCCGGCTGGCGCAAAACCTGGAGATGTCGGTGCGGCTGAAGCTGCACCCAAGCCCAAGGATGGCTCTGAGGTGTCTTTGCAAGAGGGCAGCAAATCCATTGACGAGCAGATGGCTTCTGCCGATGTCACTGAGGAACAACTCAAAACATCAAACCAGCCAGAATTCCAGGGAGCTTTAGCCGCCAAGAATACAGCTCAGGCTGATGCCACTAAAGCACCACAAGATTATCGCCAGCAAGAGCAGGCAACGTTGACGCAGGCGCAAGCCCAAGCGCAGGCTACCGCTTCTACACAGTTGGAGGGAATGCACGGTAGCAAGGAGAAGATCTTGGCGCAGGTGCTGGGCAACCAGAGCGAAGCCAAAGGGCAAGATGAGCAAAAACGCGCTGAGGTTGCTAACCACATTCAAGGAATCTACAACACCACCAAGCAGAAAGTCGAAACGGCGCTCAGTCAGCTAGATACAGATGTCAATACCCAGTTCGATCAGGGGGCAGGGGCTGCCAAAACCCTGTTCGAGAATCACGTTGACCAGCAAATGAAGCTCTACAAAGAGCAACGCTACAGTGGGGCAACAGGCTGGGCAAAATGGCTCAAGGACAAAGCAATGGGTATGCCCAGCGAGGTGAATGTCTTCTACCAAAAAGGCAAGGAACTGTACCTTGCTAGCATGGGAAAAACCATTGACCAGATTTCCAACTTAGTCTCAACAAAGCTAAATGCCGCCAAAACAGAGATTGCTAATGGCAGGCAGGAAATCCAGAAGTACGTTGCTGGTTTAGACCCATCCCTCCGGCAAGTGGGGCAGGAAGCGGCGCAAAATATTCAAGGTAAGTTTGATGAGCTAGAGACTAGTGTCGATAACAAGCAAGATGAGTTGATTGACTCGCTGGCACAGAAGTATAACGACAACCTCAAGCAACTGGATGACCGCATCAATCAAATGAAGGCGGAAAATCGCGGCTTGGTGGACAAAGCCAAGGACGCGATCGCTGGGACAATCCAAACCATCATGCAATTGAAAGATATGCTGATGGGCGTGTTGGCAAAAGCCGCAGGTGCGATTGACAAGATTATCAAAGACCCCATTGGTTTCTTGGGGAACCTGATTTCCGGAATCAAGCAAGGCTTCCAGAACTTTGCTGGCAATATCTCGCAGCATCTCAAGAAGGGGATGCTAGCTTTCCTAACGGGTGCTTTAGCAGGGGCAGGCATTACGATGCCAGAGAACTTTGACCTCAAGGGCATCTTTAGCCTCGTGATGCAGGTTCTGGGTGTGGTTTATGACGGCATCAAGTCACGAGTCATCAAGGCATTGGGCAAGAACGGAGAGAAGATGTTCACTGCCCTGGAATCAAGCTTTGAGATGTTCGTCATCTTGAAGAATGAAGGAGTTGGGGGTCTGTGGCAGTTCATCCAGGATAAGATTGGCGACTTGAAGGCGATGGTGATTGACACTATCCAAACCTTCGTGGTGGAGAGCGTGATTAAGGCTGGGGTGATGTGGGTTCTGAGTTTGTTGAACCCAGCTAGTGCGTTTGTCAGAGCGTGTAAGGCGATTTATGACATCATCATGTTCTTTATTGAGCGTGGCAGTCAGATTGCTGAGTTGGTGAGTGCGGTTACTGAGTCGGTGGCAGCGATCGCGTCGGGTGCTGTCGGTGGGGCGGCGAAGTTGATTGAGAATGCCCTGGGTACATCGCTACCCGTGGTAATCAGCTTTATGGCGAGTCTGTTGGGCTTAGGTGGCATCAGCGAGAAGATTGAGGGAGTTATTAAGACGGTGCGTGCGCCGATTGATAAGGCGATCGATTGGTTGATTGCTCAGGCTGTGAAGGCGGCGAAGAAACTGAGCGGATCTAAAGTTGGACAAAAGTTTAAAGCAGGTGCGGCTAAGGCAAAAGATTTGAAAGACCGGGGTGTGAAGAAAGTTAAAGATTTGAAGGAGAAGGGTAAAGCTAAGCTTCAAGACTTGAAAGAACGTGGCAAGAAAAAGCTTCAGGATGTTGGTAAGAAGTTTGGTTTTGGAAAGGATAAGAAGGGTAATAAGGAGCAAAAGGGCAGCAAACTCAAGGACACTGAAGTTGGCAAAACAATCAATTTCAATGCCGAAAGTGAGAGCCATCGTCTGTGGATTACTACTCAAGGAACTTCAGTCACAGTGATGGTTGCCAGTTCACCTGGTTCTGTAGAGGCGAAGCTGAACGAGTGGGACGGGAAGTTAGACACCCTAGCAGAAGACAAACGTCCACAGGCTAAGACGTTGTTGGCAACAGCTCGTCAACACCTGGGTAATACTCAGAAAGAAGCCCAGGAAGCAGCTAAAGAAATCCAAGAAGCTAAACAAAAACCCAACGATCAGGCAGTAAGCGAGGCTGAACAAGCAGATAATCAAGCCGAGGCTGCAGAGCAAGTACTAGCTCAGACGATGCAACAACTATTCCATTACTTTGGCGATCAAGATAGTAAATTAGCTGAGTTTTTTGGCGTAAAAGAACCATTTAATGCAGGTAATGGCGAATCTCACTCCATCTACTACGAAGATCGGGGTGGGCAACCAACACTTATCGTTGCCAGTACACCAAGATCTATCTATGATTTCCTGGATTTCTATACAAACGAATATGATGTTAAGCCTCAATCACCTAAAGGAAAGTTGATTGTAGAGATCCGTAGCTACTTGAAGCAAGCCATCGAACCGGTGGTTACAGAAGTAAATGCAACGGAGAAGAAAAAGGACACTGCAACACAGAACAGCAAGCAAAGGGAACTACTAGAGAAAAATAAGGTACTTGCAGAAAAGCTGCGGGAACTCCTGGCTGGAGATCGAGATGTCGGTAAGATAATAGATAGTTATCTATTAGAAGGATTGACCGCAACATACTCTGGCATGCCTAACCCCCATGGCGACCAACTCACACCCGACCACCAACCCCAGGCAGCTATTCTTGAATGGGCTGCAGAACAGGACTTTTTCGTCGTCAATGCAAGTGGCAATATGGTGCGTCGAGCGGCAGGTAGAGCTCGTCAAGGGTATGCAATTAACTTGCATGAAAACCGTCATAAGGAAGGTAGAACCTATGGTCCCAAGGGCGGTCAGACTAAAGATTCTTTTATCAATAAAGCTACTAACAAATTAGTTGGTGTTAAGGCAAATCAGAAAAAACGTGACATCGTGGTCGATTTAATGAAAGTTGAACTCGCTGCTGATGTTGACGCAATGAGAGGTGTTGTAGGACGTGGTAACACTAATTCTGTCTGGGATGACATCGATGCCTTAAATATTACCCAGAAAGAAAAGAATGACTTAATCAATAAGATCCGAACCAATGTCTTAAGTGGTGAAAATCAAATTGCAAGTCAAGATATGGAAAGTCTAAAGAATTAAGGAGATTACTATGACCAACCAGCCCTTAGATCAAATGGAAGATTTACAACGTTTTTTTGAATTTTGCAGAACAGTAGAGGGACTATTTTGTGATTTTGAGGACGTAGAAAATGGGAATAAACTTTTGACTTCTTTGTTGAAATCAGAAGCTGAACCTTACTTCACAGTTATTGGTATACAGAAAAGCCACTCATTAATGTGTTTTTGGAAATATAATGACAGCGTCTCCTTACAAGAGCAACCTATTGTATGGTTGGATAGTGAAGGCACTCCCAATGCAGTGTTTGCATCTAATTTTCGAGACTTTCTATCTCTTCTTCCCTACGATACGGGTGCCATTTATGATTGGATTGCTTCTTGGGAGCGGTATTTAGATAATCCTAGCTCGCAACAGACCCCTATTGAGCGTTTCACTAATGAACGAATAGAAATGTACATAGAAATGAGCCGGGAGGATAATCCCTTCCGTGATCAATTCATCAACTGGTTGCGAGAAGAGATAAATATTGAGCCTGCTACGCAACCAGTAGCCTTAGTCGGTGAAGCGATTCAGAGTTTTCCTCGATTAAGTCAATGGTTGACCGATAGACAATTAAACTGAATTTGGTTAAGGTACGAAACCCAACATCTGAAAAAGTTATGCGTTCGCTCATTTGGCTCGAACGGTAGGGGTGAAAGGGCGATAACTCCCTCATCCTGTAGTGCGAGCGCTCATTTGGCTCGAATGGTGGAGTGAGATCGCTGGGGTAAGCGGGAAGGGAGGGATCGCGCAAATTGAAGGTCAGCCAGAGGAATTTATTTTGTGAGTAACAGTGGTGCGATCAGCTTTGCTGGTGAGCTTTCGCGCAATCGCTCTATCGGAGCATACCCTGCAATAATGCGATAGCCTTACCTGTGCTTACATCAAACAAATGCTCTACTTTTTGGATATAACTTGATTGGGTGGGAAGTGATCACTCTCGCGAGTAGAGCTTTCAGCAGCCTGCACAAAAATTTGGGTTGATTGGACAAAGGGGTGAACCGATTAAATTCTAAAGTGAGCGAAAACTCTACATGAACGTAAAGACGGAAAATCATCCGCTCAACAGTGAACTAACGCTACGCGACTCCTCCCAATCCCCTCTACCCATCCACGCCGTTACCCTAGCCCTAACCAAACAAGACGACGAACTCATCGAATGTCGTCTCACCTTCCAAGTCAACCCCGAACTATACCAACGCATCAACACAGAGGCATTATTTAACCTTAAGCCGGAAGTGCGTAACCCCCTCTCTGCTGGGGAATTCCTGCCCGAACCCGATATCAAAATCAAAACCACTTTAAAGCCCGATTTGCTGCCTCGCTTAGCAGGATACACCGCAAACATTGATGAGGCTGCAACCTATATCCTAAATCTGAGCCAAGAACAACCGGATGACCCGTTGCTATCTACTGAGAATTGGTTAGCGCTGTCGGTCAAACAGCTACAGGAATCAGGAGAAACTGGCTATCGCACTCTCTGGGATTATATTAGTCCAGCAGCTCTTGCTCAAGCCGCCACTTCAGGTTCAAGTGAAGAAATTAATTATGCAATCGTCAACTTCTTCAAAGATTGGACAGAGGCTAATCTATCTGAAGTTACACAGAAAGCCACTTCCCAGATGCTTGAGGGAATGACCAATTTCTTCAATGAATTAGCTGATGTCAATTTGGATGAGAAAGTAGAGACTTTCCGGCAGAACCTCTCTACAAGCGGACAAATTTTTGAGGAAATGGTCAATTTCTTCAAAGAAGATGAATGGCCCTTCTACGAAGTTGAAGGAAAGTCAATTTTACAAATGGCATTCCAGGGCGAGAATGGAAAATGGACTTGCTACGCCAAGGCTAGAGTTGAACAAGAGCAATTCGTGTTTTACTCCATTTGCCCCGTCAACGCCCCAGAAAACAAGCGGCTGGCTGTGGCAGAATTTTTGACTAGAGCCAATTCAGGCATGATTATCGGCAACTTTGAACTAGACTTTGCTGATGGGGAAGTTCGCTACAAGACCAGTATTGATGTTGATGGCGACACTCTCAGTTCAGCACTGATTAAACGATTGGTTTATGCCAACGTGACGATGATGGATGAATACTTGCCTGGGATTATGTCTGTCATTTATGGTGATGTAGAGCCTAAGGATGCGATCACACAAATCGAAAGTCAGCCAGAGTAATTCCCTGCTGCAAAAACCTGTTGGGCCGTTAGCTGTAACTCGTTGAATGTTGGGGAGATGATGCGATCGCTAAATTCGACTTTTGAACTAGAGTAACTCGAATTAAAAAAGACTACTATCGTATCAAGTTCCAAAAAAACTCAAGAAATTGACGCACTGCTGGTACAAGCCGTAAGGGAGGACTGAGAAAATGCACACCCGACAGCATATCCAAAAAAAAGCTCCATCGAGTTCCTCTTCCACATCCGTGCCAATCAGCATATTCCAGCAGCGCCCTTTCAAAGATGAAGCTGACCCAGCAGCAGTACCTTCTCAGCAGCAGGAAACACCAGACCTACAGACCCAACTTGAGAGAGCCACCCGTTTTGGTCACAACTTCGGTCAGGTACAGGTGGGCGACACGCCAGCAGTAATTCAGCCCAAACTTGCCATAGGAGCGCCTGGAGACAAGTACGAGCAGGAAGCAGACCAAACGGCAGCGCAGGTAATGAGCATGGCTGCACCTGCAAATCAGCACTCAGTTCAACGGGAGATGGCTCCAGAAGAAGAAAAAGAGAAGCTGCAAACCAAACCTCTGGCTGCCTCTATCACCCCACTTGTCCAACGGGAAATGGCTCCCAAGCCCGAAGAAGAGGAAGAGCCTCTTCAAGCTAAGCCGTTAGCAGGCTTCACCATTCAACGAGAAATGGCACCAAAACCTGAAGAAGAGGAAGAGCCAGTCCAAGCCAAACCCTTAGCAGGCTTCACCATTCAACGAGAGATGGCTCCCAAACCTGAAGAAGAGGAAGCGCCAGTTCAAGCCAAACCATTGGCAGGCTTCACTATTCAACGTGAAGTGGCTCCCAAACCCGAAGAAGAGGAAGAACCAGTTCAAGCTAAGCCGTTAGCAGGCTCCACCATTCAACGGGAAATGGCTCCCAAACCCGAAGAAGAGGAAGAACCAGTTCAAGCTAAGCCGTTAGCAGGCTCCACCATTCAACGGGAAATGGCTCCCAAACCTGAAGAAGAGGAAGAGCCTCTTCAAGCCAAACCTTTGGCAGGCTCCACTATTCAACGAGAGATGGCTCCCAAACCTGAAGAAGAGGAAGAGCCGGTGCAAATGAAGCGATCGCTGCAACGAGTAACAGAAGCTGGTGGCAATGATGCTGGTAGCAACCTGGAGAATCGGCTAAGCACTAGCAAAGGCAGAGGTAGTCCTTTATCGAATGAAGTGCGCTCTTTCATGGAACCCCGCTTTGGTGCCGATTTCAGTCAGGTACGGGTACATACGGATAGCCAAGCGGTTCAGATGAATAAAGACTTGGGTGCTCAGGCATTTACTCACGGTAATGATATTTACTTTGGGGCTGGGAAGTCTCCTATCATTTCCGACTTGACAGCTCATGAGTTGACTCATGTGGTGCAGCAGACAGGTGCAGTTCAGCGCAAGCTTCCTGAAGGACACAATCGTGCGTTGGAACACCATCAGGCAAGAGATGGAGTCGTTATCAAAAGTGAACCTGGAACACCGCAGATACAAAAGAGCGATCCAGTCAGCGCTACTTCTCTCGGTGTCGCTGTTTTCGAGGCAGGAAGGAGTTATGCTAACAGTGGCAATCTTTACCACAATGGCAACACTCCTTCCTATATGCACGAGCGTACACCCATAGAAGCAACGTGGGAAGACGTGGTAACTGAGCTGAATATCCAAGCGTTTCACCCTCGTATTGGTTGGGACAATCAAGACTTCTACTATCGTTTGTCATACCAGCGCAATGGCTACGACATCAGAAATGCCCAAGTTGATATTCTTAGGGATAAGTCGTCAGGTATGTACACATCAACCTTCGGTTCTACATGGTCGGGTCAAACCCATTCCCGGCCCACTGACACGGTAGCCGAGATCGTCTTCAATATCAGCGGCGAGTGGAATCCTCACGGTGTAGGTCACGCCTCTTGGTGGGGGCAACTTGTTCTATCAGCAGTTAAAGAAAGCAGTGTCATTAAATCTTTCACAGTAGGTTCGGAGCAAGATTGGGTTTGGAGGGTTTAAGTAGAATCTTTTTCAACAGCTTGTTGAAGAGGAAAGGCGCTCGCTCAAGTCAGTCCAGCCAGTAAAAAGCAATAGAAACAGCGATCGCCTGTTAATTGAGTTTGGGGATGAGGAGCAATTGCCTTTGCTGACCTTAGCTGCCTTGATTTGATAAGGAAGTTGCTTGTGTTGAATTACAGCGCGATCGCATTTTCTCAACTACGGTGCAACCGATAACTGTTCCTCAAAAACCCAAGTCCCGTGGAAACCGTAAGGAACTCGCTGCGGAATCAGCACCCGTGCCACAGGTTCAGCAGTGAAATCTTGAGCATTGACCACCACCAGTTCAGACGTATTGGAACCCTCATCATGGACGAACGTCAGCAGCCAGCCGTCATCCTCGGCAACAGCACCGGGACGGGGAACAAATACCGCTTCGCCGCCATAGCGTTGAGAACCGAATTTCAGAGTCTGGGAGGCACCACTACTAAAGTCATATTTAATCAAACCTTCAAATGCCGGAGTCGGGTGACCCGGTGCTAATTTTGCCGTGTAGCCAAATCGCGTTTTGCGCCCCAAAAGCTGTTCATTAATACGGGGGAATTCTGAAGAGACATCATCCAGCATCTCTTCCTTAACCGTGCCAGTGCTGAGATTAAATCGCCAACGGTACAGGCGGGGAATATCTGCATTCGGGTGATCAGGTGCCTGAGATAATCCCATGGTAGTAGCAGTCATATGACAGCCAATCAGCACCACTTCATCTCCCTCTTCATAAGCATTAAGCGTATGAACGATGTAGCAAGCCGGACTCTCAAACCAGCGAATACTGCTGTTGTCACCATGATGAGGCAGGATACCGAAGCGACTCGGTTTATCTCGCTCAAACATTAATAGTGGCTGTCCCTGTTGCATTCTTGCGATGCTAAAAGTTAGGGGCAAGTCCATAAAGATGGTGTAATTTTCAGTGATGGCAAAATCGTGCATCATCACCGCTTCTGGCAGGTCAATCGGAACCGTCCGCAATAGCTCTCCCGACGCTGAAACAACGCTGTATTGCAAGTAGGGAGGCTGTACCGAGTAGCCAAAAAAGAGCATTTCCCCTGTACCGGGGTCTACCTTAGGATGGGCAGTTACTGAAGAAACCAGCTTGCCGTTGAACGAGTAAGAACCAACTGTTTCTAATTCAGGCAGCTTAATCGCGTGAGGTTCGCCCCCTTCCCACAGCGCCAATAGTTGCCCTGCTTGCCAGATTAATGCCGTGTTGGCCGTATTCCTGCTAAGGTCATTGAAATTATCTCTCTGGCGTGGTTCCAAAAGCCCAGTCCCCATCGCTTTAGCCGCGTTCTGCTCGGTTAAAAATTTCTGGGTTCGGACATAGCGGTTGCGATATTCTGCTTTGCCGTTGTGTAGAAGCACTCCATGCAGCATCCCATCCCCACTAAACCAATGGTAATTTCCGCTAGGAAGGAGCTGAGGATTCGGCCCATTGCGAACAAACATACCACAGAGGTCAATCGGGAGTTCACCCAAGACTTGGAGGTTGTCTGCGGTAATTTCTTCCCCGACTGGAGCAAAGTTGCCTGCTAAATAGGGATTGATTGTTGTTGAGGTCATTGTGTTAAACAAACGCGATCGCTTTCTCTATTCTGACCAAACAGACAAGGCAACTGTTCAGCCACACTAAACTAATGACGATTTGGATAGGCTAATAGTGCATTCCAGGTGCATTTGGACGGTTAAGAATCCAGCGACACTCGTCTGAGTTTGGCTTACGTCGAGCTGTGTAGGACATTCGTGAAGCCTAAACTTTCCAAGTGAGCTTTCCAGCTATCTGGCGTATCTTCGTTTATCGTCAGATCTCCGGCTGCAATCGCCGTGAGAGCCAGCCTAGAAGCGATACAGACCTCATAAGATCTCCCCTGCTCCCCTGCTCCCAAAATAGATAGGTATTCAGGCAACTTACTTTCATCAAGAGATTGGTGATCTGCCCAGAAATAGTAGTGCTCCATAGTAGACCTCTTGCAAAAATACTTGGCAATTGGAAATCTCGGCTACAAAAACGTTGGGCGTTAGCGGAGCGGTAGCGACGTTAGGAGCGTCAGCCCTTCCCGAAGGGTAGTCTGCCTGCGCGGACTCTTAAAACCCGCGTAGGTGGGTTTAGTTTGTATAGCCTCAGACTTCAGTCTGTAGGCATCCATCGACTTTTGCAAGAGGTCTAGTGTGTAGAGACGCAACTTCCTCTGTCTCAATGAGTGCAGGATTAACGTCTAGATCTTGGCGGGTTTGTAATTCTTGTTCTATAACGTACTGGCGGACAACATCTGCGATAAAAGGCTTAAGCTTTCCAGCTGTTTGAAGATACGGCAAGGCTCTCGCCAACGTAATCGGTTGGTCATCAACGGTTAAGAAGGCTTGGGATACCATGAAGGAATGCAGGAAATAGATTACCAGACCCATTATTTTCGCATCCCAAAAGATTTCACTTGACGGAAAATGACCCCCTTTAGATATACATGCTAGGAACCTTTCAACAAAGCTATCTCCGCATTGAAGTAGAAGCACCACAAACAGTTATCCGCGAAAATCTGCTGCATTCTCAGCAGCTACGTCAATGGCTGTGGCTCCAGCGCTTCTCAGAAGGACTACCAGAACAACTTCATCCAGGACTAACCTTTACGACATGGACAGGTCCCGTGGCAATTCAACACCGTGTAGAGGTTGCCCAATCCAACTGCTTACGTCTGCTATTGAGTCAAGGAATTGATGGTTATCACGAATGGTACTGGGGTGACGGTTGGGTGCAGTCCCGCTTAGAAGGCATATCTCTGTTGCCATTAAATCTTGGTCAAACACTAAGTCTCTTAAGGCTTCGCCAGTGCTTAACGTCTAAGCAATAGAGGTTTTTATGGGTCATTGAATTGATATTGGGGAGAGGGTAAAGAAGAAGGGGAAAAGGAATTTCTCTTTTAACCAAGCAATCTCATACTTACTCGGCTTCAGAATAAATCTACCTAAAGACAGATGGCAAAAAAATGTGCCAAGCTGGCGGTGCTGGCTTAGTCATAATCCGCTCAGATACACAAGGCGATCGCAACCATACGCCATTGCAGTAGCCGAGTAAGACTGGATTTTGAACAGGCGGCGCGTGTCCTATCTGTCCTAAATCAATGTGTAACGTTTCTTGGAAAGTTGAACGGTGTTCAAAGTGTCAGCAATTTGCTGTTAAAAGTAAGGATGAGTTTTGGGGATGTCTGAAGTGTCGTGAGTTACCCAAAGACCAAGTGAATCAGTCTCTCCACGGGGGTTGTGTGTATTGTGGTCAACCCTTAATCCTGCTGATGGAAGCTTGCCTAACTTGTGGCAACCAACCGAGGCAGTGATATAGCAATCAGCAGTCAGCTTGAGAGCGGTCAGCTTTGGGTCAAATCGGCTCACTTCTCAGAAACGCAATCTCCCGCTAATGTCCTAACATTTGTAGCGACAGCTATAAAAAACTCGAACATCGTGAACTCACTTCAGCATTTACGCGAAACTGGAGTTATACACCCCATCATTCCGCCTTTGGGCAACGCTGAAGTATTGGCACGCAATGAAAACACTATTGACACTTTTTGACAAAGAACGGAGCAAACTAGAGACAGAGATTGAGAAGGCAAACAACCCAGAACAGGTCGTTAAGCTGGTTCAGAACCGACTCGATGATCTTGAGCGGAATTATATCGGCGAACTGAGTATCGCTCAGGTACGTCTGGCTTCCTTTTTCCTGGACACACTACGGCAGTCCATAGGCACCCTCACGGCTGCCAACGAGACGAGGATTTCACAACCAGATCCTCAGCAAATTAGTAACCAAGCCAGACGACTTCCCTCCAACAGCTTAATCCTGAAAATCCTCCAGGGACTAATTAGCCTAAGCATCTTAGGTTCATTGTTCTCCTTGACTCAAGATACCCCTGGAGCTTGGATGGCTATCTTGTTAACGGTAGTGCTTGTAGGACTGGAAGTTGTACTCCAACTCGACAAGGGCAACCAGGAAAACCGTGCAACCTCAACTCAACCTGTACAAGTGCCTCAGCCTATTGTGCAAATCGATAGCAAAGTCCTTCTAGATAATCTTGGTGATGCACTCAATACTATTGATCTTGCCGTCACTTCGACTGAACAAGTGAACAAACCGCTTGATGCAAGTGGAATAGAAGAACTGCCAGAACTCTTGAATCTTGTTCAGAGGCTGATGGGTGCGTCATTTCTGGGGAAATCTCAGATGGCACTTGAACTAACTAAACTGTTGCCACAGATATTAATGGAGCAAGGAATTCGCGCTCAGATTTACCGACCCGATGATGAACAGAGTGGACACCAGTATTTTGACTTCGAGCCAAATATTGATCGCTCTGCGAAAGACTACGTAACGATAAGTCCTGCCTTAGTGAAAGGCGATCGCCTACTTCGGCGGGGGCGAGTGATTGAACCTGCGTACTCTGAGGCGAGAGAGTAGCGTGTCCTATCATCACGGCTATGGAAGAACATCAACGTTTTTATTGAAAAAGTGTTTTGACATCCCATTTTCATCAATCCATACAGATAGGTGCCTCGACTATCTGGGGATATGGCGTAGGCAAGATGCCTACACCATGAAGATTCTTGCAAAATTAGGATGTACCCAGTATTTCCCTTGCAAGTAAAGGGTTAGGGGAAAGAATGAGTAGGTCAGTTTTAGAAACAATCGGGTTTGATCTGGGACATGGTGAAACCGCCGTAGCGAAGGCGAGAGTAGAGAGTATCGAGCCTCCAGAGATGCTTGAGATTAATAATAAGAAGGTTCAAATCACAGCGATTGGCTGGCATCCAGAACTCGGCTATCTGGTCGGAGAACAGGCGTTAATCCAAGCTGGCGTTACCCATCTCAAAATCTCTTTTAAAGAAAAACCAAACAACGATCCAAATTACAGAAAGACAATCCGCAGTTTTCTGGAAACCTACTACCGCCTTTTAAAAGAAAGCAAACAGATTGAAGGTGGGGAAACCAGTCAATTTTACGTTGGGTGTCCTTCAGGATGGTCAATTAGCGATCGCGAGGAATACCAAAAGCTACTTAAGGAAGCTGGCATTACCATACTGAGTGTTGTACCAGAGTCGCGGGCGGCTTTCATGCAAGCCAAGGAAGCGGGTAAGCTCGACTATGACAAACTCAGATCATCAGTGCTGATCGTCGATATTGGCTCTTCAACTACAGATTTTACCCTGGTCAAGACCTTGCATGAGATACCCATGGATTTTGGGCGAAACACTCTAGGAGCATCCCTGATTGATAAGGCAATTTTTGCTCAGACTCTCGCCAAGCACGAGGAGAAAGCGTTACTCGAACGAGTCTTTGAAGACTATCCGCATCACCAAGCGCGTTGTGAAATAGCTTGCCGCAAAGCCAAGGAAGACTATTTTTCTAACGAACAGCTATATAGCCATCCGCAAACATTTGCACGCGGCTTCGAGTCGATCAACGAACAGATTTTCTTTATTTCCCAAGTCAACAGATTGGTCATGGAGGAGATCTTGACTCAACCCTTAGTTGAACTGGGACAGAAGAGTTGGATTGAATCCTTTCGTGAGGCAGTAAATGAGGCAAAGGAAGAGCTAGTCAAACAAGGGATTGTGCCGAAAGTTGTGCTGATGACTGGTGGTGCCTCGCGCATGAAGTTCACTCGTGAGATTTGCGAGGAAATCTTCCCAGAACCGGAAACTCAGGTTCGCCCTGACCCAGAACCTGAACGGTGTATTGCACTTGGTCTAGCGCGGGTAGGACGATGGGATTTGCGGGCGGCGGCATTTAAAGAAGAACTCAATCAACTGTTTGACTCAAAGAAGCTGAACGAGATCATCGAGAAACATATCCCAGAGTTAATCGAACTGTTGACCAAACCACTGTCAGAGAGTTTGATTGAAAACGCAGTCAAACCAGGTCTGAGAGACTGGCAAAAGAACAAAATACGGACTTTAGGTGACTTGGAAAGCTCGATGAAGGGTGGCGCAGAGCAGTGGCTCAAAAGCGATCGCGCTCAGCAGATCATCAAAGATAAATCCGTCACTTGGTTTAACAGCAAAATCCAACCCGACTTGGCTCAAGAAACCGACCCAATTTGCCGAAAGTTCCAGATACCCAGAAGCAGCTTAAGGTTCGAGGAAGGTATCGACCCTGGTATGGTAAATGCTGATCTGTCGATTGGAGACGCTATCCTTGCGGATACTGTGGCCTTTATCGTCAATGTCGTGATTGGTGGTGGCACTATCGGAAGCATCATCGCTCTGATCCTAACCGGACACTTGACCTGGCCTATCGTGCTAATCTATGGGGTCTCAGTTCTTGCCGCAGGAGTGGAGCTAACTCGAAGCAAAGTTCAACAGGCAATCAAGGAAAAGGTGGATATCCCCAGTTGGACTCGTTCTAGTTTTTTGAACGACAGCAAGATCGACGATATCAGCGAGAGGATAAAACCGGAGATAGAGGAAGTTCTCAGGAAACAATTGACAGAGAATCGAGAAGCTTTTGATAACCTGATTGAGAAGGTTGGGCAAGAGTTAAAGAAAGCTCTAAATACTAAAGCAGAAGAGGCAGTGATTCTAATCCAATAGGTGTGCGATCGCTCTTGTCCAATTAGTGGAAAGGCGATCGCCCTTTTTTCACTCCTTATAATTTTTATCAGCAACAACTGTAGAGATAGGAGCGTTCGGAGGGGGACGAGACAGCTACGCCACAGCATATCCTGTATACTGCCTCACATCCGGTGGATGAAACCCCAAAACGATTCTGTCTTTAGGAATTCCCGCAGCAACCAGATCGTTTGTCACGCCATCTTCTGTATCATCTCGCTGCACCCAAATCTTGCTATCGATAATATCAAGATGAACAAGGCACCCATGAACACGCCTTGCCGCATCCCAACCCAGAGTAATCAATAAATAGCTATCGGCTACTTCATCAAAAACTGCTTTACAAGTAAGTTCTCCATGAGCGTATGGAATTTTAGTGTAAGGTTCAAGAACACTCTTGATAATCCTTCGATAAGTCTCTAAATAGCATCGTGATAGATGTCTAGGGCAGGCATAGGCAACCTATTGATAGAGCTTACAGTCTTTTATCCTAAAATTACCTTGGGTTATTGGATGTTGATAGAGATTATGCGATCGCCACAGACCAACTGAAGGAACAAGTCGAGGGAGTCGCAGTGCTACGATAAAGGGCAAAAGTAGAGGGCAAGTACATTTCTGTGTCTGTCTCCACTCAACCCAACGTACCAAACTTCACGCAAATGGCTGTGCCAACCGAACCAGTTTGGCGCTTCAGTGTTGCTCAGTACCACCAAATGATTCGCCTGGGTATTCTAACCGACGACGATCCAGTGGAACTGCTTGAAGGGTGGATTATTCATAAAATGCCGAAAAATCCACCACACCGTGCTGCAACAAAACTGACTCGAAGTGCATTGGAAGAGATTGTGCCACAGGGATGGTATGTAGATGCCCAAGAACCCATTACTCTAGACGATAGTGAGCCAGAACCTGATGTCGTCGTGGTTCGAGGCAATACTCGTGATTATCTCGATCGCCATCCGGGTTCCCAAGATTTAGCCTTAATCGTTGAAATTGCAGACTCTACGCTAGAACGAGATAGAACGTCCAAAAAACGCCTTTACGCCCGTGCAGGCATTCCCGTTTATTGGATCGTTAACCTTCCCGAACAAAAACTAGAAGTTTACACAGAACCTACCGACTTAGCAGATGTACCAACCTATCAGCAGCGCCAAGATTACAGCCTGTCGGATGAAGTTGCTGTTGTGATCGAGGGACAAGAAATTGGTTGCTTAACTGTGCGGGACTTATTACCCTAGAGGCAAAGGCTAAATCCTTGCAGACTTCTCTGGAACTGAAGGCAAGCATGAACTTAGAGCAGTAGAAATGGCAGCCTTATTGGTTTGCTATCGGTAACAGTTCGGAGAATTACGAGAAACCAACAATGGACAGACTTGAACCATTTCAATACAGACTCCTAATCATGCATTTAAAAAGTCAGCGTCTACTTCTGGCAGGGAGGGATTAATCCTAATCCCTGAACCCAACTCAAAACCAGCGTCTGTTGTCAGTCGAGGTTGGATTTGGCAATACCAGTGTACTTGGGGTTCCTCGGCTTTGTAGCGGGCAGCCGTGTTAATCGCGTAGTTGTAATCAGGGTCATTTAACTTTTCGTACAAATTAGCAAGAACGTTCTTCAAGATCAGCGCAAAATCTAATTTTTCTTGAAGAGAGATACTGCCAAAATCTGCCTGATGATTCTTCGGCATAATCCAAGTTTCAAAAGGCACCTCAGCCGCAAATGGGACAAAGGCAAGAAACGATTGATTTTCTTGAACAACTCGCCTACTGTTTTGCAGCTCAAATTCTAAGATGTCGCAATACACGCACCGTCCCCATTTATCAAAGTAGCGCTGCGCCTCTTCCTCCCGCCAACGGCGATTTTGGGGAACCATTCCTGTCACAATGATTTGAGAATGAGGATGCTCCAAAGACGCACCCGCTTGCTGTCCATGATTGCGAAAGATGATCGCCATCATATTCTCATGCACCTGCATCAGCTCGATGTAGCGCCTGTGATAGGTTTCAATGAGAATCTCCACAGCTTCTTGTGGCATTGTGGCGATGTTTTGGTGATGATCGGGACTTTCAACAATTACTTCATGTCTGCCATAACCGGGCATAGAGAGATAAATCCCTTCAGATGAGCGGCAGATATGTTTATCAGGCGTTAATGCCGGATATTTGTTAGGGACGACGCGGGTTTGCCAAAAACTTTGCTCTCGATTCAGCATCTCCAGAACAATCGCGTCCGACATGTGTTCATTGCCGGGACAAAAGGGACATTTTTTTTCTGTGTCTGGTAGTAATTCCTTAGCTCGACTAATTTTCTGAAAATCCTGAGGACGTTTGCGCCGACTGGGTGAATAAATGACCCATTCTCTCGTTATCTTGTTGAGCCGAATTTCACTTGCTTGCATTTTTTAAATCCTACAGCATTGATTATGAATAAGCAGGTCAATGGAAAATAAGGCTTGTGAGTTTTAAGCGTTGGGGATAGGAAATTGGGATTTGGAAGGGAATTCTGGGCAAGCATTCCCAATCGCCGTTCCCAGTCCCTAATAAATTGTGAACTTTTTCTTGCTATTTTTCATTTAAGGGCAAGTTATGTAGAGGTTCAAAATCTTCAGGCAATTCATCAAGAGCAGGAATTACATCAAAAGCACCATCTTTATAGTGTTTTGACGGATCGAATCTTCAAGCGATCGCATTTTGAACTATCTTTGTAAGCAGAGTCAGCTAGGTGTTGCTAGGATCAGGGCGTGATATGTCGCTAGGAGAACACAGGGAGCGCGATCGCATACCTAGAGCTATCAGAATTGAAACCGCAACCCGATGGAATTTCAGCATCAGCAGCTTCAGGAATCCGAAACCGCAGAAAGCCTCCTCCAACAGCTACCTCATCTCAGTGACGAGCAGCTCAAACAGGAGTATTTGAATGCTCTGCAATGGACAGAACCTCTATCCCTGATTTTGCCGTTGCTGGACGACAAATCTCAGGTACTGCGAGTGGTAAAGCTAGCCCTTGATGTAGATTTCTGCCTTGGGGCAAGACTAATAGGAGCTGTAAAACCGGAGTTTCAGGCAGCAACGGTAGACTTGTTGGTGGCACTAGAGCTTCCTGAAGTGCTGAAAATTCGGCTATTGGGTAGCACTGGCTCAGATAGCGCGGTGCCACAACTGCTGCAAGTTTTGCACGATGAAAATTCTCGATTTCGTTCCCAAGTTGCCTCTGCGTTAGGAAAAATCGGTAGTGAAGCGGCTGTGG
This sequence comes from Microcoleus sp. FACHB-SPT15, assembly GCF_014849525.1. Classification (NCBI taxonomy): domain Bacteria; kingdom Bacillati; phylum Cyanobacteriota; class Cyanophyceae; order Oscillatoriales; family Microcoleaceae; genus Microcoleus; species Microcoleus sp. FACHB-SPT15. The sequence continues at coordinate 100,321 of NZ_JACJNU010000059.1, read as the reverse complement.
CAGCGCTGGGACAAGCCTTGAGGGCGCAAGACTCAGAAGTTCGGACGCAGGTTGCCTATGAGTTAGGGCAAATTGGCAGTGAGGCAGGTGTGGCAGTGCTGCAAGAAGCCTTGAACGATAACGACTATCAGGTACGTGAGAGTGCAGCGTTGGCACTAAGTGCGATCGCAACAGATGCAGCCGTAGCTGCCTTACAGCAAGCTCTAAATCATAAAAGTCCTAATTTTCGGGAGAGAGTTGTCTCCGCTTTAGGTCAAATCCGCACGGATGCAGCAGTAGCCGTGTTGCAGCAAGCTCTCAATGATGAAGTCTATCAGGTGCGTGAGAGTGCTGCCTTGGCATTAGGTCATATCCGCACCGATGCAGCCGTGGCAGCCTTGCAGCAAGTGCTAAACCATGACAGCTATGATTTTCGGGGAAAAGCAACCTCGGCACTGGGTTCGATTGCCACTGAATCCGCTGTTGCTGCACTGCGCCTTGCTTTGACTCATTCAGACTATCGAGTGCGTGGAAGAACAGCACTAGCATTAGGCAGTATTGGCACAGAGGCAGCCGTGGCAGTTCTGCAACAAGCGTTAAATGACGAGAACCATCGAGTGCGTGAGAAAGCAGCTGAAGCGCTAGGTTCTACAGGCGCTGAGGCAGCAGTAGCGCCATTACTCATTGCTTTGCAAGATGAAGACTCTTCGGTTCGCAGAACAGCGGCTGAGGCGTTAGGGTATATTGGCTCTGAGGCAGCGGTAACCTCATTACAACAAGCTTTGAGCAGTGAAGACTCCTATGTTCGGAGAACTGCGGCTTGGGCATTGGGGAGAATTGCCACAGAAACAGCAGTAGCCGCCTTGCAGCAAGCCTTAACTGATCAAGATTCTTGGGTACGTTTGAGTGCTGCCTACGGATTAGGAAAAATTGGCTTAGAGATGGGGGTGGCGGCGCTGCAAGAAGCATTGGGCGATGAAAACTTTGAGGTGCGTGAGAAAGCGGCTGAGGCGCTAGGGAATATCGGCTCTGAGGCAGGTGTCACTGTACTGCGCCAATCCTTGTACGATGAGGACTTTTGGGTGCGTCGCAGAGCCGCTGAGGCGTTAGGAAAGATTGGCACAGATGTAGCTGTGGCAGCCTTGCGGAGTGCGTTGAGAGATGAAGACTCTGATGTTCGTCGTCGGGCTGCCTATGCGCTAGGAAACAGCGGTAGTGAGGCAGCCGTTGCCTCGCTGCGTGTTGCTTTGAATGACGAAGACTCGAATGTGCGTTTAAGTGCGGTTAAAGCCTTAGGGAATATTGGTACTGAAACAGCCGTAGCTGCACTGCGCGTTGTTTTGGATGATGAAGACTCAGACTTTCGAGGAAAAGCGGTTTATGCATTGGGTTCTAAGGGAACTGAGGCAGCAATCGTGGCATTGGAGGAAGCTTTAAGAGCAGAAGACTCCTGGGTGCGTTGGATGGCTGCCTCAGCGTTAGCTTCAATTGGTATCCAGAGGGTTGTCATGGCACTAGAGCAAGCGTTGAATGATTCAGATAGTCGAGTGCGCTACACGGCTGCCGAAGCGTTAGGGAAGATTGGTAGCCCGAAATTACTTGCTCAGCTTCGCCAAATGCTCTACACAACAACGGATAACTATGAACTGAGTACGATACTCAATGCGATCGCATCAATTCAAGAGCGTTGTGGGTACTACAACCATGACGTAGCAACCTCATAAGCCTTTCCCCTGAAACTAGAAGAGTTTCTTTTGGAAAATACCTGCAAGCCCAAGAAAATTACTTGTGTTCTGGTAGAGCAAGCCGCAAGCCTAGCCCAACTAGCACAGTACCTGTAATCCACTGCAACACGTCAGCAAATCTTGCATGCCCTGCTAATCGGTTTCCTAAACTTCCGGCAAAATAACCTACTGTTCCGTAAATCAAGAAACACAGCACAGTGAAAGTTAATCCGAGTGCAAACATCTGTGCCACCACTCTGCCCAGATATGGATTCACAAACTGTGGTAAGAACGCCATGAAGAATAGAATTCCCTTGGGATTCAATACACTGGTAATGATGCCTTGCCAAACAATCCGGCTTTTCTTAGTAGGTTTTACTTCTGCTGGCTTAAGAATGAGATGTTGCTTACTCCGCAGGGTTCGGATACCGAGATACAGTAAGTAAGCTGCACCCGCATATCGAATCATCTCAAATACCCCTGCTGAAGATTGCACCAGTGCTGAGAGTCCAAGCACGGCGAAAATAGTATGCACAATGTAACCTGCACAAACCCCTACAGTTGAGAGCAACGCGATTTGGCGTCCCTGTGCAATTCCTCGTGTAATGATGTAAATCAGATCAGGGCCAGGTGTGGCAATCATCAACACTGCGGTTGTGAGAAAAAGAAAAAAGCTTGGAGATTGCATTGAAGTATAGCTCTACTAGTTTTCTGCAATTGAAGCTGTTCTGCACTTGAGGATGTTTCTAAAGAATCAAGTAGTAAAAGCCGTCACTCCTCTTGTCAAAACACCATCTTAAGAAGCCGCATTATCTTTAGCTTGTACGTTTTTGCAAGCTATTTGATACTGACCTGGCGTGATGCCAGTGAAGCGCTTAAAGTGACGAGTAAAATGGCTTTGGTCGGTAAAGCCTATTTCCTGAGCTACCTCTGCTGCCAGCCATCCCACAGACAAAAGCGCTTTTGCCCGGAAGATGCGGACTTGGGTGAGGTAAGCATGAGGGGGTAGACCAACCTGCTTACGAAATACGCGAAGCAGCCGCAGAGGTTTGAGATTGGCAAGGCGGGCTAGCTGTTTGAGTGAAACGCTCTCAAAGTAGTGTTCTTCCAAGTATGACTGCACCTGTTTGACTGCCTGGTGTTCGTAGCCCACAGGGGGTACAGCAGGTCGAGCCGAGGCATGACGAGTAATCAAATGAGTTAGCGTCCAAATGAGGCGAGATTCTCGCTCTAGAAGGCTAGATGCTCCTTGCAACGTCATGAGGAGTCGTCGGATAACTTGAGCTAAATCTTCATCCCGAAGATTTGGTATGGGAAAGTAAGGCAAATCTACTCGCTCCTCTCTCACTTGGTACATAGCATTCTGGAACAAGGTTGCATCAGGGTAGAGCATCCAGTATGTCCAGCCCTCAGGAATCGCGGCGTGACCTGCATGAATCTCTCCTGGATTGATGATCAGGATGTTACCTGCTGGGATAACATGGGCAGTACCTTGATAGGGGAACGTTGTTGCCCCCTGCTCGATGATGCCAAAACCAAACGTTTCATGAGTATGCCGAGCAAAAGAATGATTGACGTAGGTAGCACGCATCATTTCAAGATTGCCGCAGTCTTGGATACGCCAAAACTTAACTTGCTCACGCACTAATGAGGTCATCGTTATCTAGAAGAGTTGTTCGACAGTAGCTCTTATGCAGCTTAAAGGAATGAAATAAGTCTCGTCTTGTACGTTTTTGCAGGTTTCGGTATGAATATTGGCACCCTATCGAGGGCAGGAACTACTGCAATGACGTTTAATGCAGAGTGTCATCGGCTATTGGCTATTTATTGCTCGTGATGCCTAACGTCTACTACCTATAAATCCCCCGTCCCAACTATCAGGATTTAGCTAACTTGTCGCTAAAATTTATACCCTAAGCGGTAAGCTACCTGACAGGATGAAGCCGTATTAGGAATCGGGCGATGCATATTGGATTTCTCAACCCGCAGGGCAACTTCGATGCACAGGACAGTTACATAACAGAACACGCCGATTTTGGGGGACAGCTAGTTTATGTTAAGGAAGTCGCGATCGCGATCGCTCGTAAGGGACATAAAGTTGATATTCTGACTCGCCAAATCATTGATCCAGATTGGCCTGAGTTTGCTCAAACCTTTGATACTTACCCAGATGTGGAGAATGTTCGTATCATTCGCTTACCCGCAGGGCCAAAAGAATTTTTGCGTAAAGAGTTACTGTGGCCTCATCTCGTTACCGATTGGGTGCCCAACATCCTGAAACTCTATCAAGGAGAAGGTCGTTTACCAGACGCTATGACCACCCACTACGGGGATGGAGGACTGTGTGGTGTGCTGATTGAGGATAAGACAGGAGTGCCCTTCACGTTCACCGCTCATTCCCTTGGTGCTCAGAAAATGGATAAACTGCACGTCACTCCAGAAAATCTCGCTCAGATCAACGAATACTACTATTTTAGCCGCCGCCTACTTGCTGAACGGTTGAGTATGAATCGTTCAGCCGTCAACATCACCAGTACGTTCAAACAGGAACGTTTTGGGCAATACAATCATCCTGCTTATCAGGGAGCCATTGATGTAAACAACGATGTTCGCTTTGCCTTAATTCCACCAGGCGTAGAGCCATCGGTTTTTGGTGCAAAGGCTCGCTCCCACAATGAAGAAGCAACCTATCAGCTAATTCAGGAGCGCTTAGCGCGGGATATTTCTGAGTCACGCCGGGAGTTACCTGTGATTCTTGCCTCCAGTCGATTATCTCCCAAGAAAAACACCCTAGGTTTGGTGCAAGCCTACGCTCAGAGTGAGACAATTCAGGAACAAGCCAATCTTGTACTGATTACGGCTGGACTGCACAACCCTCTACGTGAGCCAGTCAAAGATGAGCAAGTCGAACGCACCGTATTGACTCCCATCCGCGAGATTGTGAACGAGAAAAACTTATGGGGTAAAATCAGTGCCTTTTGCGTTCCTGATCAAGGCGCACTTGCGGCAACTTATCGCTTTATGAGCCAACGCCGCTCAGTATTTGCACTAATGTCACTTTTTGAACCCTTTGGTCTTGCGCCCTTAGAAGCTGCCGTGGCTGGGTTACCCGTAGTTGCAACTAAAAACGGAGGACTCAGCGAGAGTCTGCGAGAGGGCGACAAGGAATACGGTGTGCTAGTTGACCCAGAAGACACGGCTGATATTGTGCGAGGATTAGAGCGGTTGCTCTGCAATGCCCAAGAATGGGAGCATTTTGCCCAGTGTGGTCAGCAGCATGTACTCAATTGCTATACCTGGGAAGCCGCAGGAAACGAGTACTTGAACTTAATTAAGGAGATTGTGTCCTCACCCACCGCACGCCGTCCAGCAGAACTCCTTCCCATTCATAGCTACTTTCTCAATCCCCAAGCGGAAACGGATGTTTCTCTGGAAGAATTAAGCCGCCTGTACTTTGGGACTAGCCAAAATTAGCAGCAAACTTCTGTAAGGGCGAAGCAGGTTCTGAACCCGAAATCCCCGATTTCTCGGAGAAGTCGGGGATTTGAACCACACACCCTATCTCAATCAGGAATCTAACGAATTAGTTAAATACTGTGCCAATTCACAAAACCCTTCTCCTTCACCTTTTTTGGTAACATAAGCGGGTTGATAACTGAGTTCATTAGCGTAATCCAAGACATTGGCAACACCAACAGAAAGGGGAAATAGTTGAGGATTAAATAGACTGGCATCATTTGGGCTATCACCCACAGTTAGCACTTGCTCTGGTGTGTACTGAGGGAAATAGTCACCTAGTACCTGCATCAGAGCCGTTGCCTTGTCTTGGGAGACTGGTTTGATGTGGCATTGCACAGAACTGTAGGTAAAACCCCAACCCATTGAATGACATAAATTCCCCAAGTGTTTTAGTTGAGGGGGTGTCAGGTTGTGATTATCAAATGTCCAGTCAGTCAGGCGAAAGCGATTGTCAGTTGATTCTTGAATATCAGGAAATTCTGACTTGAGTTGTTGATAAGCAACCTCTAGCTGTTGTCGATGTGCGATTAAGTCAGGTATGGGTGTTAAGGCGATCGCGTGATCACTGTCAGTGGGATAAAATAGTCCTCCATTTTCTGCGATCGCTCCCACTATCGGTAAGTAAGTCGCCAGTCCACTCACCCATCCGGCTGAACGACCTGTAACAATTAGCACTGGTAAATTTGCTGTACTTAAATCCTCAAAGGCTTGAAACAACTTTGCCCGAAATTTGCCTTGCTGCGTTAGCGTACCATCCATGTCTGAGGCAATCAGACGAAGATTTTTAAAGCAATTGTTTGTTATTCCCTGCTCAATCGGTGCAAAAGGCATAGATTATTGTGTAATGAGTGCTGTAACATCAAGTCCGGCGAACTCACTTCGTACATAAGTTGTCGCTTTTTGTCTGTTGTCTGTTGTCTGTTGTCTGTTGCTACTGACGACTGACTACTAACCGATGGTCATCTAGCCATCGGGAAGACGACTGACAAAACACTCAGGTTTATAAACGAAGTAATCAATCAAACTGGATAGGAGTTGGGTTCTTACAATCTGCCATGGCAACACTCTCACCAGACCAACGCAATTATTACTACCTGATTGAAGCCGAACGAGCGGGTATTCACAAGCCGATTCTGGCAGCACTTTATCAAGCCCATGCGGCACCTTCGCTTTCAGATGGAGAAACTGGCTTGGGTATCTCGCCAGCTAATCGTGTTCCACTGGCGCAAGTCAACACTTTCCCAGAACAGGTGCAATATGCAGCGAATGCTATCCGCTCGCTTACCGATAGTTTAGTGGCTCAAGATTGGAAAGCTGGGGATATATGGCAAGCTGAGCAAGGTCGTTACGCTGACCAATTTCTTCAAAGCGTTGCGAAAGGGTATGCACCACCAGCTAATGAGCCAACAACTGCACGTTTAGAAGCGTCTAACTTTGATAAACTCTTGAAAGCTTATTTGGCTGACCTTGAAACTGACTTCAAAGCTCAAGGCTTACCCCAAAATCTTGCCTATCTGGATAAAGCGCTTCTAACCTTAGTGGATCGAATTCCGGAGTATTACACTGGCTTGCCTTTTCAACGGGATGCGTTACTCGAAGCGGTGCGTGTTTGGCGGGAACTCGATACTCGTGAAGCTGCGATCGCATCTTTGGTTCCTGCCACTCAAGTTAGTGCAGCGAGTAGCGATGAGTCCCAGTTGGACGTTCCACTCAAGAAATTTGTGCAGCGGCTTTCTGCTAACTATGGGGGATATCCTCAGCAACGAGAGGCGCTGATTCGCATGACCCAATTATGGCGCCAGTTGCGGACACGGGAAGAAGCGATCGCTTCTCTAAAAACCAACACCTCCCCAGAGGAAAACCTCCGGATCATCGATCCCGCTTTGGTTGCCTTCGTCCAACGCCTTCCTGAGTACTATCAAGGGCAAGGCAGTCAACGAAATGCCCTCACGGAGATGTTTCGGCTCTGGCGACAACTCGATTCTCGTGCTAGTGTGCTGACAACTCTAGGGATTAATCCAGAGCTGCTCAATACTAGCACCACTGACAAAACAGCAATGCTCAAGCTGGCGACTCAGCTAGATCGAGAACTCCTAACCTTTATGCGGCGTGTACCTGGGTCATATGAAGAACGTGACCACCAACGAGAAGCTTTAATCCGCCTTGTCCAACTCTGGCGCAATTTACCGACCAGAAATCAGACGATTTCTAGCTTACTAGAAGACCAAAAACGTCTGAATGAAGCTAGCCGCAAGTCAAAAGAGGCGGCACCGAAACCTTTACCTGTAGTGATTCCCAAGCGTCCTGCCCGTTGGACACCACAAAACATTCAACTATCTGCCTCAATCATTCCTGATGGTAACTTTACTTGGGCAGAGGCAACCCATGGTGGTACACGAATGCCTCCTAACCAAGCAACAGTTGATGCAATGGTTCGCATTGCCAAACTCGCGCAACGGGCACGCGATCGCATTGGGCGACCCTTTATCATCACAAGTTGGTATCGTCCACCTGCCATTAATCGCGCTGTTGGAGGAGCTATTTACAGCCGTCATTTAGTTGGAGATGCAATGGACTTTCTCTGTGAGGGTTTGACTGGTAATCAACTTTATTGGTCACTTGAACCTTGGTGGCCCGGTGGCTTGGGTCGCTATGTTAAATTTCCCAACTTATGTCATATTGACGCACGAAGTTACCGTGCAAGGTGGCGAAACTGAAATTAAGGTAGGTGTAGAAATAATTAATAAGTTAATCGTTAAGAATGTCTCATTTAAAACTCTTGACTTTCATTAATCAACGATTAGCTCTTCTCCACCTCATCTATTTCTTTCTATGACTTTAATCCACAGAATGCACTCTAAAAGTGCATTCTAAAAAAAAGATGCAGCGTTCTAGCTAGTAGTGATTATGCCCACTTCTAACCTTCTTATAAAATCTGTATTAGCTCAAGCTCCGGTTAAGTCGCAACCCTCATCGTCGCCCGTGAGTCCACCAGAATCCCGTCCTTCTGGGCAAATCTGGATGTATGTCTCTATTAGTCTTGCCTTAATACTTATTGGTTTAGCGGTGTACGGAAAGCTGAAATACAACGATATGGCAAAGAAGCTCAAATATGAGCAGTTTAAAATCACAGACCTTCAAAAAAAGCTAAAGCTCGCTCTAAATACCATCCGGAAGATGGAAAGCAATCCAGATTTGGTTCACTCTCGTGAATTCAATTTGGACTACCTCAGAATGCGTATGGATGAAGAGGTGTTTCACTTTGCAGTAGTCAACCAAATCAAAATTAAGGTCAAGCAGTTAATCAGTGTAGCGCTTCGACCGAATCAGGGAAATAAAACAGCGATTGGTATTGCCAGTACGACAGGGCGCCAAGTGGATGAAATATTTGATGTGATGTACGAAACAGAAAGCGGGGGAAAACGTACTCTACGAGTCTTGTTTCGCATTCAAATCAGATTGATGAAATTACCCACGCAAGCAACCTCTGCAACAATTAGTCAGATTATTGACTGTATTGAGACATTTCTTAGCCCAGAAGACGATCAAGATAGTTGGCAACCAACCATTCAAGGTCGCATTGTTTTAATTCGTTGGGATCAAAAGGCAAAACCAACCCCTTTACTAGTACTGCAACAATCGAGTGAAGGTGTCAATGTAACCTTAAAACCCAAACGGGCGGGTGTTCAGTAACTCTCTCAACCCCAATTAATTAGATTCCTCAGGGTACATTAATCTTTAAATTAATTGGTTAGCGATCGCTCTAGCGATTCGAGCTAAGCATCATGTATAGCAGAAGGCAGAGGGCAGAAGCTCTAAAGTTGATCAGGCTTTGTTGGAAGCTTGGTATAAAAAAGCCCTCCCAGATTAGGTTTGGAAGGGCAACAGAGCGTGATTAATGACTAAAACAAATGCTACTAATCGATTGTGAATAGTTTGTGAACAAGAAGAATATAGAAGTGGCTGTGTTCAGAATTCTTCTAGAAGAGAGGACTTGTGGCTTAATTGATAACACCCCCTAGAACGTTTATACTTTCGTCGCCCAACTACGGTGTCACTCCTCGGAGTGTAGTCACGGCATTACGGACGCGCTCAACTGGTTCACGGTTAAACCGAGCATTGGGAGCCTGCATGATATTCAGCACTTTGCTCAATTCAGCGATCGCTTGTTGGCGTTGGTTAGCTGAAAGATTGCCATTCTGCCAAGCGATAGCTGTATCCCGCGCAATTTCTCCTAAAATTGTTGCGGCATACCCTGGCGAGTCTTTCTGGTTGCCGACAAGTATTGCCCGGAGCTTGGGTACCAGATCCAACGCGGCTGCCCCAAAATCCCCAATCCGAATAATTGCGCCATTGCGTTCGTTATCATCGGCAGAGTCTAATCGGGCTGTGTAGTAGGGCAGAATATAAGGCGTAGACTGTGAACCATAGCCCTCTAACTGAGACAATGCCTCCCGCCGAATTGATGAATCGGGGTGCTGCACCAATCGCCCGACAACAGGCAAGCCTTGAGCCTGTCCCAATTGGAGTAATGCCCACCCAGTTGCAAGCTGCATCCAAGGATTATTATCCTTTAGGGCAGTAGTCAGACCAGGAATGGCACTGCGATCGCTAAGCTTGCCCAGAGCAATAGCGGCATTGACTCGCACCAGTTGCTCAGGATTACTAGGGGCTAGGGGGTATTGACGTGAGCCTGGAAACAACGGAGGCAAAGGGGGTAAAGCGGGGAAAACAAAGCCGCCTTGGTTTGAGGCGGGTGGCACATAACGCCCTGTATCTCCCAATAGTGCTAGGAGGTTAGGAACCGCAGACTGTGCCGATCCTCCTAGATTGCCCACCAGTTCCGCAGCCTCCAAGCGAACTATTGGCTCTGGTGCTTTTAACGCTTGGACTAATCCTGGTAATGCCCCTGTCCCCATCAGTCCTAATGCTTCCCTGGCGGCATCCCGAACCGTAACATCATCATCTTTAAGTGCCGTAAGCAGCGAGGCAGTAGTGCTGTCATCAGCCTCCGCTCCCAAGACTTTACGCAGGAGTGAGCTTGAATCTTGAAAAACGGACGCTGCACTGCGACGCAGGTTAGGGTCAGGGTTCTGTAAGGCTTCTAACCAGTGAGGCAGTAAGGGGATAGAGGCTCCGATTTCCGAGAGCGCCCAGGTCGCATTCAGCTTCACCCAAGGATCGGGGTCTTGCAAGGCTTGGGTTAGGGGTGCTGTTGCTAATGTTCTAGCAGGTAAACCAATTTTTCCGATCGCAATGATCGCTGTAATCCGCAGCAGGTTTTCGGGGTTTTCGGGAGGAGTAGGTGGACTGCGCCGCTCTTCAACATTTGCAGAGGCAGGAAGAGGAAGAGAAGAAAGAACAGGAAGTCTTATCGGTCTTATATTTGGGTAAAATCCGGAACTGAACGACCCTGGTACGATCGCTCTTCGCCCATCGTTCATCATCTCAATCAATCCAGGAATGGCTGGCACTGCCTCATTAGTGAGATTTCCCAGTACCTCTGCCACGCCACTTTTGAGCAGAGGATCGGGGTCGTCCATAGCTCTAACCAATGCTGGCACAATATTCTGTTGGGTGTCGCTCAGTTGTTGAATAATTTCCCGACGCTGTTCAACATTGGCAGTGCGAAGTTGTTCCACTAACTCGGCAACGACGATTGGTTCAGCACTCTCCTGCTGCCCCTGCATAGCTAGCACGGCTGGAGGTAAGCTAAACGTTTCACTTTGAGCAGCTACAGGTATCTCGTCAGCAAGGAAAGATAGGATTGTTAACACGCTCAAAGCCAAGTTTATTCGAGACATCATAAAATTCTAGTTTTAGATGGCGGTATCTTTTTGCAGATGTCCGTCTTCCATATGAACGATACGGTCAGCGATATCCAAAATCCGGTTATCGTGAGTAACCATCAATATCGTACATCCCTGTTCCTTGGCAAGCCGTTGCATCAATTCGACAACATCACGACCTGATTTACTGTCGAGTGCGGCTGTTGGTTCGTCTGCTAAGACTAATTTCGGATGACTCACCAAGGCGCGTGCGATCGCAACTCGCTGTTTTTGCCCTCCAGAAAGGCTATCCGGGTAGTAATTGATGCGATCGCCTAAGCCTACAGTTCTCAGCATCGCGGCTGACTTAGCAACAGCCTCTTGCGAAGAAATTTCAGGGTGTAGTTCCAAAGACATCTGCACATTTTGGCGAGCAGTAAGGGACTTGAGCAAGTTGTGAGCCTGGAAGATGTAACCAATGTTGCGACGGACTTCCACCAGGTGATTTTTTGACGCTCCCCTCAGTTCTTTACCCAAAACTTTCAGGCTACCCTCTTGAGGCGATCGCAATCCTCCCATCAACGTCAGTAAAGTGGTCTTCCCTGAGCCAGAAGGCCCCGTCATCAGTACAATCTCTCCCGCCTGGATTTCCAAGCTGATATTAAACAAAATTTGCTTACGCAGCGAACCTTTCCCAAAGTAATAACTCAGATTGTTGATTGATACAACTGGCTGTTGAGGCATGGGATGGCTCGAAAACGGGTCTACCCAAGTACTTTGTCCCAACGTTGAATTGTTGCTGAGGTTTGGACTAACCACTGACTACCTCACTCTAGATTTTCACTATTCTAAAAGATATCCGCTGGGTCTGCTGCCTGTAGTTTTCGTACTGCGATCGCGCCGGAAACTGCACACATAATAATTGTCATGATTAATACTGACACGGCTTTAGCAAGGTTCATTGCCATGGGTAAATTAGTCGCAGTTCTTGTTAAAGTATAGAGTCCCATAGCTAGAGAATATCCCGGTAAATAACCTAGCACGGCAAGAATCAGAGCTTCTTGAAATACCACCATCAAGAGATAGCTATTTTTATAACCCATCGCTTTTAAAGTTGCGTATTCTGGCAAATGGTCAGAAACATCAGTATAGAGAATTTGATAAACAATTACCGTCCCAACAATCAAACCCATCCCTGTACCTAGGGTAAAAATAAAGCCAATAGCTGTACTAGTTTGCCAGTAGTTTTTCTCAAGGGCAATAAATTCTTCCTTTGACAAAACATTAACATCCTTGGGTAGGCTCTGTTTCAGGTTTTTGATTACAAATTGCAGATCTGAATCGGGTTCTAAGTTAATAATGCCAATATCAATCAATCCCTTTTCTCGACTTGGAAACAGGCGTAAAAAATTCAAATCGCTGGTGACAATATTTCCATCCGCCCCGAAAGAAGCACCTAGGCTGAATATTCCACCAACTCGAATTCGGCGTCCTCCCACTTCAGTCGTAACGTCTTTTCCTGCATTAAATTCCTGGGCAACTGAACCAAACTCTGGTCTAGACGTGTCATCAAATAAAACGACATCTGCTATTTTTAGAGTACTTAGATTATCCGTTACTCCGGGCAAAGTTAAAACACTATCTGCTGGATTAAACCCCAAAACGAGAATGCTCCGAGTTCCACGAGTTTGGGGATTTTTCCATAAGGCAAAATCTAAATAAACTGGACTAATTGATTTGACCCCCTCAAACCCAAGCGTTTGATACAAGCGCCGAGCCGGAAAGCTTTTCATCGCGATTGTTGACGTTGATTGAGGGCTGACGAGAAAAATGTCGCCCTGTAAGTTTTTATGCAAAACTACTGCACTTTCAAATAGAGCATCCCGAAAGCCCAGTTGCATGAACATCAAAATATCAGCAAAGCCAATCCCTGCAAGTGCCACGAATAACCGCATTCTTTCGCGGCTGAGTTGTAACCAGGCTAGAGGTATTCTCATACGTTACTTAGTCTCAATTTTATTACAAAATATTGAATTGCAAAATAAGAATTAAGGATGAAGTTAGGCTGCCAATTCTTAAACTCTATTTAAAGCCTTTAGCTCTCAGTTATATAGCAGAAAGCCGTCAGCTATCAGCTTTTTTTTTCATTGCTCTCTCTAGTCTTCACACACCTGATCTGTACCTCATTCAACTGAAAAGTTTTATAGCAATATTTCTACAATAACTTTTGAGTTGGTTAAGCTCGACACACGCTTACTATCTTCTGGATTAAGACGAATGTTTACTTCTACAACTCTGGCATCAACCGCAGAGGCAGGGTCAGTGTCTAGAATATCTTTTTTGCCAATTCTTAGACCAATTTGGCTAACATTCCCCCGGAGTTCGCCCTCAAAGGATTTCCCCTCGCTAGTTACGGTAACTCGCTGGCCGAGGCGTACTTTACTAATATCACTTTCATAAACTTCGGCGATGACAACCATCTGATCAGTTTGGCCTAGTTCAGCAATACCTTCCTGTTCGTTAATGCTTTCTCCAGCAAGGGTATTGATTTTCAAAATTCGACCCGCTACAGGTGCCCGCACATAGGCTAATTCCAAGTCAGCTTGGGCTTCTCCAACGGCTGCAAGAGAACTTTCCACCTCTGCTTCTGCTTGTTGAATATCAACTGGACGAACTTCCTTAATCTGTGCCAGGGTTGCCGTTGCTTCGTTAATCTGTTCTTCTAAGACAGCAGTGGTTTTGTCACGGTTGGCTTCGGCTTCTTTGAGTTGTTCGCTGAGGGTTGTTAAAGCCTGGTTTCGATTCGCTTGTGCTTCACTAAGTTGCTCGATTGCTGTTTCTACTTTTAAGCGGCGGGTGTCTAATTCTGTTGCCGGTATTGCACCATCCTGCGCTAGCTTTTGATAGCGTTCAAAATCTGTTTGGACGCTGCGTAACTCAGCTTCTAATCTCCTGATGATCGCATCTTGCGCTTGTCTTGCCTCCAACAGTTGAGTTTGTAACCGAGTAACAGTTGTCTGTTGGGCAGTTTTCTCACCGTCCAATTCTGCTTTTAGACGTTTGATTGTGGCTTCCTGAGCGCCAATTGCGCCAAGTTTAGCACCTGCTCTGACTTTTTCCAGATTTGCTTGAGCGACTTTGACCTGTTTTTGGGAACGCTCTAGCGCGGCTTGTAAGCGATCGCGACTATCCAATACTGCAATCACTTGTTTCTCACGAACCTGATCGCCTTGAGAAACCAGCAGTTGAGCAACCTTTGCTCCTTGCAGCGAATTTGAGGCAGATAGTTGAATGACTTCCCCTTCTGGTTCTAAGCGTCCTAAGGCAGTAACAGCTTTAATCGCAGGACTTGGAGAGCGGGTAGGGCTGGACTCGTCCAGTTGGCGCTGATCGGCAAAGCTGACGGTATAAATGGCAGTAGCCCCGGTTGCGATCGCTCCTAGCACAGCTAGGATAATTGCCCAGCGGGTTATCAGTTTTGAGGATAGCTGATCTTTTATCCCTGGTTTATGCCCCATAATTCTCTGGATAGAGTATTTAAAGCTTTTATTGCTGTACTTCATCCATCTTACGGGGTAAGATAGTAGGTTTGTGAGTAGCAAGCTAAGGTTGTGAGCCTAGAAATCAGCCCCTGTCTATCTTTTTAAGCGGTTGTTGGCAAGTCAAAAAGAACCGAAGTCATGTAATGTTCTGCCCAATCCACCCCAAAGGCTTTTTCCAGCACACGACGAGTTTTGTCGTTCTGCTGCTGCTTGGTGCAGTAGTAGTGTTGACTCTCCAAAATCTCTGCTTGTTGTTCTTCAGATACAGGTGAGGCTTGAACCGCAAAGGCACAGTGAATCTGCAAAAAGCTTTCTACCCGCGAGAGAAACTGACGTTCTTCCTCTGGACTACCCGGTCGAATAAATAGACAAAATTCTGAGAAAATATCTCCCCAATCTGGCAAGTCTCGCTGTTGAGAAAATTCAGGTGTTGGCAAGGCACCTAAAGCTTGGCGATAGGAATCCGGTAAGATACGCTCACGAGAGAGAGGTGAGAGATCAGCGATCGCAGCACTAATTTGTCCTCTACCACCCACTAAATCGCAACCAAACATTGGTAGGGCGTACTCTGGACGAGGAAACATCACACAGTGCAAGATATCCAACGTTTTACCAACTTTTGCGAGTTCCAGATGCAGTTTCCGAAACTGAGGTGTCTGATAGCAGTGGTTTTCAATCGTCAGTTTTTCTCCCTCCAGTTTTCCTTCCACGTAGCCTAACTCAGTGGGTAGGGGATAGGGTGAGAGTTCCAGGTAGTGCTGCCAGTTAGACTCAATGCAGTCAGCTAATTGACGAATCAGGGGATGTTGTTGTTCTCGTAGGGAAGGATTTGAGGTTACTGACATTCTCTTACAACTTGCACAAACAAAGACCTATAGGCTCATGATCTCAGCTTGGCATAGGCAATGAACCAGCACGATACAAAACTTGTAATAAGTAGACAGATGAAATTTAAGAGATAACTTGCATGGAAAAAAGGGAATTACGCCGATCGCTTCTTGAGACTCGCCAATCTATGCCACTCGAAGAATGGCGGGAAAAGAGCGATCGCATCTGTACCCACCTCCAATCCTTACCCCTATTTACCTCGTCTCAGACCATCCTGGCGTATTTCAGCTTTCGGCAAGAACCAGAACTCAGCCCTTTATTTACAAACTCTAAACACCACTGGGGCTTCTCACGAGTCCAAGGCAAATCCCTCGCGTGGCATCGCTGGAAGCCTGGAGAACCCTTGCAAAAGGAGAAATTAGGCATTTTTGAACCTCACCCCGATTCCCCAAGGTTGTCACCCAAGGAAGTAGATTTAATCCTAGTTCCAGCCGTTGCTTGCGACAAACGAGGGTATCGTTTGGGTTACGGTGGTGGCTTTTACGACCGGATGCTAAGTTCAACGGAGTGGGCATCTAAGCCGACAATTGGGATTGTGTTTGAATTTGCTCACTTTTCCCAGCTTCCTATTGATCAGTGGGACAAGCCCCTGCAATTAGTTTGTACAGAAACTGGATTTAACCGTATTTAAGTAATGACATTCGACTTAAACATAAAACTACTTAAGCGTCAAAATTCAAAATTGAAAGCCATTTGGATGTATGTGCTGTTAAGTGCGATCGCTTTTGTGATGCTCTTTCCTCTGCTTTGGCTAATCAGCACATCGCTCAAATCGCCAGCCGAAAACATCTTCCAATCTCCCCCGCAACTGTTGCCTAGCCAGCCAACATTCCAAAACTTTGTTACCGTCTGGCAAAGCAAACCCTTTGGGCAGTACTTATTTAACAGTACCGTTGTTGCAGTAGTCACTGTCAGCTTAAACCTTTTGTTCTGCTCCCTCGCCGCTTACCCACTAGCGCGGCTAAACTTCCGAGGTCGTGACTTAATTTTTGCTAGTATCATCTCGACCATCATGATTCCCTTCCAAATCGTGATGATTCCCCTCTACATCTTGACCGTACAGCTTGGTTTAAAAAATACCTATCTCGGTGTGATTTTTCCGGGTATTGCCTCCGCCTTTGGGATTTTTCTACTGCGACAAGCCTTTCAAGGTGTCCCAAAGGAACTAGAAGAAGCCGCTCGGATTGATGGCTGTTCTGAATTAGGGTTGTGGTGGAATGTGATGCTGCCAGCCGTTCGTCCCGCATTGGTAACACTGGCAATATTCGTCTTCATCGGCTCTTGGAGCGACTTCCTTTGGCCGTTAATTGTCTTGGATCGAGAGGAATACTACACGCTACCTTTAGGAGTGGCAACTCTTGCGGGTACATTTTCCCTGGATTGGCGTCTCATTGCGGCAGGTTCAGTTATTTCAATTGCCCCAGTCTTGTTATTTTTCCTCTTGATGCAGCGCTACATCGTGCCAACTGATACTGGTAGTGGTGTGAAAGGGTAATGACATGAGGGCAAATTTAACGCAGTTGTATGTTCATTGCGTTTGGGCAACTTGGGATAGATTGCCTTTGATTACACCAGATATTCAGGAAGTTATCTATGCATCAATGACTAATTACGTTAGGAATCAAGCATTTCACCATCGGAATAAATCGATATTTTCTGATTGGGAACTGCCTAGTGAGTAGCTTGGCGGTTGAAACCGCAGCTATACAAACACGCACCTGCCTATCGCGCTTGCGCTGCGCGTAGCGCACTACGCAGCTTTAAAGTTCTTGTTTTTTCGTTAGTCCGCGCAGGCGGACTGCGTTTGTCTAGACGCGAATTCCATTCGCCCGGTCTTGAATATAGCTTCCTTCCATTTGCTTGCCTCTAGCAAATCTCGCAAGTTTGTGTAGTAGTCCTCCATAAAAAAAACCTCAGCACGAAGCTGAGGCAACAATGAAAGAGCATTATTACCTTCTTCTCTTCAGCGGAGTGTTTACTTCATCCGTAAGAAATTTAGAAAAACTTCCGATTTGTCGTTGGATGCTGCATCATTTTTCCAACTTCGCGGAAATATAGCTCGTTAGATTGAAGAATTCACTAGTGGACTTGAGCTATTGATTGCACCTATTAACTAACAAAAAGATTAGCTTTGGTCTACTTTGCACCAAGTAGGAATACAAAGAGGTGTCTATGTTTTTTCACCATGACCTATATGATTTTTGGTTTCGCTCCAGAGGAGTTTGGGTTTCTAAGCTTGTTAAGGTAACAGTGGGTTTACTCGATGAGCAAGAACTCCTTGCAATCAGCCAAATTCACCAGCTTAGTGAAGCAGAATTTGGGGTAAAAATGGCTTGGAACTATGTAACTAAAGATGAATCGGGACAGATGTCTTGGTGTGTTGATGCTAATCAGCCAAATTTAGTTTTTACCAATAAAAGCTTAACGGGTGATACTCCTCGAATCCTTGATTACCAAATGATTGGGGTAAATAAACTGGTAATTAAGTTTGGCAAGCTTGAGGAAACCTTTTACTTAGAAAACGATAACAAAAGATTAAGAGAACTTCGGCAGGAGGGCAAACTTATCAGACGGCTTTGGGAAGAAAAGCTTAGTGTTTGACGTTTTTAGACGGATGTTGAATTAGCTCAACGCCAAAAACCTCTGCAAAGGCAGCGGCAACAGACGTTCGCACGTCCTCTACACAAATACCTGGGATAAACTGAGCCAGACTACCAACAGGTTTATCGGCAATCCCACAAGGTACAATCCGCCCAAAGCCTGTAAGGTCAGGACAAACATTTAAGGCAAAGCCATGCATGGTAATCCACCGAGATACTTTGATGCCAATGGCTGCAACTTTACGTCCTTCTAGCCAAACACCAGTCATTCCAGCAATGCGATCGCCTTTTAGTCCATAGCTAGCTAATAACTGAATCAAGACTTCCTCTAACTGTCGCAAATACCAGTGCAAGTCTTGCTGATAATGCCGCAGATTCAAAATCGGGTAACCCACTAGCTGCCCAGGACAATGATACGTCACCTCACCACCTCGTTCAACCCGGTGAACCTCTATAGGCACTTCACTCGGATTGAACTTGAGAAATTCTAGACTTGCTCCCTGACCGAGTGTATAAACAGGTGGATGCTCCAGTAAGAGGAGGACATCATCAAGACTAGCGTCTTTGATACGTTCTTCCAAAAGCGATCGCTGCCAGTCCCAAGCCACGGAATAAGGCACTACCCCTTGGTTGTCTAACAAGCATCGCTGTCGCACGTTCTACTCCGCTTTTAGAGGATATTGTCAAAGAATGCAAAGGAATCTAAAGAGAAATCAAAGTTCTTATTTCCAGACTACAAGGTGCTACTGTACCTGAATTCTGTCAAAGTTACCGCTCTGCTGAGTGAAGAGATGTGTAAAGAGTTAACCTGAAGCTTATCGTTTTCTTAATCTCGTCTTGGTGCTAAAAAGCTGAGTCATACAATGAAAGTATCTCCAAAGAGCGGCAAATCTAGATTCCGCCGCCCTTTTTGACTCAAACAGTACAGGATGGAGTAAGTCAGTATGAAGCTAGTGATCCAGGGCAAAAACATCGACATCACTGATGCAATCCGTGAGTATGTACATCAAAAAATTGAAAAGGCTGTCAGTCACTTTCAGACGATGACAACCGAGGTAGATGTACATTTATCTGTGGCGAAAAACCCCCGGATAAACTCTAAGCAAACTGCTGAAGTGACGATTTATGCCAATGGAACAGTAATTCGTGCTCAAGAAGGTAGTGAAGATTTATACGCCAGCATTGACTTAGTTGCAGATAAGATTCATCGCCAGCTACGAAAATACAAAGAGAAGCTACAACACCGGAAGACTCATGACCAACCGAAAACTGGTGTAATCGTTGATGACGTACCCGTTGCGCCTGATCTAATTGGCGATCGCACTCCTGAACTACCTAGTGAAGTGCTACGCATGAAGTATTTTGCCATGCCGCCCATGACTATTGAGGAAGCTTTAGAACAACTACAACTAGTAGATCACGACTTTTATATGTTTCGGAATGCTAAAACCGACGAGATCAACGTGATTTACGAGCGTAACCATGGTGGATATGGCGTAATTCAGCCCCGCAATGGGAATGGTCATACCAATCAAAAAAATGGCAAGGTTCACCAAAATGTTGAGTTCATCTCTGAAAAATCAAATGTTCTTTGACCTTTGAAAAACACAGGTTTCTAGCTCCAAGTTGTCCATTAAATAATCAAGGAAATTATTTGGTCAAGAAGCGGAGATTGGCGTTTATGTAACGCATAAAGCCGGATTGGATTCCTTTTTTAGTAATACCTTTGCACTTTATTAGCTCAATAGGGGAAAGGGAAAGGGCTAGACCCTTTACTTTCCCTAATTTTTTCGACAGAAGTTTATCAAGGTCTTAGGAAAGTAGAATAAAAAATTCATCCATTCAGGTGAATCGACTGGGTGAAGACTCTAGCGATTCTCTGAAAGTACTTTGAGAGTAGTTCATGCACATTGGTAGTCCCTCACTCAAGGAACCAAAATGAAACTCTCAAAGGTTTTAACTATAGGAACGGTTCTGGTGGCTTCTAGTGCAATTTACGTCATTGCACCTACTCAGGCTTATGCCGCTTCCTCTACCCAAGCTGCGCTAGCTGTTGAAAATCTCAGCGAGGCAATGCCGTTGATACTAGCAGACCGTTTTGAGCGTCCTGCGTTAAATGGGTCAACTCAGCAGATTCTCAATCAAATCGAGAACCGTACTGATCGACTTCGTGATTCTCTGGACTCTACCCTCGATGACAGCCGTTTGAATGGCTCTAATCGGGAAGATAACATCAACCAGTTTGTCAGAGACTTTGAAGAAGCAACAAAAGGTCTACGCGATCGCTTCGACAGAGGTCAAAGAATCTCAGACAATGTTCAAGAAGTACTCAATCAGGCATCAAGAATCGACAATTTCATACGTCGCCAACGTCTAAGCACTAGTGTTGAACGCGAGTGGGTGAGCCTGCGCCAAGATCTGAATGAATTAGCACGCCTATCTAACGTAGCTAGAAGATTCTAGCCATAAAGTAGCGATATACAAGTAACTCCGCCGTTTTATCTTTGGCGCTTTGCATCATCAGTTGGCTGATTAGTCTTCAAGACGACGGCAAAGGGAAGAACACGTTCAATACACCTGCTACGCACGACTACTCAACTGTACACGTCGCAGTTGTAAAACCTCAGCATACAGAGCTTCGAGCTGGGTGATATTGTCACTGAGGGTGTAGCGCTCTAAAACTCGCGCCCTTGCCTTTTGTCCTAGTAATGCTGTCCATTCTGGGTGATCACGAAACTGAGGCAAAAGAGTGTGAAGTTGGGAGGTTACCCGATGAGTATTGAGAACGACACCTGCGCCATTCTCCAAAACTTCTCCATCTGCACCCGCATCGGTTGCGACACAAGCAACGCCACAAGCCATCGCTTCTAGTAATGATAGGGACAGTCCTTCCAAGAGAGACGGCAAAATAAATACATCTGCTGCCCGCAGAATATCAATTCGCCGCTGTTCATCCGCAACAAATCCCAGCCAGATAATACTGTGTTCTTCTCCATAGAAGGGCATTAAAGAAGCCCAAAGAGAGCCGTTACCCACAATCACTAGCTTGCTAGATTCGCCAAGTTCACATTGCTTCCAAGCTTTGAGTAGGGCTTCAACATTTTTTTCTGTAGAAATTCGACCTTGGTAAACAAACAAGCGTTGAGCTTTTAGTTGTGATTTGAAGTTGGATGAACCCGGAGAATATTTTTGGACATCAACTCCATTCGGGATAACAGCCAACTTCTGAGAAGGTACACCTAGCCGCACTAGGAAATTCCGCTGAAGCTGAGAAAAGATAATTACCCGGTCATAGTGTGCCAAAAATGGCGCGTATAGCTGATAGGTGAACAGTTGTGTTCCTGACTTGAGGTTTCGCCGCTTACCATCAAAAGGCGGATGAAAGGTAGCGACGAGCGGGATATTGAGTTCCTCGCAGATTTCCGGAAGTAGGAAGTCTAAAGGAGACAACGTCAGGGAGGCATGAACGATATCAGGTCGTAGTTGCTTAAGCGATTGCGTTAACACCTTACTCGCTTTGAGTGTGGGTATGGTGTAAACCTGAGACTTGTAGATGAAAGGCAGCGACACTTCCTGACAACCTGACCAAGTGCGATCGTCGGCTTCTTCCTGGGCAAAGTGAAGGAAGCTGACTTGGTAACCCCGGTCTAGTAGTGCATTAGTAACTTCTCGACCGTAAGTTACATTGCCACAAAATGGTGTTTTTTTTCCGATCCAGGCGATATGCATTCAGATTGTTTATCGAGTCTCTATTTGTCAGCGTTGGGTGACATAGATGATCCTGTACGGGAAATATACCAGTTTAAGACGCCTCCAGCGACTACAAGTGTCGCTAAACCTAAAAATACTGTCTCCAACCCCAGTAAAGTCTCGGCAAAACCTGCTAAAGCTAAGGGTAAGCTCAAGGCAATATTGATTGCATTGTTTTGTAAACCAAACACCTTTCCTCGCATCTCTGGCGGTGTTTCTCCCTGAATTGTTGTCTGCATCGGGATACCGACCAAGGCTGCAAAACCACCCAAAAGCGTCGTCATCAGTAACGTGAGCCAGAGATGATGGGTAAATACGGACACCCCGATAAGCGATGCAGCCATACCCACAGAACCATATAGGCTGAGTTTGGTATGGGAAACCTGTTGACCCCTGTGTCCCAGAATGGCGGCGCCACAAGCCATGCCAACACCACCAGCGGCTAATAAAAAGCCAAACTGAGAGGTCTTGATACCGGGGAGGGTTTCTGCCAAGCGCACGGCTAAAACAGCTAAAGCGGCAAAGACGGAAAAAAGAATCACCAGTTGCACTAAAGCATTGCGGACGCGCCGATTGTGTTTGAGATAGCGTAGACCATCCCGGATGTCTGAAAAGACATGAGGCACCTCCCCTTCAGGCTCATCTCTGTTTTCACCTGTTTTCAGGAGTAGTAATAGTAAGCCTGCGATCGCATAAGAGCCACCTACCAGTAATTCTTTCCCAAAATCCCACTCAAACCCTAGCCAACGCACCAGGCTATCCGTCAGTGCGAGGATTGGGTCACCCACGGCAAAGCCAATAATCAACGAAGCCATCATCGTTGTCGTGTAAAGTGAGTTCGCTGAGAGCAAGTTTTGATGCTTCACAATCAGTGGAATCACCGCCTGCTCTGCCGGAGCAAAAAACTGGGTCAGTGTGGAAACCAAAAAAGTAATCCCCAGCAACACATAGAAGCCTACAGGCAAACTATAGATCGGTTTCCAGTCTTGAGTAATCCACAACAATAGAGGTACAGCCAAGACTAAGATGCCTCGCAGGAGGTTGCTTGCTACCAGCACAGCCTTTTTCGACCATCGGTCTACAAAAACCCCAGCAACTGAACCAAACAGTACTGCTGGGATCGTAAACGCAATCATCAGTGCTGATACCCAACCGCTGATCGTTTGATTTGCATCTTGAAAACGGCTGGCAATGATCGCAATCATCAGCACCAGATAAACCTTATCTGCCAGTTGAGAAAAAACCTGACCACTCCATAGCGTTAGAAAGTTACGGTTTTTTAGAACCGGAACAAATCCCAGTTTTGAGGGTTCAACACGGGCATCATCAGTGTTGGGTAGAAAACCGTTAGCTTCGGTAGGCGTTAACTCATCGGCTTCAGAGTAGCTCGATTTCGCCATAGGATTGGATATTTTTTTTGAAGAATATGTTATTGCTCGTTCTGATTCAGATAATCGCATTCTCTCTCGTTTTGTAATAAGTTAAACTTTTATCTAAAATCGACCTCAAAGCACTTATTAAAGAAGTGGAACGTTCAAAAGTCAGGGATAGATAAAGCATCGACTAACGTTGCTGAGCGAATTGCTCGACCAAAGTGATACTGGGCATAATCCCGTAAAACTCGCTCGACTTTCACCCAAGCTGTATCCAGAGAATCAACCGTAAATAAACCTCCTTCTGGTAACAGGGTACTAAGCTGAGGCAATTGGGCTTGGGCTAGTTTTTGGAGCAGCGTCAACTCCAAGGCAGTGAGTTTAGCGTACAGCCGTGGGGGAGGAGACGTCTGAACATCACTCGCATCGCTGGCACTCGCCGGAGGGATTGTTCCTCCTCTGGCGAGAACTGGACGGGGTAAACTTTGAGCTACAGTCTTATTGTCTGCCAAACTGACAGCACCACCCGCATCGATACTGAAACCAACCCGCCAATTCGGATCAGTAAAATCTGGCTTAAGTGCGTGCTGCGTCACACAACAAACTTGAACTTGAGGAACGACACCCGCTAGCGCTAGTAAGTGAAAGACTCCGTGAGATAAGTGCGCCAGTACAGAGGCTGTCTTCAACTTGTCAGTAGAGGATTTGGGCAAGTGTTCTAAACGCCGTAGATGTTCATTGAGTAAGGCGTAGAGTTCTTCCTGTGGCTGTTCGCTTAAGGCGTAACACAGGACTAATTCTGCTAGATATTGACTTGCCGCCAACTTACTGAGATCTTTACTTAAGCCAGGATAAGATTCTATAGTTTCAGCTTGGGTAATTTTGTCAAGCGATCGCCCTTTGGCGACTAGCAGCTCATTAACGACAAACAAGCCACTTCTGCCTCCCAATTTTGAGTTTTGCTTACGTGCGCCCGGTGCCACTACCCGAATCAGCCCAAACTCCGGTGTCAAGACTGTTACTAATCTGTCCGCTTCTCCTAGCGGCATACTTTTGAGATTGATTCCAGTGGCTTTGTAGGTTCGACTCATCACCGATTTTGGGTTTTACTTTTCCTCGTTTGCTAGAGGAGGGATAGGGAAGTGGATTTTGAATAAAAGATGAGAAGAATCGGTGAAAGCCAGGTACATACAAAACCTACTAGCAATTCCTAGTTCTTTCGCCCAAAATCAAGAATGTTCCTCCTCTTCTCGCGACGTGAGCTGCCGAAGCAACTCTGGCCCGCGAGATGTGCCCAAGCGCGTTGCACCAGCAAGGACTAAATCATAGGCTTGTTCAATGGTGCGGATGCCGCCTGCTGCTTTGATGCCAACTTGTCCCTGTGTAACCTCTTTTAAGAGGCGAACGTCAGCAACTGTAGCACCTCCGTTCCAGCCGGTGTTGGTTTTGAGAAATTGTGCTCCTGCATCCATACATAGTTCCGCAGCAAGACGCTTTTGGGCATCTGTCAACAGAGCAGTTTCTAGTATCACTTTGACAGTTTGCTCGGTTTCCTCACAAATTTGGGCAATTTCCCGATACAGTTCGTTGGTTTTTCCAGCTTTTAAGCTACCTATGTGAATAACTACATCTAGCTCTGTTGCACCATTATCTGTCGCCTCTTGCGCTTCGTAGAGCTTCACGGCTGGTGTTGTTGCCCCTGTTGGAAAACCAATCACTGTACAAACTTTCGGTGCTTTACCGTAAAGTAGATCAGCCGCTTGTTTCACATAAACTGGGTACACACACACAGCGGCAAAGCCAAACCGCTCTGCCTCATAACAACACTTTCCGACTTGCTCTGCTGTTGCGGCTGGATCGAGCAGTGCATGATCGATCAACGGCGCAATATCTATATCCGGATAGTCTATAGCCATCCCTTTATCTGCCAGCGACTCCTTCTTCACTTTTATCAAATTATTAAGATATTAAGAAAAATTAAAGACATTTTCTTAGAAATCGCTATGGGAGATAGGTACTCTGAGCGGTATTCTCTCTTTAAGCGCAAGTTACTCTTGAAGAATTCATCGAGAGCCTATAAGGTCTAACACTTCGTCAGACTGTATGAAGTTAGTAGATTAGGCGATCGCACTTGGTTTTTGTTATCCTCCTTGCTTTTTTCGTGAGGTACTATGAAGGCGGTATCTAGTAGAAGTAGATTCTGGGTATGACTCCGGCATCCAATGAACAACTAGGCATCATCCGTACAGAACGTGGACTGACGATCGCAGGAACGCGCATCACCCTTTACGATGTGATGGATTACGTGACTGCTGAGTATCCACCTAAGTTTATTCGCGGTATGCTTAACTTGACAGATGAGCAAGTTAATGCTGCCTTGTTTTATATTGAGGCAAATCGTGCTGAAGTAGAAGCCGAGTATCAAACTGTTTTAAAGGAAGCAGAAGAAATACGGCAGTACTGGGAAGAACGCAATCGCGAACACTTTGCCCGGATTGCGGCAATGCCACAAAAGCCAGGTCGAGAGGCCCTTTGGGCAAAGCTTCAAGCACAGAAAGCCAGACATGAATCGAAGGCATGATTTTCCTCATTGACCATAATCTTGAGGGACATGCACTGATTCTGTTGGGTAATATTGCTAATCAAGGCTGGCTTGAGTTAATACCGATCCGCTTTGTTACCTTCAAAGAGATGGAGTTGTCGATTGATAGCAGCGACCGCATGGTTTGGCGAATTGCTCAAGCAAACCAGTAGAATTTGGGTGTCGCGCAGGTAGTTTTGAGTCTGGGCTTCAATTAAGCATCGGTTTTGAATAAGTGAGTTCGTTTGTAGTAACCTCTCGCTTGATCGCCTGAATGAAGCGTTCCGTGACATACTCCATAATCACGGGTTGTAGCGTTAAACCTGTGTCTGCGGTTTCGATAAGCGATCGCGCCTGAAGTGACTGCAATGCCTCTAGTAGCTCTCGCAGAGGTACTTTGGGCAGGATTTCTTCCTGTAATTTTGCAGGCATTACCGCTTCTCGATTAATCACCAACAAGTACATAATTTGTTGTTGCAGGGGAGATAAGCGCTCAAACTGGCGATCGAGTAAGTCCCACAAATCGCTAAAAACACTGCTTCCTTGGGCTAAAAATCCTTGAATATTGCCGCCAAATAGCTTTTGAATCGTTGTTGCAGCAATCTTAATCGCAAGAGGGTTGCCACCAAAGTAATTGACAAGGGTTCGACTCTGGGATTGTGTAGCTTCTAAGCCTTTGGCAATGAGGATTTGCTGACCTTCTGCGCCTGCGAGTCCTTGCAGTTGTAGCGATCGCACGGGGAGATTTTTTCCTTGCCGCAGGGCGAATCCGCCTGGTTTGTCTCGTCCGGTGATAATCAGGCAACTTTGGTGAGGTTCATCGCAGATGCGATCGAATAACTGGCGGTACGCTTCAAACCCTTGTTGGTACTGTCCACTGCGATTTCCGTCTTGCAAGATCGACTCAACGTTATCGAGGACTAATAAACAGCGTTTTGAGCGCAACTGTTTCATTAGGGTATCAATTGAGCTGTCGTTTGTGACCTCTGAACCCACTAAAATGGGCAAGATTTCGCTGAGGATGAGTTCTAAGAGCGGTGCTTGCTGTAAGCTGCGCCAAATCACACAGTCAAATTGGGATTGTAGTTGTTGAGCTAGTTTCACCGAGAGGGCAGTTTTGCCCATCCCACCGAGTCCGAAGATTCCAATTGCGCGGCAATTGTCCTCAAGAATCCAGGTTTCTAGCGTTTGTAGTTCCCCTTGCCGACCGTAAAATCGGGAAACGTCGGGCGCTTCTCCCCAATCTTGCGTACCTTGAATGATAGGTAATGCAGTTGCAGCTTGTTGCGACTGTTGGTAGCGACGCAAAACCGCTTGAAGATTGCGCTTCGAGACAGGTTCGCCAAGGGATTGGGAGAGACTTCGCCACAACTGCGAACCGACTTGTTTGATGTAGTCGTATTCGTAGCCTAACCGTTTGGCAATCTCCCGGTAGGAGGTTCCTGTCCAAGTTTCCAGAAAGACTACCGATTGAACATCGGTGAGTCTTTGCCCTTGGTTGGCAGTGTGTAACAGAGTATCAACCAGGGCGATCGCGTCTTGTCCCGTCATTGCTAGTTATTGTGACTGATTGGTTAAATTTACTGGATTCTTCAGGTTGCAGATAGCAAATTTATGAAAATTTAAATTCCCCCATTGGGGGGATATTATGTTGCGATTGTTGGTTGCGAGTCTTTACCCTCGGTTAGCAGCCTGTAAAAGCCTATCGCCTAAGTGAGCGCGTCTTGTCCCGTCATCGCCAGCTATCTTGACCTACTGGTGATTTATCTGCATATTTGCTGGGTTTTACGGAAAACTTGCCAAAAATTTACACAAACAACTCACTTTTTCTCACCGACACTGCGATCGGTTGTGGGTTATTCGTTAGTTAGATATCAAGGAGAGATATTGAAATTATGGGTGATTTAGCTGAACAGTATTCATTGCTAACGACATTCAGTTCCAACCTTCTCAAAAAAGGTGGGTTGGTAACAGCATAATTGGTCGTATTCGTTTCCTTGATGGAGTGAGTCTTTAAGTTTCACTATTTCTAAAGCATAGTATGAACAAGTTAATTCAGTCTCAGTCAATTTTTACAAAACTTGCTCCTCTATTTCTTTTTGCAGGAGTATCCCTTACAGGCGTGGTAGTCTCTCCAGATAGTGCTTCTGCATATCACCAAACCAATAGACCACAAGTAGAAGAAAGCTTGAGAACAGGTGGCTGGACTGTTGTTTTCGCTAAAGAATTTAGCCACGATGAATACCTAAAGCTTTCTGCTGCCATTGCCTCAGATGTTTTGGCTTCCTATGGAGGGGCAACTTCAACTTACTTTTTGAGCTTCGCACGTGATTCATATCGACAGGTTATTAACGAAGCCACAGCGAAGGCACCGGAGATAGCAAGGCAGTTAGACAGAGAATTGACAGTAGACAAGCTTCTCTCTGGTATTCAAGCATCTTTCAACGGTAGACAAATTGAGCTATCTGTAGCAGGAATAAGGCTACAAATAGGACGAGCAACTTATAACAGAGCGGAATGTACAGAGACTTATATTGCTGGAGTGAGGTGCGTGAAAATGCCAAACACTTATCAACCTTATATCCGCTTCCAAGTAACACAGAAATCCGCTCCCATAACACAAACTTCAGGTTCTATTGCACGAGGCATAACTATCTGGAACGACACACAAGCTACTCTGAACTACATTATCAATGGACAACAATTTACTATTCCAGCAGGGAAATTTGCTAGCCACGGAAATGCAAGTAGTTACTCTATTTCTTTCGATGAAAGTTTTGCAGATGGTTTGCAAGAAAAGAACTATCAGTTAGCGCCTGGCTCATCAAACTCATTTCGAGCCAATGGAAGTTCTCTTGGTTTATATAGGAGAAACTGAAGTTATCTACTCTCAATTTGATTCACCGGACTTTGCCAAAGTAACTCACCTTTTCTCACGGACAGGGCAATCATAATTAGGTTATTCATTATGTAATCTAGCAAGATAGTTTCTTCTAGTGAGAAGCTAATTCTGGGTTTGCTGTTGCAATCGAGAGAACAGAGCGATCGCTCTATTCCTAGTTTGGATATCGAAATCTCAAGCCAAGAAGCCTTTGGGTACTCAAGGAAACTTCTGACAAGACAATAGAAGATTAGGCTTGCAGATGCGATCGCTCTTCACTTACTTCACCAAGAGGATGCGATCGCTCCTCACTCTAACGTCACCCTACCTTCCTGATAATTCGCCACTAACATAAACAGCTTAAGCCACTGTGAACCCAACAAAATCTCTTGTATTTCCTCACCTGCAAAAACAGGAATTTCAAACTCCTGCCCATCAATTACCACTTTACCTAAATAGATATCAAAAGTAGCTTCTCCCTGTGCTGTCCTCAGCTTATCCTGACTCAGAAAACTCCAACCCAGACTCTCTACATCCTGTTTGTTAATTGCCAGAAACTCTGTAAAACCAGTATCTAGCATCGCTTCCACCGGAAGACTCAACCCATCGTTACTAATTAAATCAATTTCTAAATATATCTGTCCATTTTCTCCAAATCTACCCCGAATCATATTTTGCCACTCACGCCAGTTTCGTTAATCCCAAAAATATGGTGAATGGCATTAGTGTGTTTCCGTCGTGCTTTTTTACTAGCAACTTCTTTAACTGGGTCAATAAAATAATCACCACTATCTGGCTCAATTACGATATACCAGCCATAGTATTTATCTAGCAAATCCGGCTGCAATCGCTCAAAAATTGCCCAACAACGTTGATAAAATTCTTCTCGTCTAGCCTTCTCTCTAGCTATTTCTTCCTCTGACCATTGAATTTCCGGGAAAATTCGACCTCGACGCACAATACGAGCGGGTGTAGATTGAGTCATAAGATTCAGTCTCCTCGATCTTCATTACTATGAGCATTAAATTAATTTAACAATTACTGTAGCGAACTACGCTAGTCATTCAGACTGCCCCAGTGCGATCGCTTTTCACTGACTTCACCAAGAGGCGATCGCTCTCCTCCTAGCTAAAATCAAAATTGCAAGAATTTTCTAGACCAAGGTCTTTAGCTTCGGGGAAAAAACGACGGAATCGCTGACTCAAATCCTCATCCTTACTGAGCAAAATTGTGTAACTGCTATCGCAACAGACTATTTCAACTATAGCTTTGGGGTGTTGAATCGTTGGATGTTTAGTCCAGAGCGTAGGATGTCCCTCTGCAATCGGTTCAACTTCTAAGCTGTTAATATCAATCACGATCTCTGAATGAAAGCCAGACAGAATAGCCCAGATGAACTGAATGCGATATTTTTCGACCAGTGCGGTTAATGCTTCGCCTGTGAACCAACGCGGTTTATTTTCTGGGTCATGGGGAAGCTCTAGTGGATAAATATTGTACTCAACGTTAGTCAAAAGCCAATTAAACTCTTTTTGTCTACCTTCTAATGCCTGAAACACAAGAGCAAGGTTAGTGTGAGAGCGCATCTGGTCGGAAGTGTCTAAAATCGTGTTCATATTAAGGCTTGATTCCCTGTTCAACTTATTTATCTGCATCATTGTCAGCAGACCAAGGATGTTACCCTAAAGGTGATCGCACTTCCGTAACTAAGTTACAGTTCAAGTAGCTTTACGCGACGGCAAACCCTGTATGCTTCCTAATTTTGGGCGATTTGAAACCTAGAACAATGCGCTCTTTTGGGATACCTGCGTTTAGCAGTTCATTCGCGATGCCATCTTCTGTACCATCTCGATGAATCCAGATTTTGCCGTTGATAATCTTGATGTGAATGATACAGCCGTGAACCTGGCGGACTTTCTCCCATCCAACTATCATCAATAGGTAGCGATCAGAACTGCAATCAAACACAGTGTGTCGTTCGATCTCTCCGTAAGCATAAGGAATTTGCGCGTACTCTGATATTACTTTTTGAATAATCTGCCGATCTTGCTCTAAAGTGTCCATTTAACGATAACCTCCGCATCAGAATTGAAAACCAACAGACGAACAGGATTGTTTTTTACATAAATATCTCATAGCAGATAGTATCTCTCTATTGCACAGAAATCTTTTTCGGTTCTTCTGCTGGCTCGAAAGCCGTGTATTTCCCACCCAGTGCTTCGACAATCGTGCGCGTATTCGTTACAAGCATTTTGACGTAGGTATCCGCTTCACCGCCTGGTGCGCCAATTGAATCAGAGTAGAGTTCTTGCGGTGCTAAATTGACTCCAGCCTCCTCAGCTACAGTTTTAATCAACGCTGGATTAATCGTTGTTTCTGCAAAAATACTCTTAACCCCAGTTTGTTTGACTGAGTCTGACAAGCTTTTCACTGTCTGGGCACTGGGTTGTTCTTCAGTGCTAATGCCAATTAGGGTACCTGCTACAGGTATACCGTAAGCGCGGGAGTAGTATTGAAATGCATCATGGGTTGTGATTAGCTTACGCTGATTCTGTGGAATTGTTTGGATCTGTTGGCTAATCCAGGTATCGAGTTGCTTTAATTGATCAGTGAGTTGCGTGGCGTTGTCTGTAAATTCTTGTTTGTCTTCGGGTGAAAGTGCAATGAGTTGGTCACGAATGGCATTGACCATTGCGACCGCATTTTTCGCATTACCCCAAACATGAGGGTCAGGCTCTTTTCTCCCTTTGTAATTAAAATCTAAGGGCTGCACAACTTCCCCAACGGCAAACTTCTTGGCATTAGCCCCCGCTGAGTTCATCAGCTTAATCAGCCCTGGCTCCAGATTGTAGCCGTTGTAGAGAATCAAATCAGCTTTCTCTAAGGCAATACTATCGGCTGGTACTGGCTCGTAAACGTGAGGGTCAGCTCCTGGTTTTAAGATACCTGTGAGTTCAATCTCGTCTCCTCCTACTTGTTCTACCCAGTCGGTAATCATTGTGCTGGTAGACACAACCTTCGGCTTATCGTCATCATTAGAAGTGTTCTGGTCGGTAGATGTTGAATTGCACCCACTCATCCAAAGGGTGAAGATTAGTCCAACTGCCAGCCATCCGTACTTTCTGCCTGGGGAATGAGTTACTGCTTTCATACGATTGATACATTTATTTTCATATTCCTTTCATTTTTTACAGTAAGCTACTTTCATATTTCTTTCATTTTCTTTTTTCCGGAAAAGCTCCACCATGGAAACTGCCACTTTCCGTATAGTCAGTTCAACCAAGTAGAGATGAGCAACAGGTAGATAACTAGGGGTTACAGATGGAAAGCGTTACAGTTCAGCAATTGGGTGTGCAGTACCGCATGGTAGAGGCTCTGAAGGATGTCAACTGCGATATCAAAGCAGGGCGACTCACAGGAATTATTGGTCCAAATGGTGCTGGGAAAAGTACCCTGATTAAAGCCATGCTGGGGTTGGTTCCGACAACTGGCGGAACGGCGATGTACAAGGGGAAACCTTTGATGGAGCAGTTGGAGAATGTGTCGTATGTACCACAGCGATCGCAAATTGACTGGACTTATCCTGCAACAGTATGGGATGTGGTGCTGATGGGTCGAGTGCGGAAAACTGGCTGGTTTCGTCGCTATTCAACGGTGTCAAGGCGTTTAGCGGCAGAAGCTTTAGATCGCGTTGGCATGAGTGATTATCGAAATCGCCCTATTGGACAACTATCAGGCGGACAGCAACAGCGAGTCTTTTTGGCTAGGGCACTGACTGAAGAAGCTGAGATTTTCTGCTTTGATGAGCCTTTAGTAGGGATTGATAAAAAAACTGAAGCCGTAATTTTTGATATCTTCCACGAACTTGCCAACGCTGGCAAAACCTTAATGGTTGTAAACCACGATTTGGGACAGGCAATTACTAATTTTGACGACTTGATTTTGCTGAATCGAGAAATAATTGCCAGTGGTTCCCGCAAGCAGGTGCTGAGTGCGGATAACCTGCAACGCGCTTATGGGGGTCAAGTTGTGTTCTTCTCTGAAGAAGCAGCAGCTTAAATGGTTATTGACAAACAACAAATAACCAACCACAAATAACAAACATATGCTAGAAGCGTTTATTGAACCGCTGCAATATGGCTTTATGCAGCGATCGCTAATGACTGCTGTTTTAGTTGGCATTGTTTGCGCTACGGTAGGCAGTTACTTGATGGTGCAACGGCTTGCTTTGTTGGGAGATGCGATTAGCCATTCTGTATTGCCCGGTTTAGCGATCGCGTTTATTGTAGGTGCTGATATTTTTGTCGGGGCGTTCATTGCTGGCATTATTAGCACAATGGTGATTGCTTGGATACGGACGCGATCGCAAATTAAAGAAGATGCAGCAATGGGCATTGTCTTTTCTGCCTTTTTTGCACTGGGTATTACCTTAATTACTATTGTTCAGAAAGACAATAAAATCGACCTTAATCACTTTCTTTTTGGTAATATTTTGAGTGTTAGTAATGAAGAAGTGATTAATACAGCAATTATTACATTGATTGTTCTATCAATTGTCGTGCTGCTGTACAAAGAATTGATGTTTTATACCTTTGACCCAGTTGGGGCAAAAGCGGCTGGACTCCCAACCAACTTGCTTGACTTTGGTCTAATGATTTTGATTGCTCTAACTATTGTTGCCAGTCTCAAAGCCGTTGGTGTAATCCTAGTTCTTGCTATGCTAATTACTCCCGGAGCAACGGCTTACTTATTGGTCACGCGACTGCAACAAATGATGATTTTAGGGTCGGCAATTGGTGTTATGGCTAGTATTAGCGGGATGTACTTGAGCTATTTTTTTAATCTGCCATCTGGTCCAGCAATTGTATTAGTTGCCTTCGTTTTTTTTATGCTGGCGTTTTTATTTAGCCCTAGTCAAGGAATTTTGACTAACCCTCGTTCTAATTCAGGACAGTCACAGATTTGGCGAGAGATTAAGAGTTTGCTACGTTGAAGCTCTTGACATTGCTATTTACTTTTAGTCACTCAGCGCTAACCTGAAGGGCTGCTCAGGCTTTGGCTCTTGGTAATATTGAGAGTTTGGCACCTGTAACCGTACCGGAATTTTGAGCCAAAACTCAGTTCCTTGCCCCGGTTCTGACTCGCACCCTAATTCTCCCTGATGTTTTTTCACAACTATCTGATAGCTGATTGCTAATCCCAAACCGGTTCCCTTCCCTACTAACTTAGTGGTGAAAAATGGCTCGAAGAGTTTTGCCTTAACGTCTTGTGTCATCCCTGAACCGTTATCCGCAATTTGAATGAGAACGCTATCTGTCATCGGTTGACCATTAAGGGAAGCTTGTCGTTGTTGGTCTTGGCAACGCAGATGGGATGTGCGGATACGAATGCAAGGCGTGCGCCTCGTGTTCTCCTGACTTGAGGCAGATGGGTCTATTCTTACTTCTTCCAAAGCATCAATCGCATTGCTCAAAATATTCATCAAGACTTGATTGAGTTGTCCGGCGTAGCACTCGACCTTTGGTAAATTACCATACTCTTTAACGACTTCAATTGCCTTATACCTGCCTGTTGCCTTCAGCCGACTTTGGAGAATTAACAGCGTGCTATCGATTCCCTGGTGGATATCAATTGGCTTCATTTCTGCTTCATCGTGATGCGAGAAATTTCTCAAGCTCAATACAATTTGGCTAATGCGCTCTGCACCAACTTTCATCGACTTCAGCAGTTTTGGTAGATCTTCGCTCAAAAATTCTAAGTCAATCTTGTTAGCATACGCTTGAATCTCACAGGTAGGATCGGGATAGTGCTTTTGATATAGATGTACCAGATTGAGCAAGTCTTGGATGTATCCGTTTGCATAGCCGAGGTTACCGTCGATAAAGCTAACAGGATTATTAATTTCATGAGCCACGCCAGAAACCAGTTGTCCCAGACTTGACATTTTTTCGGTCTGGATCAGCTTGGCTTGCGTCTGTCTCAACGTTTGCAAAGTTAGTTCTAGCTGAGTGGCTTTTTCTCGTTCTCTGGCTTCGGAATGCCGTAAAGCTGATTCTGCCTGTTTGCCAGCCGTAATATCGCTGAAGGTACATACCAATCGCTCCACGCTTCCGGCTGCTGTTAGCTGCGGCTCGGTATTAACTAGCAACCACCGTGGCTCTGGCTCAAGGCTATTGGGACAACGAATATGGATAACGACGTTGTGTACAGGCGCTTTTGTTGTGATCGCTTGTTGCATCGGCAATCCCTCTTCAGGAAAAGGCGTGCCATCTTCCTGTAGCAGTAGGAGGTCGCCAGGAAAAGCTAGCTGAGTGCATATATCGCTATCTGTCAAGCCGAGCCTCTCGATTGCCATCTGGTTGCTGAACATAATTTCTAAGGAGGGTTTCAGCAACAGTACTCCGACTGGCATATTCCAAAGTAGCATCCGGAAACGTTTCTCACTTTGCTGCAAGGCTTCCTCTCGCGCCAGTTGTGCTGCCAGCCGTTGCTCAAATACAGAGGTGAGTAATGCCAGACCTAAAATAATCAGCGCGGCTGTCGCGATCGCACTCCCTAAAAGAGACGTATCAAAGGTATAGGATACAGTTTTTCCCCATCCTTCGCCCTCAATGAACCTGGCAGCAGCCATACCCGTATAGTGCATACTGCTAATCGCAATTCCCATAATTAGGGCACTACCAAGCTTGCGCCAGTTCAAAGTTACTGTTGTTTCATCCCGTAGCCGAAACGCTAGCCACAGGGCAGCCAAAGATGCAGCGATCGCAATTACCACGGATAGCCCCACGAGCAGCAGGTTGTACTGAATGTGACCTTGATGAACCTGCATCGCTGCCATGCCGATGTAGTGCATTGAGGCAATGCCGAGTCCCATCAAAACACCGCCGAATACCAATCGCATGGGGCTAAGCGTGGCGCGACTCACCAACAGCAGGGCTAGACCTGAATAGAGGATCGCATCAAGCAGAGACAGAAGTGTCAGCCACACCTCGTAGGCAACAGGTTGTGGAAGATTGAAAGCCAGCATGGCGACAAAGTGCATCGACCAAATGCCTGTACCCATAGCGACTGCACCACCGATAAGCCACTTGAAGCGGGTTTGTCCTGAGGCTGACTTGATTTGCCCCGCCAGATTTAGTGCTGTATAGGAGGCAATAACGGCGATGATAAACGCTAGCCCTACAAGACGAAAGTTGTAGGAGCTAGACATGATTGCGTCTGGATGTTGCATAAGGTTTTCATAAAAAACGATGTGTATAACAGGTTCGTTGGCAGAATTTTCCCTGCCAGAAATTTTTCAATTCATTGAAAGAGGAAAAGAAACAGGCTTACTCTCATTTCGGAGCGAAGCCGAAGCCCCAACTACATCGATAGCAATTCATTATATCTGGGTGTATCAAGGCAAAGTTGTGGCAGCAGCTAATCAGCTAGACGAGCAAGGATTAGTCAAACTCATTAATCAACGCCAATGGGTTAGCGATCGCGTAGTCTCTAAACTAGCTCAGTTGTCTCCAACTGATAAACCGTTTGGTTTTTACCTCAAAAATCAAGGAGTTTTAAGAACAGAACAACTTAAACAGATATTTCTTGCTCAGGTATTGCAGCAATTACATCCTTTGCTTCAACTCAAAAATGGTATTTTCAAGTTTGAACAGGATGTACCCCTACCAATGCGAGAAATGACAGGATTGAGCATATCAGTAGGAGTGTCAAAGCTTTTTGCTATGTCAAAAAAGGCAAAAGCCTTACGTCCGGATGCATGGAAATCTACAAGTGTTGCTGTAACAATCGCTCAGCGCTCACTCTATTCAGCTCAAGTTAGAAAGCCCTGTAAGGTAAAGAGGTTTTCCCAGAAGAATTTACATAGTGTAGTAGGGTAATTTTTTCAAAAACCTAAGTCTTAGTTTACTCAAGCAGCTTTCTCGTCAGAATTCTTCTTGTAGCTCCCATTTGCAATTTTGGTACAGACTCGGCAGTCTTTAATAGACTCGGCATAGGCTTATCTGAAGCAAACTATCATTTCAAAAAGTTGCACATTGCATTCTTTTCCCTGATCAGAGCTTTCTACTGTTGAAGTATGAGCAGTTGAGGTAAAAAAATCAATATGTTACTTACACGTCAACAAGCCAAAGCGCAAAAACGAAATGCTAAAAGGCTAGGTCAGTTACTCCAAGATGCTAGGAAGGAACTAGAGCAAAGCCTTGGTGTTATTGAATGTACCGCTATTGACCAAGGCACTTGGGGAAGAACAGATGTTTCTTATTCTCAGGAGGCACATTCGGTCATTGGGCAAATTTTAGCGATCGCGAATTCCTGGCACCAGTTCAACCACTTTGAAATTGATGAGAAATTATCCCAGCTTGAGAAACAATTTTACCAAGACTAGTAATTCTTACTCTTCTCTACTAGGCTGAGATACCAAAGACCAGCCTAAGCGGGTTGGTTGTTCGTAAATTCGCTTAAGCGTATTGATGTCCCTAACAGAAATCTGGGGCGGATTGCGTACTTGAGAAAAGTACATCGTGTCGGTTTCTGACGGGCTATGTCCCCAGATGCCCAAGGCATGACCGAGTTCGTGACGGGCAGTTGCAAGGGTATATTCAACAGTCTGGTCAGGACTGAGTTGGATGGTAAATCGTTGGGATAAAACTGGTTCAGACTGAGTTGCATTCAGTTGGGGTATTTGACGCGAAGCGGTTCCCTGAAGTTCTCCTGTGTCAGCTTCTGGGTTTGTATCCATGGCTGCACAAAGGTAAAACTCGTAGGTAGTTTCAGCAGAACGAGCGCGAGGCAGATTAAATTGTCCAGTTTCGCGGTTTAAAGAGGCTTGTAGAGGAGGACGCGATCGCAAAATTGAAATATCCGCCCCCTCTGGTTGGGCAATCACTTCTAAAGGCAAATAGACACCCCATTCCTGTACAGCCTGTAATACTGCCTCAACCCAATTCTCGAACCTTTGGATACTGGGGGATGCTTCAGCTTGGTCTAGTGGTCGCGCCACATAAACCTTGACGGGAAACCGAAACCAAACCAAATAGCCTACTGGAGTCAGCTTGACATCAGAAAAGTAGTCACCTGCACCAGTAGTATCTTGCCACTGCACTAGTGTTGAAGGTAAAGGGTGAGCCTGAGGAACTGGTAAAGAAGACGAGGATAACTCAGCAGCTACTAGGATGTCATTTGATTTGGGATGTGCAATTTTGGATGTCAGATTACCCTCAGGGATAAATCCAGGGGTTTGCAATTGAGCATCCACTTGTAACGAAGTAAAAATGACCAACACAGTGGAAGCGATCGCCATTCCAAGCAAAATGAGGCATCTCCAGTTGCTTTTCTGGCGACACCTCAGCTTCAATGCAGTACGTTCTCTTCTCCTCAAGCGTTGTCCCCTACCTGTATTCCCGTTGCTACGACTGTATTTGGGATGTAGGTATTAGAGGTTACTCAACTCAAAGCTCTAACCTTGCTACTGATTCAACCATCCCGCGCTCAAAACTACCGTCAATCCCATAAAAATAACAGCAAGCGCCCAGGTAACTCGGTTCAGGGCTGTTTCTGCACTTTTCGTACTTGTAAACAGTTGCGCCTGTCCACCGATCCCCCCAATTCCATCGCCCTTAGGACTATGCAGCAATACCAAAATAACCAAACCCAAGGCAGACACTGCCCAAACAATTTTTAGAACGTTATCAATCGTCATGACGAAAACTCTGAGGGAAAATTTAAGAGTGGTTAACAAGTAGCGTTTAGCTTAATTCACTCGTGAAATGACACGAAAGGTGTGCCTAGTCCAAAAGTGAAAATCTCGATAATAGCTAAATGCTAGCAGCTAACCACTCCCTTTCGTTAGAGAGAGACGCGCACGGGTGTTCGATTCGCCCGGACTTCAAACTCAGTGGGTTGAAGAAGCGATCGCCCAGTCATCTCGATTGGCTGCGACAGTCTTAAGATTTCTAGAATCGTCGGTGCGAGATCCGCCAGACATCCGTCGCTGCGTAGAACAACATCCGTACCATGTCCCGGGATTTTCAATCCTTCCCCTTCCACCAAAATAAAAGGTACAGGATTAGTTGTGTGAGCTGTCCAAGGGCGACCTTCCTCATCGAACATATATTCAGCATTGCCATGGTCAGCCGTAATCAAAGCCGTACCACCAGCTTTGTTAATGCTTTCGATTAGCCGTCCCAGACATCGATCTACAGTTTCAACAGCTTGAACACAAGCCTCCATGTTACCCGTGTGACCCACCATATCTGTGTTGGCGTAATTGATCACAATCAGGGAGTAAATGCGTTTTTCAATGGCGGCAATGACTACATCTGTCACTGCTACGGCTGACATGGCAGGTGCCCGATCATAAGTCGGTACCATTGGACTTTGAACGAGTTCCCGATCTTCGCCATCAAAGGGCAATTCTAAGCCACCATTGAAAAAGTAGGTAACGTGGGCGTATTTCTCAGTTTCAGCGGTACGAAATTGGAGTAAACCGTTCCTCGCAATCACTTCCCCCAGAATGTTATCCAAGTTCTGAGGCTCAAACGCTACTAAGACAGGGAATGATGGTTCGTACTGAGTAAAGGTTGCAAACGTTAGAGGTTGAATTTGAACCCGATCAAAACCATTAAACGCTGGGTCAACCAAAGCTTGTGTTAACTGTCGTGCGCGATCGGGACGGAAGTTAAAGAAGATGACACCAT
This sequence comes from Microcoleus sp. FACHB-SPT15, assembly GCF_014849525.1. NCBI lineage: Bacteria > Bacillati > Cyanobacteriota > Cyanophyceae > Oscillatoriales > Microcoleaceae > Microcoleus > Microcoleus sp. FACHB-SPT15. Next base: position 61,019 of record NZ_JACJNU010000059.1, on the reverse strand, counting down.
CTCCCGGTTCTAAAGCCCCAGGAGCAATTCGTGTTGGCTGGACAAACTCGTCTGTGATATCTGACTCATAGGCTGCCTTTAAGACCTCAATGACTGAACGACCGTCCCCAGAACCATCCTGGGTCATGACATCATAGGCTTGCTTGACGCGATCCCAGCGTTTATCTCGATCCATCGCATAGTAGCGACCACTGAGGGTGACAATGCGCCCAACACCAATCTTATCAATGTGATCCTGAATCTTTTGAATCGCCGCAACGCCATCAGTCGGTCGAGTATCACGACCATCTGTAATCGCGTGAATACAGACATCCGACAGTTCTTGAGACTTAGCAAAATCTAGTAAGCCAAGCAGATGATCGAGATGAGAATGCACCCCACCTTCAGAACATAAGCCTACTAGGTGAAGCTTACTACCTCGGCTCCGAACGTCCTGACATACTTGCACCAAGGCAGTGTTTTCTCTCAACGTGCCGTCTTCCACAGCATCAGAAATGCGAACTAGTTCTTGTGGTACCACGCGCCCAGCGCCAATGTTTAGGTGACCCACTTCTGAGTTACCCATTTGACCTTCTGGTAGCCCCACGTCTTTCCCAGAAGTCCGAATCAAGGTACTAGGGTAGGCAGCCCAAAGGCTGTCCATTACGGGTGTATTGGCGGCGGCAAGGGCATTTCCTTCAGTTGCCTCGCGGTAGCCCCAGCCGTCTAAGATGACTAGCACCACGGGAGAGACAGGTGCTTGCGCCATAGTATTGCCCTTTACTCATAGATGAATTTCACCGCAATGATATCCCATCAGAGCCGATATTCACTGCTGAATTTGCTTTTACTTTGAGTTTCTAACTTTAGAGAGAACAGATAGCCTGCATTTCAGGTTCCATAGGGTTGTGCGCCATTATGCTCCTGAGCTTCACTCGCTAGTTATTGACAATATCCTCAATTAATGAGATTGGGAGGCTGAAATAACTTCATCAACTCTTTTATTCTTCAGCCGCAGTAATTATAGGGAATATATTGCACAGAATATTTTGTGCTGAAGGCGATCGCACTTTTATTCGTTGCCTTTCTCCTGACTTCTCATAAGTAGTTTTTTTCTGCTAGAGGCAGTCAAGAGCATCTCTTAATTTACTAGTGGTGGCAGTCTCTGTAGTTTTGGGTCGAACTGTTACTCATCCGGAGGCTTCGGGAACCCTTGAGTATAGTTACAAGCGAGAACTCGTCAACAAGAATTCAGCAGAAGGGGGAGTCAGACATGGCATACATAGCATACCTAAACTCTATTAAAGATGAGTTAGAGAGTACTGGCAGAGACCGGAAGAGTTTGCGGGTTAAGACTATCCTGAAGCAGTTCGGCTACCTCCGCAGAAGTCAGGCATTCGTGGATGATTTTAATGCCGCCCTTGATACTGTGGGGCTTTGTGCAACGCCTGTGTTTGATATCTATTTGCCATTGGATGCTAGAGTATCCATCTCTATCAAGGGAGCCTCTACGTCTCAAACGGACAGAGTAAACCTGCCCGATCTATCGGAAGTGAAGCCACTGGAACCAATTCAGGTTAAGCATGATTTCTTCTACTACCTGTTTGATTTTGGTTCTGAGCAGGAATATGAGCGATTCCAGGCATGTCTAGACTCAAACCAACCCGTTGGAATTTTCCTTGTACCACTCGAAGAAGACTTTTTCTCCGACATTGTGGTAAAAATCCTGACCTATGAACTGCTCAGGAAATATCAGTACAGAAGCATAAGAGCAGATCTTAAAACCTCTAACCTTTCATTTGACACAACCATACAGTCAGATACCACCAGTCGCCTTGACTTGCAAAGTTTACTATTTGACTCAATTATTTTCCACTTTGCTCGATCAACAATGAGCAATGCAATTCTCGGTACGACTGGCTTCGAGCTACTGGACTCGGAAAAGTTTGATGAGAAGTTTGAGCAGCTCTCGCTATATACAAATAAGTATAACCCTAAGCAGTTCTTCATCCTATTTCACTGTCCGCCAGAGTTTGAGATTAGAGCGCAGCAAAGAGATGACCTATTTGGGCACCTCGTAGACAGGGTTGCGAGCCAAATTCCTTTTACCTTTACTCTCAGATGCAAGTACCCAAACGAGCGGTTAATTCAGGAACTAGAAGACATCTTTGCCCACTTCCGTCTGCTTATGGAAGTTCCGAAGTATGACTTTGAGGAAGATAATATATCGCTACTGAACTACTTCTTGGAACTTCAAAAAGCTCAGGTTCAAGCTGAAGCACAGTTGCTCCTTAGGATGAAGCCTGAATATTTCGGTATCCTAACCTGGGGACACGAAAGTGACGAGCATATCTATCTCAAGTACTTCGCTATTCGTACTCTTGAGATCTTGGGATATGACTTATCACATATCTGGTGTGAAGTTCAAATTACTTCTGAACAGGCGGAAAACGAAGAAGTATCAGTAAGTCAGGAGGATGATATAAGAAGACGACCGGATGTTTATGTTGAGAACAGAGTTATTGTTGAGGTGGAGACGTTAAAAGGCAAAGGATTTGCTGGCGAGAATGTTTTCTTTGATCTAATTAACAGGATTTTGAAAAAATCAGCAGGGTGGCCTGATCAACTTGAGAGTGTATGGTTGGTACTTCCTGGATTTGAGATTGCTCGCAACTACTACCAACTCAAAAAGATAAAAGAAATCCTGGAACAGCAATTGAATCAAGAGTTTGGCGGCTCTTTCCAACTCTTAATAATGACCCCAGACTATGAAAACCACCAGTTAATCGCAGTATCATTCAAAGCTATTGAGTACCCTTCTTTTAAATACATTCCTTCATTACCTCCACCATCTCCACCTGTTATCGAGCCAACCCAGCCTAATTTTAGCCATGTTAAGGGGTTGAAGGAAGAAAAAGAGAAGCTGAGCAAGCTCTTAAAGCTTCAGTCTAAAGGTCTAAAAAGTGGAATTGGAGGCATCTTATTCTTCGGGCTTCCTGGATGTGGCAAAACTCTGTTGGCAAAGGCGTTTGCTAATGAGTCTGGGAGATACTTCTTCAACTTTTCCCCTGCTGATATTCAAAGCGTGTGGATTGGTCAGAGCCAGAAAAACATCAGAGATATCTTCGCGCAAGCCAAAAAGAAGGCTCCTTCTGTCCTGTTCATTGATGAGCTAGACAGTATTGGTTTCAGTCGTAGTGAGATGCACGCACATACTGATCAAAAAGCAACAATCAATCAACTTTTGATTGAGCTGAATAATATCGGAGATAGCGATGTTGTTGTGATTGCAGCTACCAATTATCTAAGCGGGATAGACAGTGCTTTGAAACGTTCTGGACGATTGGACTGGAAGATTCCTGTCTTTCCACCCAATCAAGCGGAAAGAAAAGACTTGTTTGAATACTACCTATCACAATTTAGCAACATCAATCTGAAGCTTGTTAACTTCGATATCTTGGCAGAGAAAAGTTCAAGATTCACCTCGTCTGACATTCAACTGGTGTGTAGGGAGGTTAGAAATGCAATATTGCTGGAAGAGATGACTTCTGAGCTGACAACTTCAGACATAATTACTTATATCAGTAACATCCAGGATGGGGGGCTGACGCTTAATGAAGATCAGGTTATGGACTTTCTAGATGAATGCAAGCGGTTGAGTGTAAAGAGTTCTAAAATCGATGCACTTAAAGCAGAGTGGGATATGTGATACTACTGGGTTAGCTACCAATAAAACTTGTAGAGACGTTTCGCCGGAACGTCTCTACGACTATAACGGTCAGCACAGGAGAACGCTAATTGTTTATTGACGTTTGGCGGCAGATTTCTTGGCGGCTTTTGCAGCTTTCTTGGCGGCTTTATCGGCTGCGATCGCTTCTTGTCTTGCTTGCTCTTTCTCCTCGGCAATCTTATCTAGGTAGTAATGGTAATCTCCCAAATAGGTGCGAAATTCTCCATCTCGGATTTCAACAATTTTGTTGGCAACCTGGGAGATGAAATAGCGATCGTGGGAGACAATGATTACCGTGCCATCATAGTTCTGGATTGCTTCTTCCAGCATTTCTTTAGCTGGAATATCCAAATGATTGGTCGGCTCATCCAAGATAAGTAAATTGGCAGGACGTAAGAGCATCTTAGCTAGAGCTAGACGCGCTTTTTCACCACCACTTAGGGACTCAACTTTTTTAAATACAGTCTCGCCGCTAAATAGGAAACGTCCTAGTAAAGTGCGGACTTCTTCGTTTTTCCAGTCGGGTACTTCATCATGGATCGTTTGCATGACTGTTCGGCTCAAATCTAGGGCTTCTGCCTGATTCTGCTCGAAGTAGCCAGGGATGACTTGATGGTGTCCCAATTCGACAGTGCCTTCGGTAGGTTGCTCCATACCCATCATTAAGTGGAGTAGGGTGGATTTTCCAGCACCATTGGGGCCTAGGAAGGCAATGCGATCGCCTCGTTCAATCAGCAAATCTGCTCCTAAAAACAGAATCTTCTCCCCGTAGGTATGCACTAAATCTTTAATTACCACCACCTCACGACCGCTACGAGGCGCGGGAGGGAAGCGGAAATGGAGGGTTCTTAATCCACCTGTTGGCGCTTCGATTCGTTCAATTTTGTCTAATTGCTTCTCACGGCTTTTGGCTTGGGTACTACGGGTGGCACTGGCTCGAAATCGCTCAACAAACGCTTGTTGCTTGTCCAGTTCTTTCTGCTGACGTTCATAAGCACTTAATTGTGCTTCCTGCGCTTCCGCTTTTTGTTGCAGATAGGCGGAGTAGTTACCTAAGTAAGTACTAGAGACACCACGTTCAGTTTCTACAATCTGAGTGCAGAGACGGTCAAGAAACTCCCGGTCATGCGAGACGATGACCATCGGGGTTTTTAACCCTTTGAGGTAAGTTTCTAGCCATTCGATCGTTTCTAAATCTAAATGGTTAGTTGGCTCGTCCAGCAGTAACAAATCGGGTTTTTGCAGCAGGATTTTGCCTAAACTCATCCGCATCTGCCAGCCACCACTAAAGGCACTCACAAGGCGATCGCCATCTTCTGCCTCAAATCCCATTTCGGGTAAGATTTTCTCGATTTGCGACTCTAAACCATAGCCGTCCAAGCCCTCAAACTGTCGCTGCAAGCGGTCTAGCTTGTGAATGAGTTGGTCGAGTTTTTCTGGATCAGCCGTTTCCATGTCTCGCTGCACCTGCGCTAGTGAGTGCTGCACTTGGTTAGCTTCTTTAAAGACTGTCCAAAATTCTTCCCTAACGGTACGGGTGGGATCGACTTCAAATTCTTGAGTGAGGTAGGCGATGTGCAAACTCCCAGGACGAATCACCTCCCCAGCCGTCGGTTCAATCTCCCCCGCAATAATTTTGAGTTGCGTGGATTTGCCTGCACCATTGACCCCAACAAGACCAATGCGATCGCCTGGTTTGACTTCCCAGTTGACATCCTTAAGAACTTCGCCAGTCGGGTAAATTTTACTGATATGTTCGAGTCGCAGCATCAAAAGTCTCCAGGACAGGTGTAGGGGAGATGATAGCGATATACGAAGCTAGAGTCGCAGATTGCTTAATATCCGAGTTAATCGTAACAAAATTTAATTACGGATTGGGCGATGGGTCAGATTGAGTTGTCGTGTCCATCACCTACAGTCTATTGATTGAGGTTGGTGCGTTTGTGAATTAAGAATGCGATCGCCTATTCTGAACAAACCTAATTTCAAGCTAAAGGGCTTGGCATTGCCAAGCCCTTTAGAGTATTGAAGTGCGTAAGTCGTGCCTTTTTATTCTTCCGGACGCTAAATCACTAGTATGAGGGAACTAGACCTTAACTAGCGGATTCTACTAATGGCATCTGCTCGGATGCATTCTGCGTTTGATTTGTATTAGCAGCGTCGTCTTCAAGAATCGGTTTGCGAGTGCTTAAATCAAATCGATAGCCATGGGGAAGGATATGAAGCTTAACGCCGCAAAGTGCCAAGTCCTCATCTTTCAAAATCTGCCCAAGATTAGTATGTGTAATATCTGAGACATCAATAACAGTAACAGCACCTTCTCCAATCACTTCAAGCTGATTGTTGTTCACGACAATCGCTGTATTCTCGTCAATACCAAATCCTAAAACTACTGGCTGCTGTGCCACGGCTGAGAGTAAACGTCCTATCCGTCCACGCTGTGCGAAATGTTGATCGATTACCACACCCGGTAGAAAAGCCATTCCAGGCTCCATTGTCACGATTTCTACACGAGGATTGGTTTCACCGTCTCCTTCAACAATCATCATATCGGGCATCATCGCTGCACCTGCACTGGTACCGCCAATTACGATGCCTTCAGAAAACCGTTTGTGTAGAGCTTGATCAATCTCCGTATCTTTGAGAACACTAGTGATGCGAGCTTGATCACCACCTGTAAAAAAGACACCTGTTGCTTTTTCTATTGCTTCCAAAGCACTGGCATCAGTGGCATCTTCCCGATAAACGGTATCAACAATCCGAACATTCTCAACTCCCAGCCGCTCAAACACGCGAGTGTAGTTATCTCCCACTTCCCTCGGTAGTTCGGTTGCGACTGTCATTACAACGATTCGGGCTTGTAGTCCTCCGGAACGTCGAACAAACTCTCGAAGAATTGTGCAATCTCCTTCCTTGTCTTCCGCACCACCAATAATTACCAACTGCCCACTGCTATCAGTTGCCATATTCCCCTCGATTCTCTGCTAATAACTCCTATTAAGCCGGACATCATCTGGTTGTTCACACAGCCAAACGGTAGATTTTTATACAGAAATTAATAAACTGGCAAAAAAAGCCCCCTTCCGGTTTGGTAAAATCAAACTACGGTGAAATCCGCTCAAAGTAGGAATTTGACTCGCTTCCAAGGCTTTGCCAGTAACTAAATGGTTTGGCGAGTAGTCGCGTAAAATGAATCCTGTTGCGTGAGGGTGGATATAGCCACTGAATCGCTATGGGTTTTACGCCATATTCCATAAAATGAGATGATAGAAAACAAAAATTAAACTAATCGAAGAGAGGCACCTCTCTCTTCAGGCTGCGTTGTGTAGGTAAGGAGTTAAGTTGATGAAAAAGTTTGTTCGTCTCCTATCAGTCTTGTGCCTGTTAGTAGGCTGTCTAGGATGGTTTGGAATGTCTCAAAGTGCCTTGGCTTCGCCGACACCTTTGGTGTATGGAGCTTCTTTAAGTAATGTTACTTCGCCATCATTGCCAATTTTGGTCGCTGAGCTGAATCTGCGTAACACGGCTGATGACAAGCTGGCTACTGAATTTGGCAAGAAAATTGACTTGAACAACACCAATGTTCGAGCCTTTCGTAAGTATCCTGGGATGTACCCCACCCTCGCTAGCAAAGTTGTGGACAATGCTCCCTACAAGTCAGTTGAGGATGTTCTGGAAATCCCAGGATTAAGCACTCGCCAAAAAGAACTACTGCAAGCCAACCTTGAGAATTTTGCGATCACGAAGGTTGATACAACGTTTGTAGAAGGTGGCGATCGCTACAACAACGGCATCTATTAAACGCCTAGGCATTTAACTTGGCACTGTTCTTTCTAAAGCTTGTTTGTTAGTGTTCAAGAGCAACGGACTACAGAACGGCAGTCTAAAGCTAGAACCCTTGCAGACATAGCCACTTAAAAAACGCTAAAAGTTGACAAGTTATTACCCAACCCACCCCATCAAGGAGTGGGTTTTATTTATTAAAATTTATTAAATCCTTATCAGGAACTATATCAACGTTGACTCTGCTCCCGTCCGATTCTTCCCTTGAGCTAGATAGTCCTACCCAGTTTGACATCCTGGTAGTGGGTGCTGGTGCGGCTGGGCTTTATGCAGCGCTTTGTTTGCCAGATACGTTGCAGGTTGGTTTAATTACGAAAGACACTTTATCGACAGGTGCGAGTGATTGGGCACAAGGGGGTATTGCGGCTGTTATTGACCCCACTGACTCACTAGCATTGCATGTTGAGGATACGATACGGGCGGGTGCTGGTCTTTGTGACTTAGATGCTGTGAAGTTTCTGGTCGAATATGCCCCAGAGTGCATTCAGTCATTAGTAGACATGGGTGTTGCCTTTGACCGCAAGGAAAATCAGTTGGCTTTGACACTAGAAGCGGCTCACTCTCGTCCTCGTGTACTACATGCGGCTGATACCACAGGCCGAAAGGTCGTTAGCACGCTCACGTCTCAGGTGTTGCAACGCCAAAACATCACGGTTTTACAGCAAGCCTTTGCAGTATCGTTGTGGCTAAATTCCGAAACGGGTCGTTGTCAAGGGATAAGCCTAATCTACAACGGTCAAGTTAGTTGGGTACGAGCTGGGGCAGTAGTACTTGCAACAGGTGGAGGGGGACAGGTATTTGCTCAAACCACTAACCCAGAAGTAAGTACAGGAGATGGAGTTGCGATCGCATGGCGAGCCGGAGCTATCCTACAAGATTTAGAATTTGTCCAGTTTCATCCCACAGCTTTAACCAAACCCGGTGCCCCACGCTTTCTGATTAGTGAAGCGGTGCGAGGAGAAGGCGCTCACTTAGTCGATGCACAAGGACACCGATTTACCTTTGATTACCACCCAGATGGAGAACTTGCGCCAAGAGATATTGTCAGTCGGGCAATCTTTAGTCATTTGCAACGTCAAGCTGAGACTGCAAAAGAAGAGACTGCCGATACGAAAGAAAAAGCTCCCTTGTCCTCCTCTGTACTCCCTACTCCTCAATGTGTCTATCTAGACTTACAATCAATTCCTGCTGAGACAATTCGCTACCGATTTCCCAACATTATCCAAGTCTGTCAGCAGTGGGGAGTTGATATTTTCAATGAACCGATTCCCGTTGCACCTGCCGCTCACTACTGGATGGGTGGGATTACAACGGATTTGATGAACCGTACCTCAATTCCTGGTTTATATGCTGTTGGGGAAACCGCAAGCACAGGTGTTCATGGTGCAAATCGTCTTGCCAGCAATTCATTGCTAGAATGCATCGTCTTCGGTGCCCAGCTAGCAAGAATCACTCCTGATGAATTATCAATAACGAATCAGGAATCCTCCCTTCCCCATTCCCCATCCCCGGTTCCCAGTTTGGCAGTGCAAGACTGGGCAACTCAAATGGATAGAATGACTGCCCTGCGCTTCGAGTTACGACAACTCATGTGGCAAAGTGCGGGGATTTGTCGGCAACAGGATGTCTTGGAGAATGCGATCGCAACCTTAGATTCCCGAAGACAGGAATTTGCTGCTCTTCCCTTAAGCCAATACTTACTAAATTTAACCCCTGTCGATACGGTCAGATTTGACTTACCGGATGCTGACCGACAACTGCGACTTTGGGGAGAAACTTATAATTTACTCGACGTGGCGTGCTTAATTCTTAAAAGCGCTGCTTTTCGTACAGAAAGCCGAGGTGGACATTACCGACTGGACTATCCACAACCCGATCCCAACTGGCAAGTCCATACATTGGTGCAAAAGAAGCAGTGGTGGAAATCGTCACCAATAGGAATTTAATGATTAGACAGACAATCAGCAAGTAATCTAACCCTAATCCTAAAAAGGTAGTTCGTGTTTGGAGAACTATTGGAGGAAACAGAGTCTTGACGTATGTACTCACTGTTTTGTTCCACTAAAAAACAATTTTGTTTTTAACGAGTTCCAGAACCTCTAGTATTGTCTGGTCCACCATTATCGGGTGGGTTAAATTCTCCATTCAAACTGGAGAGATTAGCTCGCTTCAATGCTTGTAATGTGCTTCCATAAGAAGCGACAACTGATGAATTCGATGAACTCGAAGTTAAAGAACTAAGCTCTCCTTGAGCATCAATTAGCTTAGGAGCGAATAGCTGTAAACCAATTAGCAAAGTTGCAATGCTAGTGAGACGTAGGCAAAGACACATAACTGTAAATCAACTGTTCTAGGGTTCACATGTTCAGTATATTCAGTAAATTTACAAGTTGTAAGAGCATTTATGGAAGATTCACAACCCATTTACAGAAGGTTTATGAATCAGTAAATTAATAACTAATCTAGATAAAAACTAATCAGCGTCTGGTTTACAAGAAAACTTTATGAATTTATCGATTGAATTTACCGGAAGTTTATAGTTTATTTATAAAACCTTTGTCTACTCCTAAGTTGAAGATGCTCCAGCCAGGGTAAAAATTGGGTTCAAAATCAACACCCCAACCATTGAGCTAACGTGTTATCAAGGATTTAAGCCTTGTAATCAAATCAAGGTTACTTATTTATGTTTTGCTGATGAGCGTAGTACCAGTACCGTTTTTTGTCCTACGTGAATTGGCTAAATGTAATACTGTTTCCTGTTTTAACACCTGTGTATGACAGCGGTGATACCAAGCTTTTTTCAAAGAGACTGTTAATTTAGCGAGAGAAAAAAGCAAGGAATAATTAAGCTTTCACCTTTGTTCTATTGCCATTGTTCGGGGACAACAGGATACAACGTGGGAGGTGAGAGGGACGACTAGTAGTAAATCTCTAAAACTTCCAATTTAATACTTAAAGCAATCAATTTATAGCGACTTTTTTAGCTGACTGTAGAATTAGTAAAACACTTACTTCGGCTAATTTAGCTTTAATAGAAACCTAGCTTGTGAAAGCTCAAAAGTGTTTATGACAAGAACGTTTCGATGGGTAGCAAAAACTTGGCTTCAGTCAGAGCCTCTTAGTTTTCGGATGTATAATCCTTTCTTTGCAGAATTATCTCCCAAAAACTACATACAGATTTCGCTTTGCCTTCTCAACCTAAATCAGTTGAGCTTAAGTATCTAACTTAAATATATAAAACTAATATCTTTGATTAAAATTTCTAATATTGTGTTCCCAGACTGTAGACCGATAACTATACGTCATTTCAGGTTATCCAAACAAAAGCAATTTACAAAGGTCTAAGCCTGTCTGAGTAGAAGCTTGGACTCCCTGAATGAGGAGAGAAGGAAGTAGCCAACGTTCTTTATTACTCTCATAAAACTTAGTAAAAGGCAATAATGAGCTATAATGACAATCACTGGATGAAGCTCTCTTTTTCCTTGGTGTCGCAAGAAAGCCTCTCGCCAAATATTGCTCAACTAAGAAGAAACTGATTGGCTAATCAGCAAATTCATCAAAGATTTACAGACTATTTACAGAAGAGCTATATTAATATTAATTTCAATGTATTAAGTTAGATAAAATTGAGAAGTTTTATGGACTTAACTTAATGGGACATAAAATGGCTACTAGGGTAGTGACATTCAGGCTGCCAGAAGACCTGATACAAGCGATTACGTCTCAAGCTACTGCAACAGGTAAATGCAAAACTGCTGTGGTAATTGATGCGCTCAAGCAAGTGTTTGAATTACGAACGAGTACAGCAGCACCCACTTTAATAAAAAAGCTTCAAGAACAACAGGAGGCATTAAGCGAAGGGGTTGCTGGCTTGAATCAATCGTTGGTTGAGCTGAATCGAGGCACGCTGTCATACAACAGCGTTAATCGTATAGAGGAGTTAAATCATGATACGGTTGCTGGTCAAGCTTTCCTTGATGATGTCTTGTTACCACCCCAACAAGTGTCCCAAGCACAAAGTCTTAATGCGTCTGAGGATGTGACAGACGCTAGCAACGTTATCAGCCAAGAGTCAAAATCTGCTGAAGAGCAAAACGGTGGAGTTCATCAGGCTCTGCAAGTCCTAGCCGCAAAGGTTGAGCAGCGAGCGAGGATGCTCGAACAGGTTCTCTCTGCATCTGTAGATCATGTTTGTATGTATGACAGGTTAGGGCGGTACACCTATGCCAATCGTGCCTTCATGCAGTCATTCGGGTTAGAGCAGTCTGATCTGTATGGTAAGACTTGGCAGCAACTCGGCTTACCAGCAGATACAATGAAGCCTTTCGAGGCAAAACGTCAAATAGCCTTTGCGACAGGGCAGTCGATTGCGGAGGAAATTAGTCTGCCAACGGTTAATGGCGTTAGAGACTACGAGTACATTCTCAGCCCCATCAACACGCCTGACGGTAGTATTGAGGCAGTAGTATACACGGCTAGAGATATTACTGAGCGTAAGCAAGCTGAAGAGTTGCTACGAGAATCGGAAAAAAACTACCGCAACTTGTTTGAGTGGGCACACGATTCAATCTTTATCACCGATTCCTCAACCCAAGTCCTTTTGGATGTTAATGAGCATGGGGCACGACGATTAGGATATACCCGCAAGCAACTTTTGAGTTTACCGGCTGAGGTATTTAGTCCACCAATGGACCCTGAACACCGTGCAGACATACTTGAGCATTTGTGGAAGACAGGCAGCGTGACATTTGAGCACGTTCACCAGTGTAAGCAAGGCTCACAGATGCCAGTAGAAATTAGTAGTCGTGTGGTTGAATATGGAGGTCAGCTAGCAATTCAAAGCTTTGTTCGTGATATTACCCAGCGTAAACAGGCGGAAGAAAGAGCAGATTTGTATTGGGCAATTATTGCTCAATATAGCGAGGCGATGGCGATCCTTGATTTCAAAGGTCGCTACATTCAACAGAATCCTGCTCATTCCTTGCTACTGGGCTACAGTGATGATGAGCTTGCAAAACTTACCGCTGCTTTCCACTTAGGAGAAGAGGTGTTTGCGCTCATCCGGAAGGAGTTACTTAACAATGGTCGCTTTTGTGGTCAAGTCACCAGTTATACCAAGAGCGGACACTTACTAACGCTGGAACTGGAAACGTTTGTTGTCTGCAATGATACTGGTGAGCCTATCTACTATGTAGAAACTAAACGCAACCTCACTGACCACAAGCCATTTTAAGGAAAAGCGCTAAGTCCGATTCCAGCAAAATCCTGTAGAGTGAATAACTTCCAGGGTTTTAGCGATCGCTTTTTCACTATCTTCAGGGTCTACTCTACCTCAGTATCTATAGCTTTATCGCAGTTAGTGGTCAGCTATCAGCCATCAGCTTTTTTATTTTCCTGACTAGTCGCGCTTGTTTCACAGCTTTGAACTGTACCTCGTTTAGCTAAGAAACGTTATCGAACCTACTTTGTTAAGCCTTTCTCTTTCATGTAACTCAGTAACCAATTGGCGGCAGTAGCTCGACGAGTCTGTCGAGGGCCAAATTCTCCTATCTTGTACCCCTTAAAACCTAACTGCTCTTTCAGCAACTGCTTGTTTTCTTGGGGAATAGAGCGAGTCAGTTTCACTGTTGCAGGACGGCTTTCAATGAAATCTGGCGGTTCAGGATATGCCTCCTGCCAGTCAGGAGTAACCTCTGTAGCGTTCCATTTGGCGGCAACGGCATCGTAGTGATAACCCAGACAGTGCCAAACTAACTTGTTTACTGTGTCATCATCAATTTTTTCATTCAAAATTGCCCAAACTGTGTCGCTGGTTAGTGGTGGTAAATCAGGCATAGATTATTAGTTGTTGGTTGTTGGCTTCTATATTTAAGATTATTTTTGTACAACTTCATACAGTTTTCTATAACCACCCAGAAAGAGTAACCAGACAACAACAGCTAGCCAGTGAATGACAACAGGTGTCCAAAGGGAGCCACTTTGTAGGTAAGCAAGGCTACAGGTAATACCTAATAGTGTTGCTAAGAGTAAGAAAGCTGAATTAAAAAACGTCTCAAGTCCCTGTGAAAAAAAGCTCAAGGCATTGAGGGGGTGATAGACAACAAATATCACCAAACTTATAATTCCCCAGAGCCACAGCTTTGATATAGATACATGTTCAGTCGTCTGTGGGAGAAATAAAACACGGAAAAATAACTCTTCTGTTACTGCTGGGGTTATTAAAGAGGTAGCGATAATCCCAAGTCCTGTTTTCCAAGACGTTTTTAAAACCTCAACTTGCAGGAATCCCGAATGAAATCCGAGTGGCAAAGCAATTAGTGTAAAAAGCATTAGTAGCCCAAGTGTTTGTAGCCATGCCTCGGTTTCAGGAATCGTGGAGATAGCAGCATAAATGCGATCGCGTACTACGTGAATCACACTCAAGTTAGCAAAAATGTTGTCTTGGAACTGTTGCACCGTTACGATGTCCACGGGGATCGGGGGATGAGTGTTGAATAGGATGAACCAGGCTTAGAACAGCTTAGTGCAATGGATTGCCATGTAATATGCCAAGATGGGCAGTTTACTTGATGATGCATAGCTTAAGTCACTGCCAAGTCGATATGATGCTTCACGGTGGCTAATTAATTGATTTAAGGCAAAACATTGAGAATTCTCGATCAGCCACTGAAGTGGCAGGTGGGATTGATTCTAGTTGCTGGTGTCTTTGCGGTTTCGACAGCCGCAATTTTTATTCGGCTAGCCATCGCCTCTGCGGGTGTCAGTGGGGTAGGATTTAGCCTTTTTGTCTCTGCCTCACGTTTAGCGATCGCTTCTCTATTACTACTTCCTGCGTGGCGGAACCTCCAGCCAAGTCAACTCAGTCCGGGTGCATTGCGTTATGCGATCGCGGCGGGTATTTGTCTTGCTGTACACTTTGGCACTTGGATCACCTCACTGTCTTTCACCTCAATTGCCGTCTCTACTACTCTTGTTACAACTAATCCTGTTTGGGTTGCCTTATTTTCTTGGCTTTGGTTTAAGGAAAAACCAACCAAGCTAACGATTCTTGGGATTGGAGTTGCGTTTATGGGTGGTGTGCTGATTGCATCGGGGGATGTGGGGGTAGTTAGTGCGGCGACTAATCCGCTACTCGGTAACTTTCTTGCACTGGCAGGGGCTTGGATGGCAAGTTTGTATTTTCTCTTGGGACGTGAAGCGCAGCGGCGGGGTTTAGGCATTGGTAGTTATGTTGTTGTTGCCTACAGCACAGGAGCTTTGGTACTTTTGCCTCTACCGTTAATCTTTGGTACAAACTACAGTGGCTACCCAGTTGCGGTTTACCTCTACATCCTTCTAATGGCTGTTGCCTCACAAGTGGTAGGGCATACAACGTTAAATTGGTCGGTGCGCTGGATTTCTCCGACACTTGTTACGCTGGCGATTTTGTTTGAACCTGTTAGTTCTAGTTTTCTTGGCTATTTAATTTTTAATGAAGTGCCTGGATTGCTGGTACTAGTGGGTGCAATTGTGTTGTTGGGTGGAGTTGCGATCGCTGTTTTCGGAGCGAGGGAAAAATCTACGTCGTAATAAGCTAATGTGCCTTCAAATTGCCTGTAGGGAACAGGTCAAACGAGCGTGTACTGTTAGCATAGAGCCAGCATTCCCCAACCTCTATGTTTCCGTACAAATACCCCGTTCCTCAAACTGACCCGCCCTTGTCGCCTAGAGAAACGCTCCCTACGATGTATGATCTGCCTAGCGAAGATCCAGAGGAACCTGGTTTGCCTGACGAATTCCATGACTTGCAACCGCAATTATTAAGTCTCACGTTTTGCCCGCCAAACTATCCGGCTTCTCAAGTATTCAGCGCTAGTGACATGAACCTCTACTATGACGTGCGTCATGCTCAATGGTACAAGCGACCGGACTGGTTTGGCGTTGTAGGGGTACCCCGACTTTATGATGAAGTCGATATGCGCTTATCTTACGTCGTTTGGCAAGAGGGCATAAATCCTTATGTGATTGTGGAATTGCTTTCTCCAGGTACAGAGAAAGAAGACTTAGGGGAATTTGACGAGGAAAAACTGCCTCCTGAATCTAAGAAGGTTGCAGATAATGGGCAAACGATTGAACCTCAGAGTGAGGAGAAACCACCGCGAAAATGGGAGGTTTACGAGCAGATTTTACGGATTCCTTACTATGTAGTTTTTAGTCGTTATACCAATCAGTTACGAGCTTTTAAACTGGATGGGGCGCATTATCTAGAACTGGACTTACAGCAGTCGCAAGTGTGGATGCCGGAGTTAGAGTTGGGCTTAATGTTGTGGCAAGGGGAGTTTCAAGGAATCGAACGGTTGTGGTTGCGTTGCTATGATGCTCAAGGTAATTGGATTCCTACTGAAGCGGAACAGGAGAGACAGCGAGCCGAACAAGCTGAATCTAGGGCTGAAGAAGCGGAAGCTAGATTAGAGTCTTTACTTGAGCGACTTCGGAATTCGGGAATCGACCCTAATACGTTTTTGAGGGGTCAGAGCTAAGTTTAAGTTGGAAATTTGGGTAGTTCACAGCATCTCACTTCTCTTGCTGCCTCAGCTTTGGAAGTGTGGATTTCGATGAGGAGTGCGATCGCTTTTCGTGCTGCCTCAGCTTTGGAGGAGTAGACTTCGAGGAGGATAGTGCGCTCTTCTTGCGCCCATTGCAACAGATATTTTACAAAGCTAGTGTCTCCTTGGGCGCGGCGTTTCGATGCAGCAAATTTCTTGAACGTAAGGCTACTACAATGACCGAACATACTCCCTTTTTTCTAGATATCCCTCAATTTGCTTTTTTCAAGGATTTGGAAGCTGAGTTAGGCGTTACTCCAGCTTTCTTTAACGGTTTGCTGGAAGAAGATGATTGGTCGTTCGTTATAAAACTGCATTCGCTCATCGAAGCGGCAGCCACTCACCTGTTGGTTGAAGTTCTGGACAAACCGGAAGCGCGGGATGTTATAAGCTTTCTAGAACTGAGCAATTCTAGAACGGGTAAGATAGCTTTTTTGAATAGCATGGGTCTCTTGGAATCTAACTCCAAAAGATTTATTAAAACATTGTCTGAAGTCAGAAACAAACTCATTCACGACGTATCCAATGTTAATCTTAGCTTAGAGCAGTTTGTTGCTAATCTCCCAGATGCAGATGAGAAAGGATTGAATAAGAAAGGATTCAACAAAGCTTTCAAGTGGGGTCATACGGATGAAAGCAAAGTTCAGCCTCAAAAGGGTGAAGACCAGTATGATGTGCATGAACTCATCAAGCTCTTTGCAATCATTTGTATGAAATCTTCTCAGTATAAGATAGCTATTTGGTTGGGAAGCATCATTATTCTCAGGCAGTTTTACAATCAAGTGTCTCACAAACGATTTAAGAGCGAGTTACGGCAAGTTGATGACCGCCTGATAGAGTTATTCACCAATTTAGGCGAAAGGCTCAATGGTGAAAAAATTCGACGAGAGTAGCTGGTAAACCAATAAGCTATTACACCGCTATATCGGCTTGATAGTAAAAAAGTTAGCCAGTACGAAATATAAGCGTTTCTCAAGAGAATTTGAGATAACTAACTAAGTTCCTCACAACCAATCAATAGCGAAGAGGAGCAATTGTTCCCTGGTCTCCTGCATCTATTTCACTAACCTTTAGAGTTCCGGATTTAGATTACCAAGTGTGAATAGTGTTCCAGATACGAGTGTTAAACCGCACTGGGCAATTGAATAAATATTTAGGTCTGAGTAGAGTAGGTCGGTTGAGTCAGGGGAATTGAGCCAAAAATTCAGTCTGGCAGTTTAATGAAGGGAGGAATGACAGTGGCACGAATTAATGTGCTTGGTGGAGAAATTCCTGCGGGCAAGTGGGATACTAAGTTCTTGTTTATCGATGTTTTTCCTGAAGTAGTCACTAATGTTGGAAGTGAGTACAGGAAATTAGATCTGAATACTATCAAATCGGCAGAGATGGTTGACCAGGAACAGATCAAAAGTATTGCATCGTCCGCTGGTTGGGGAATCGCCACTGGGTTGGCTGCCGGACTCCTCACTGGTGGTCTAGGTCTCATCGCTGGCGGAGTAGCTGGAGCAATGGCTAAAGGGCAAAGAACTGAAATCACCTTTACGTGCGAACTTAATGATGGACGAAAATTTATCGCTGCCACAGATTCTCAAACCTGGAAAAAAATTACAGGTATCGTAATGACACCAGAAGATAAGAGGTTCAAGCGTGATGGATTGCCTACAGCAGAGATTGCCCACATCTAGTTTTAGAATTGTCTACGCTCTCGGCTCTCCCGTAGCTAGGGTGATAAACAAAGGTGATTAGTAATAAAACCTTTTAGGGTAAGGCCTCCAGGACAACATTTTTTGGGAAGCTATCACTAATAGGGGAGTTTCCACCATAAGTACGGGAGAGGCACCATTGCGGAACTTAGTTTTAGATACCGTCGGCACAATAAAAGAGCGCTCGCCTTCAAGCATCGAATGATTTAGTCCGACCATCATCCAAATGAGTCCTGAAGCGCGATCGCACTGACAGTTATTGACAAACCTTTACTGCTATTTGCACATATTGCTAGATATGCATACTATTTAATGTACTTGTCTATCTCAGTAAGCTGTAGCCTAGCTTTAACAGAGCATTGAGCTAATCCATACAGCCGTTTCCATCTGGTACTCTCCCTAATCTGAATTCCCACCGGAGGCTTGCATCATGGCAGATCCCGTTCATGGCACGCTCATTGATACTACCTGGCCGAGTCTGCCTCTTGCAGAGTGGCAAGACACTTATGAAACACTCCATATGTGGACTCAGATCGTTGGCAAAATCCGGCTAACGTTAGCTCCGAAAATTAATCATTGGTGGCATTCTACTTTGTATGTAACGCCGCGTGGACTGACAACCTCTTCAATCGCTTGTGGAACGCGCACGTTTGAGATTAGCTTCAATTTTCTCGAACACCAGTTACAAATCGACACCAGCGACGGCACAACCCGTAAAATTGCGCTTGTTCCCCGCTCTGTGGCGGAATTTTACCAAGAGCTGATGGAGACATTACGTTCGCTCAATATCAGTGTTCAGATTTGGACGATGCCGCAGGAAGTACAGGAACCTATCCCCTTTGAGCAGGACTACAAACATACCGCTTATGATCCAGAGTACGCACAGCGGTTTTGGCGTATTCTCCTGCAAGCAGACCGGATAATGACAACGTTCCGATCGCGTTTCATTGGTAAAAGCAGTCCTGTACACTTTTTTTGGGGCAGTTTTGACCTTGCCGTGACTCGCTTTTCTGGACGGCTTGCTCCAGAACATCCTGGTGGAGTTCCTAACATGGCAGATTGGGTAACACGAGAGGCGTATTCGCATGAAGTGAGTAGCTGTGGTTTCTGGCCAGGGGGTGGGGCAGTGATAGAACCTATTTTTTATGCTTACGCCTACCCTACACCGGAGGGATTTGCAGACTATCTCATCCAGCCAAAAGAAGCATTTTACAACTCTCAGATGGGAGAGTTTATCCTACCTTATGAAGTCGTGCAGCAAGCTGACAATCCTGATGAAGTTCTCCTTAGCTTCCTCCAAAGTACCTACGAGGCAGCAGCTAATTTAGGAAATTGGGATCGAGCCGTATTGGAGAGTACTCCAATTTTACAAACTTGACTTGGCTTCTATCCATAAAACTAGGTAAAGGTTTGCACAATTGCTCATACCACCACGTATATCTAACCCTTGTATTTCATTCAACTGAAAATTACTATAGATTTTGGATTTTGAGTCCTCGTTTTACAGACGTTGATTTACACTCTACCTACTCAACGGTTTTGAAATCCCTGCTGTACACAAAATAGCGTTACGTTAAAACTCTACTTTCGTCGAGTATTATTTGTTAGCTCTGATAATGGAGCATAAGTAACGCGCTGTAATCTAAAAAGACCATGGAAACTATGCTTTCTAAACATCTGCGAACACTGTCTTTTTCCTTAACAGTAGCGCTGGCGATGGGTATTCACCTACCAGCGCTGGGATATGTATCAGCCCAAAGGTTTTCTCCACAAGTTGAGCGGAACTCAGCAGTCTGGGTGGCAAGGCTAAGATTTAGGCTGCCAAACATCAAAGCTCCTCGTAACCGTACAGCAGGAGCCTCGCGTGGCGGTTGCAGTTCTGAAGTACAGCGCCCCGTTGCTTTATTACCCTCAACCCAAATTGGTTTGACAGTTGCAGCAAACCCAACGTTCTTTTTCCATATACCTCAACCGACGACTAAGGAGGTTGAATTCACCCTACAAGACTCAGATGATCAAGTAGTCTACGAAACAGCCGTAGACTTGTCTGATGTTCCAGGTATAGTTAGCGTGAGTCTTCCTAAGGAGAGTCTTGCTTCACCTTCACTAGAAGTTGGCAAAACTTATAAATGGAACTTTGCAATTGTTTGTGACCCAACTGACCGAGGTCAAGATATTGTTCTAGAAGGTTGGATTCAACGAAATGAGCTGACACCAACGCTTGCTAATGAGTTAGAGAAGGCAGCACCAAAAGATCGTCCTTCCATCTATGCTAATGCAGGTCTTTGGTATGACACTGTAACTAGTCTCGTACAGCTTCGTGAGGCAAATCCCAATGATCCACAACTAGCAGAAGACTGGACAGCTCTCTTGCAGTCGATTGGTTTAGATGCGATCGCACAAGCCCCACTAGTCGGTTCAGTCACAACTATTAGAAATTAAGTAGAACTCTGTTTTTACACCTGCCTAATCGTCAATGAAGCGATCGCATCTATCAAATCGCTCAACTTACTGTGTCCAGTTTGGGAAATAATCTTTATACCAGTAATCGAGATCACACTTTCTAGCTGTCTTGCCTCACTGGGTTGAATTATTGCAATCACAAGAAAAGCCTATCACTTTCACAGGTCGAACAGGACTCAATCACTTTCAATCAGGGAGTTTCGCCAGATATTGAACTGGTTGAGTTTAAGAGTACATCCTTCATAAGGTGGAAGACAAATAGCTCAACTGTGGTTCTTGGTTAGAGCCTTTTGCTCCGTCTGTTTCAAAAGCAAGATTCCCGCAACTCATTCCAAAGTGCGAACTACGGTAGGCAGAATATGGTAACTAAAGTAACAAACGAATTAACTTATAAGGAAATCAAAGTTTTTGTTGAAGCCCTTAATGCCCTTCATTGGAAGGCAGATTATGAGGAGTTCTGTAAACTGATGGGCTACGCAGACAGTGCCTATGGCTTGGAGAGATATGCACAGTTTGAAAATCTATGTAAAGCCTTGAACAGCTTTAATCTTGATTCACTGGTCAAGTTGGTAAAAGCGGGAGTGATTGTAGACTACTATCGGTAGTTGCAGGAGTAGGGGGGCTACAAAAGAAGTTTTTGGCTAACTTTTCTAGAAGTGCGATCGCGTCTTCTTTCCTACTTGCTTACTGAGTCCAAGCTCTTCTAAACGTTTCAGGGTAATCAATCACTCACCCATCAGCATCAACTGAGAGGTTTGCTGGAAATCCTCTAAACAAGCCTTTATCGACATAGACTCCCCCTGAGAGTGTGGCTCTAAGTTGCACAAGCATGGGGGTGAGTCTGTGGTATGAGCGTATGGTATATGCCCATCTAATGCTCTAATCCTGGCTTTTTCCAGGCAATCCACATTAAATTCTATTCCATTATCTAGCCAACCCCATCTATTCCTAGCCAAAATCATAGTTAGGAATCAAGCACTTATCACTTGAAATTTTTATTAGTAAGTTCAAAATCAGGGCAATGAACGAATTAACGTTGGAGTGGCAAGAAGCAGGTCGGACTAGAACAGAAACGATTTATGACCAACAGCCGAGTAAGAATCCAGGCACGGTAAGGCTTGGTCGTGACCCAGCGCGGTGTGATTTTGTTTTTAGTGACCCAACTGTATCAGGGCTACACGTCGAAATCTTTTATCACCCTCAACAGCACTCATTTGCCCTACGCAACCTTCGCATTAGTAATCCTCCGGTGGTAGATGGACGGCAAATTATTCAGGATGAAGTCCGTTTAAGCGAAGGTAGCACGATCTATTTGGGGCAAGTGGAAGTAACTGTCACGGCTATTTCTCTGTTTACAACGAATGCTGGCATCCCTCCCACAATTTTGCTGTCACCACAAGCGTTTTTCGCCCCCCATCAACCAACTTCAGCTATTGAATCCTACGGCTTGCAGTGTCCTCATTGCCATCGCACTTCTCCCTATGAACGGATAGATTTTGGATGTCAGTGGTGCGGAACATCTTTAGCGGCAGCCGTCAGTGTTTTGATGACACCCACCTAATGAAGAGTAAGAAAGGGTCAGCACCCCCGACTGAAGTACCGGGGCTTCGAGCCTCCGATTTCAGGTAGCTGACCAGCCTTAGTCGTAGACTACGTTCAGAGCAAGAGTTAAAGTTCCTACCTTGGATTGCGTAGCTAGATCCAAGCTCTAGAACCAAAACGTTAAACATCTCGCTTGGGGTTTAAGGAAGTGCGTTTTGGAAAGTACCGACTCTGAACATTGGCGAAGCTAACGTTACGAATTTCAGGAGAGACGCAACAATGTCTAAACCTAACTACGTTCTCGTTGTCGATACCAATCGGAAGCCACTTAATCCTTGTACACCAGGAGTAGCCAGAAGCCTGCTCAAGGCAAAGAAGGCTAAGGTGTTTCGACGCTACCCATTCACGATAATTCTGAACCAAGCGGTCGAGAACAAGCCGAAGCCAATGCAGCTAAAACTAGACCCAGGTTCCAAGACTACGGGAATCGCCTTGCTCCAGGAAGAAAAGGTAGTTTGGGCAGGAGAACTAACTCATCGTGGACAGCAAATTAAGGATTCGCTTGAATCTCGTAGAGCGTTAAGACGTGGGAGGAGACACCGTAAAACTCGCTATCGTAAAGCAAGGTTTTTGAACCGCAGTCGTCTTAAAGGATGGCTAGCACCAAGCCTTCAGCATCGAGTAGAGACAACCTTAACTTGGGTGAATCGACTTAGGCGATATGCACCTATTACTGGAATTTCTCAAGAGTTAGTGCGGTTTGATTTGCAAAAGCAAGATAACCCAGAGATATCGGGCATCGAATACCAACAGGGAACCTTGTTCGGCTATGAAGTGCGCGAATATCTATTAGCAAAGTGGGAAAGAAAGTGTGCTTACTGTGGAGTGGAAAACGTCCCTTTGCAAGTGGAACACATTCATCCCAGAGCTAAAGGGGGTACAGATAGAGTCTCCAATCTCTGCCTGAGTTGCGAACCCTGCAATCTCAAAAAAGGAACCCAAGATATTGAGGTTTTTCTCAGGAACAAACCTGATGTTTTGAGTCATGTTCTAACTCAAGCTAAGCGTCCACTCAAAGATGCCGCAGCCGTAAACTCAACTCGATGGGCATTGTTCAATCGGCTCAAGCAGACAGGATTACCTGTTGAAACGGGAAGTGGTGGAAAAACCAAATATAATCGCATTCGTTTGGAGCTATCAAAGCATCACTATATCGATGCGGCTTGCGTGGGGAATGTAGATAATCTACAAATCCTCACTACTCAACCCTTGTTGATTAAGGCAACAGGTCACGGAACCCGTCAGATGTGTCGTACTGATAAGTTTGGGTTCCCCTCTCGTCATGTTCCTAGAAACAAGTTTGTTCGAGGATTCCAGACGGGTGACATCGTGAAAGCGGCTGTTACCCAAGGAAAGAAAATCGGACTCTACGTTGGACGTGTTGCTGTGCGTTCAACCGGAAGTTTCAATATCTCGGACAAGACTGGACTAGTTCAAGGAATCAGCCACAAATACTGTCAAGTTGTTCATAGAAAGGATGGATACAACTATGCCTGTTGAAGTCTGTAGGCGAATAAATTCGCTCTCATGTGCGTTCCTCTCTGGTCTAAAGACGCAGAGTTTCCCGCAACGGAGGTGTTTTGATGAATTCTGCACCATTGCGAATTCAGTTAAGCTGGGATGATCCAGCCACCGGAGACCGACGAGAACCTAGGCTAACTCTGCCAATTGCCCTAGGTCGTGATTTTAATGGGATGCCAACCGAGATTCAAGGGCATCCTGTCTCTCGGATGGTTCTGAATAGTCTTGAGGTGTCTCACTTCCATGCCTTGATTGACCAAGATAGCGGTGGGTTGGTAGTGATTGACCAAAATAGCCGCAACGGTAGCTTTTTGAACGGTACTCGTGTTGTAGTGAACAACCGGGCTTCTTTAGCAAATGGTGACACACTACAAATTGGTCCCTACCAGATTACTGTGAACTTTGGTGCGAGAACACAGGTACCTGCACCTTCTGGTAATTCACAGATTTTCTTTAACCCCAATACACAATTACCAGACCCCAGCCAACCGTCACCACAGCCAATAGTACCCGGCAGAGGCGACCCAGCAGGTCATCCTTCCTTTCCGCCGCCAGTATTTCAGGCTTCTGAGGTGGCTGTGCAAGACCTTCATGCTACAGGATTGCCTGTGGATGAAGTGGATTATGTAGCCGTTGGGGCTGGGTTGGGCAGTTTTGTTTGGGTAGATTTTTTGAGAATTTCTGGGGTGAAGAGTTCTCAGATTGCCGCTTTGGGGATTGAAGCCCAGCCCTACAGTCGTTACAAACAACTTTGTCTGAGTTCACAGATTCCCCTGCATGAGCGGTTGCGCTCTAATTCTGATTCTTGCCCTGATAATATTTGGGGTTGGCCCAGCTATGCGTTGCGGGAAGCATGGCACGATTTAGTTCGAGGGCGTTTGGGTGAAGCTTTTGGGTATTTATGGCAGGTATTTGCTGAACCGACTTTTGCACAAACTTACACGCCGCGTGCTGGTAATGTGTTTGATTCACTAGATCGGGAAGCGAAGCGAATTGGTTGGGAGCAGATATTTCGTTATGGTAGTGTCCGTTCGATTCGGAAAACTACAGATGGACGGTATTGCATAGCCTATTCCCGAACTCGCGGTGGACGCCGTGACCATGCTTTCCTTGTTGCCCGATATGTTCACATCGCAACAGGCTATCCAGCGATTAAGTTTCTTCCGGATTTGCAAGCGTATCGGGAGCGAACCAATGATTTTAAATCAGTTGTGAATGCTTATGAACCACACGATCATGTTTACGAACAGTTAGAGCAGCGTGGTGGGACTGTATTGATTCGGGGTCGGGGGATTGTTGCGTCGCGCATTGTGCAGCGACTTTATGAAGCACGGAAGAACAACCCGCAGATTCGGTTAGTGCATTTAATGCGATCGCCAAGACCTCAAGGTAACAAATTTGGCAAGTCCCAACGTCTCGTTAAACACCACTATGAATTTCAACCCTTCAACTGGCCGAAAGCTTGCTGGGGTGGCGAACTCCGAGCAACTCTAGAAAAAGCTGACCCTCAACAACGACAACGCTTAATTGCTGACTGGGGCGGTACAACCACGGCTGACCGTCGGGATTGGAAACGCATTGTTGATGAAGGGGTGAATCAAGGCTGGTACAAAATTGAATTTGGGGAAGTTGAACGAGTTGAGCGTGAGCAAGACTGCGTGATTACCTACATCCAAGAGAAAAAATTCAAGGGGCAGATGCGTCTGGAGGCTGACTTTATTATTGATGCTACAGGTCTTGATGCGAAGGTGACAGCTAACCCTCTACTCAATGATTTGGTCACTCAGTACAGCTTACCTCTCAATACTTTAGGGCGTTTGAGCGTTAGTAACGATTTTGAACTGGTAGAAATGCGTGGGTCACGAGGTCGGATGTATGCCGCAGGCGCAATTACTCTCGGTGGTCCTTATGCAGCCGTTGATAGCTTCCTCGGCTTGCAGTATGCCGCTCTACAATCAGTAGATGGGATCGCCTCAACCAAAGCTCCTGGAATCGGGCGATTGAACCTTGTAGGTTCCTCCACTCAATGGCTAAAGTGGATAGCCAATCAATCTCCTTGCTGATTTTTTGAACTGATAATTTTGAATTGGAGCTTTCGCGATTTGACTCCTACACTCTTTGGGCGTTGGCAAACTCGAATCCTACTCTTTGCCACAGTAGGTCTCCTACTTACCTTACCCTTTCGTTTCGGCATCATTGGTTCCGGAGCTAACCTAGCTTATTACTGGATTTTGGGCTATGTTGCTGCTTTCGGATTAATTTGGGATGTGGTTTACAACTATCTCCAGCAGTTTCGGTGGGATCGCGACTGGCCTGCCGCTTTTCAACTGCTAGCTGGTATTTGGGAAGCTATTTTTGTCGCTACTGCAATTAAAACCTTTGGCTTACCTGGAGTACCACGCGATTTACCCCTTCCAGCATTTGCTTTGCACTACAGCTTGGTCTGGATCGGAATTTTTACCGCTTCTCAGGCGCTGATGCGGATTTTGTTTCCCCGTTGGCGTTTTAAAGGTGGGCAGTGGCTTTAAGAGATGTGAGAAAGGGAATATCGAAAAAGAGGCTTAGAGAAATTAGCTCTTTCCTCGGTCGTTTCGAGCAATACCCACTGACTAGACTGGGATGGGCGATCGCAAAGCCATGTTGTTATCCCACTGATGGGAGACAGAAAATTAGGAATAATTGAGACAGCGATGAGGAAACAACAATGCTAATTTCCACTCTTGTCAAAGACAATTTTTCATTAGAAGATTTTGTGGCGAATCCTCCCGATCATATGGAGTGGGTGGATGGTCAACTAGTAGAGAAAAATGGCATGACACTTAGGCATGGCAAAATTCAGTTAAGGCTTGGACGTCATTGGGAAAACTACAAGGATTCCAGCGGAAAAGGTGGAGAAGTTTACACAGATGTACCTTGCCGTACTAATAAGCAGGGACGCTCTCCTGATGTCGCTTATCTTACTCCTGAACTTGTAGCGCAGTTTGGTAATGAGGCTACTTTGCCACAGAGTTTTCCCTTGTGTGCGGAGATTGTTTCGCCTACAGATATCGCTGAAAATGTGTTGCTAAAAGCGCAGGAGTATTTAGAGTCTGGGGGCGAAGAAGTTTGGTTAGTGTTTCCTGAGAGTAGATGGGTGATGGTAATTACTGAAAATCAGGGGTTGATGTTTACATCGGGTCAAGTGGTCAGTACGCAAAAGGTTTTAAAGGGTTTTAGTGTGCTATTGGATGATTTGTTGGCTTGAGAATGGATGTTTTCTAGCAGCAGCTTAATGTTTTTCACAATCGAGGCTTAGCAGTATTCAATTTGCGAAGGAGGCAAAGGAGGAACTTCGTCGGCAGTTGACGAAGTTACCACAGTAAAGTCTCTTTAGGTTTCTCTTGTAGGGGCGTATTGCCTTGATTGGTTTGCACGAATCAAGTTCTCGCTCCCCAATTTGGGGGAACAAGAATTCTAATTTCCCCAGGATTGGGTGATGCAAGAGAGTACTCAAGGATTCATGCAAGAGGTTTACTGACCTCTATTTTCAGGAGATTGATTGCTGGCAACAACTGGCTTAGCTAAATTAGCACAATAGCTATCATTAACAATCGCTGTTGTAGAGTGTAGTTTCACAGTTCCTTGATTAGCAGAAGCTGGTGGTGTCCATTTTTCTGGATGAAAGGCAAGCTTCTTACAAACCACTTTATTACTGCCAACAGAAGCAAAGCCCCAAGTATACATTGGCGAGTCACTAAGCTTTGCTTCAGCAGGCTTTAGTGTTAATAGAGATAGTAAAACCAACTCCACAACTACCAGAGCGATAATTACGATTCTCTGCATAAACTTCCCTCCGTCTACAAATTTACCTCGTTGATAAGTTTCTAATTAAGCTAATCATACCAATCTACCCAAGCTGTTGTGCATCTCCGTTGCATATTTAACGAATCGGTTTTAGGGAAAAGGGAAAGGGTGAAAGGTAAAAAGGAATAACCTTTTCCTCTTTCCCTTTAACCTTTTCGCCATGAGTGCATATTACAAATTCAATGCATAACAACTTAGCACTCGGTTAACTCAACGCAGAGTGTAGTTGTTCGCGTGCGCTTGAGAGAGCTTCTGTTAATTTACTGGCATCACGTCCACCTGCTTGAGCGAGGTTGGGGCGTCCACCACCACCACCACCGCAGAGTTTAGCAATTGCGCCAATAAACCTCCCTGCTTGTAAGCCTTTTTCGTTGACACCTCTACTAAAAGCCGCCACCAAACTTACTTTGTCTGCTTCAGGAACAGAAGCTAGTACCACAGCACTTTCTCCTAGTTTTTGCTGCAAACGTTCTGCGGCTGTTTTCAGAGCATCCGCATCAACGTCTCCCATCGTCGCAACAAGAATTTTGAACTCACCAATTGATTCAGCTTGCGCTAAAAGTTGGTCAGATTTTGCTAAGGCAAGTTCTTGTTTGAGGGCTTCCAACTGTTTTTGGGATGTCTTGAGTTCATTCTGAAGATTCGTGATACGGTCAGTTAGTTCTTCCGGTTTGGCTTTAAAGCGATCGCTTAATTCCCGAACCACTTTATCCCGCACATTCAGGTAATCTAACACGGCTGGTCCGGCAACTGCTTCAATCCGCCGGATACCAGCCGCAACCCCAGCTTCAGAAACAATTTTAAACACCCCAATCTCAGCGGTATTACTCACATGAGTCCCACCACACAGTTCCATTGAGACACCAGGGAAATCAATTACCCGCACCTCATCACCATACTTTTCTCCAAACATTGCGATCGCACCCTTAGCTTTCGCCTGGGCAATCGGCATCACTTCTATTTCAGCCGTATGAGCCTCACCAATCCAGGTATTGACCTGTTCCTCAACTTGTTGCAACTCGTCGGGTGTTAGAGAACGAGGGCAGTGGAAATCAAAGCGCAAACGGTCAAAAGCAACCAAGGAACCAGCTTGAGAGATGGAAGGGTCAACAATCTGTTTCAGTGCGGCTTGTAGCAGATGCGTTGCCGTGTGGTTAGCTTGAGCGCGACGACGGCAGACACGATCAATTTGAGCCGTTACTGTGGCTCCTAATTGCAACGTACCTCGCTCTATATGACCGAAGTGAACAAAAAGACTTGTTTCTTTCTTAACGTCTTCAATTCTTACTACAACATCTTCACCTGTTAAGTAGCCGCGATCGCCAATTTGTCCTCCAGATTCCGCATAAAACGGAGTCTGGTCGAGAATCACTTGTACCTTTGCACCAGCCTGAGCTGATTCTACTTGCTGACCATCCGCAATAAGTACACTCACCTGAGCTGTAGTGGACGGTAAAGTGTAGCCTAGAAACTCAGTAGTAGCAGTACCTGATGCCAGTTCTTCCAGGGAACCGACAGCCATCAAATCGATAGTTTCGTGAGCTTCCTGGGAGCGTTGACGCTGCTTCTCCATTTCTTCCTTGAAGCCTTCGATATCCACAGTCAAACCCTGTTCTTCGGCTATTTCCTGTGTTAGTTCCAACGGAAAGCCGTAGGTGTCATAGAGGATAAAGGCTTCTCGACCCAAAATCTGTGCTTGCTGCACATTCTCTCTAAATGCTTCTCCCAACCTCGTGTCTTGTATGTCCTGTGCTTGCTGCACATTTTTTTTGAAAGCTTCTATTACATCCGCTAGCATTTTCTCGCCACGTTCCAAGGTTTTGAGGAATTGGGATTCTTCGCGTAGCATTTCTGCTTTGATGGCATCTGCCCGTTTCCGGACATTGGGGTAGGCAGATTCGGAAAGTGCGATCGCACTCTCAGCGACTTGAGACGTAAATTCACCGTGAATCCCAATCAAACGTCCATGACGCACTACACGGCGCAGCAAGCGGCGCAACACATAGCCTCGTCCTGTATTTGAAGCAGTAATTCCATCGGCAATCATGTGGACAACTGCCCGAACATGGTCACCAATTACCTTAAGGGACACTTTGGTAGTTTCGTCACTCTTGTCGTAGTCGATTCCCGCAATCTTAGCTGCGGTTTGAACAATCGGGAAAATCAGGTCGGTTTCGTAGTTATTCGGGACACCTTGGAGGATTTGTGCCATCCTCTCCAATCCCATACCCGTGTCAATGTTCTTATTTTTCAGCGGTATCAGATTTCCTTCTGCATCCCGGTTGTATTGCATGAACACCAAGTTGTAGAACTCGATGAACCGACTGTCGTCTTCCAAATCAATATGTTCATCACCTTGTTCGGGATGGAAGTCATAGTAAATTTCTGAACAGGGACCACAAGGGCCAGTAGGGCCAGATGTCCAGAAGTTATCGTCCTCTCCCATGCGTTGAATCCGATGAGCGGGGATGCCGATTTGGTCGCGCCAGATGGCAAACGCTTCGTCGTCATCTCTGAAGACACTTACGATAAGGCGTTCTGGAGGTAAGCCAAAAACCTTTGTTGACAGTTCCCATGCCCATGCGATCGCCTGTTCTTTGAAGTAGTCCCCAAAGCTGAAGTTGCCTAGCATCTCAAAGAATGTGTGATGCCGTGCTGTGCGTCCGACGTTCTCAATATCGTTGTTGCGGATGCACTTTTGGGACGTGGTAGCGCGAGGAACTTCAGGCGATCGCTGCCCTAAGAAAATCGGTTTAAAGGGCAACATCCCCGCGATCGTCAGCAGCACGGTTGGATCTTCCGGTACTAAAGAGGCACTTGGCAGCATCTTGTGCCCCCGTTGGGCATAAAAGTCAAGGAATGTTTGCCGGATTTCGCTACCGCTGAGGAAATGGGGAACAGACATGGTCTTAAAAAAAGGGCTAGAGATCAAACATTTCGAGGCGTGAAGTTTGAGCTTAATCACACCTTGAGTTAAAACGCAACCGTAGTGCGTCAGCACTCTTTGCAACGGTACCAAAGGCACCAAGAGCTGAAAAGCCTTGACATAGCTGCAACCAGCCGCGCTATTAGACTCATCACTCCTATAAAGCTTTCGCTTATCGGTTAAGTTGTTATCTATTTTTACATTTGTTTATGCAATGTTGCTGCCTTTGCCATGCATTAGGCTTCTTGCCCGAATGTGAGAAAGCCAAAAATCAACCGGAGCTTTAGTGAGGATTTTGTAGCCTGCTCCAGGCAGGTGCGTGTTTGTGTAGCTGCGACTTCAACCGCCAGGTGCAAGATATGAATTAGGGTAAGAGACTTCCGTTCTCTGCTGTGAGAGTTCGAGAGTCCGTCCTTAGAAAACGGCTTGATTCGATTTAGCAGCAATAAATTGTACCGCATGACATTTTAGGCATTGCAAAAACTGAGACGATTCTCACTTCTTAATACAAGACTTGCAGTTCGTAAAGACTCATCAACTTTGGTAAATATCATTCAGCCGCTAATAAGTACCGTGTTAATTTTAAAGAGTGGACATCAAGCTCCGGACAAGCAACAGGAGAAAACCAACCAGGCATAGATGTGATGTCCCTGATCTATGACCTAACCACAGTAGAAACCAACCAAGCATAGCTTTATGGGGCAAATACCAGTATTAACTGGAAAAAGCCAAACCAAGGTCTAGTAAAGACGCAACTATGTTGGAGCAAGATAAGGTGAAGCTGTGAGAGATGTAAACTCTAGTACTTCACGATTGATCGTCAAACAGTTAACTTGTTGAAAACTCAAACTTTTGTACTTAAATGGGTCTAGCCGCACTTGGTTAGACCCATTAAATTTTTAAGCCATAAAAACTAGCCAGTAACCTCTCATTTGATTCATAAGTGCGAATGGGAACAAGAACATTAACCTAATATTGTCTCAAGCCTGATTCGACTAACGTTAGTGGAAATAGGCGCTGAGTGTTCAATAGAGTATTACAATTAAAGATTGAATGTAAGGAAAATTCCACAAATAGGTTTTAGCTATGGCGACAATGAAGTTTAAAGTTCCAAATATCTCCTGTGATGGTTGTGCAAAAACTATTACAGACGAAATCCTCACCCATGAGTCAGACGCTAAGGTGGATGTTGATGTCCAAGCAAAGACAGTCAGTGTAGAAACTGAAGCTTCCGAAGCATCAATAAAACAGATGATCGTAGCAGTAGGCTACTCTGTCGAATAGGAATCAGCGTCTGTACCTCTAAGAAAGCATAATCTGGACGGGCTATTCTGCCTATCCCACAAGAAAGCTTATTAATTAGCAACGTGCAAGTTCAGTCGCTAGCGTAATTAAACAGAACTTGTTGTCTTGGAACTGGGGGCTAGGAATTGGCGGTTAAGCTAAGATTTCCTAGCCCTTTTAAGCTAATAAGCCTTCATTAGCAAGGCAAAATTATTAATTTAGATTCAAAGATGAAGGGAAAGGTTTCGGAAGTATTCCTTTGCTCCTTAATCTTTTGCTTTAACGGCTGGTAGCGAAAGGCAACTTAAATGCATTTGGCTTAACTTGCGTCATTTACTAAAAGAACTAAAGCTACGCTTACTTAGTTTTCGACAACTTTGTCAGAACTAGCAAGGACTTATTTTAGCTTTTGCCGACTTTGCAGATTGCTTTGTAACGTGCGTTGAATATTTCCCTGAGGCTTCGTCGTTGCGAACCAGTCAACAAGAACAAAGCAATCTGTTCACGTCAGCTTCAAAAAAATCAGTGTATTGATGACTTTTCTTAAAGATTTTGCAAACTTGTTAGTTAAATAGGGAATCGCTACTACTGCGACCTGTAGAAACCAGGGATTATTAGAAGAGAGCGGAGCGGGTTATTGATATATCTCACAACTAAAACATTTAGGTGATGGAAGTTTTGACATCTTTTAGTCAGGGTCAATGCCTTTGCTTTCAAGAGCTACATACAACAATGGATGCTTCTGTATTGGTGGTTGGAAATGAGCGGTTTCTCTCCACATTCGTTAACCAGATTCGCTATCTGATGTCTGGCACAGTCGAGGCATCTTCTAATATTGATGAGGCTTTAGTCCTGATTCAAACGAAACAACCTGCTGTTTTGATTTTGCAAGCAACGCAGATAGGGAGTTTGGAACTGTGTTCTCAGATTAAAGAACAGACTCAGTTGGGCTGGATCTACTGTATTTTGGTCAACGACCAGTCCAATATCAGTGAAGACGAAAGGCTATCAGACCAACGTCCGGATTGGGTAGCTTGTGCTGAAGCCCTAGAAAATGGGGCAGATGCTTACTTAGGGCTGACCCTAACAGGAACTGGGGAGCAAGAGGATATTGAAGGCAAGCGACTGCTAAGGGCGCAAATTCAAGCTGGGTTAAGAGGCGTCAAACTTTACCGAGAGTTGATGCAAACGAATGACGTACTCTCGACGATGGCGTTAGCCGATCCCTTGACAGAATTGAGCAATCGTCGGGCAATGGAATGGGATTTACCCCGACAAATTCAAAATGCTCTGATCCAATCGACACCTTTGAGCCTGATTATGCTGGATGTGGACTATTTTAAGTCCGTCAACGACAACTATGGGCATCAAGTAGGCGATCGCGTTCTTCAACTACTCACAGCACGTCTACAACACAACCTGCGAGTTCAGGACACCCTGTTTCGCTATGGTGGTGAAGAATTTGTAATTATTCTCAGTCAAACTAACTTTCAGGAAGCCCAAATTGTAGCCGGACGCCTACGAAAACTCATTAGTGATCAACCCTTTAACATTGATGGGGCATTAGCTCTTGAAATTACTATTAGTCTAGGGTGCGCTTCTCTTAATTCAGAAGATGACCTGAAAGGAGAAAGTTTACTGTGGCGTGCTGACCACAACCTGCTGCGGGCAAAATCTAGTGGTCGTAATCAGGTTTTTGGTGGTGAAGATGGTTATTAGTTGTTAGTTGTTGGTTGTTAGAGGAATTAGGAAGGTTAAGACAAAAACTATTGAGGTTTACCCAATTAATTTTGGCAATGTTGCTGAATTATCTGATAACACGCTGTTACTGAGGCTCGTTGTTTCATTGCCTCAACTAGCGCTTCATAAGATGCCCAGTGTTCTTCAATAATTGTGTGAGCTTGCCGAGTTGCCCATCGTTCTTTCATTTGTAACTCACTAATAGGACGCCCTAATGAAGTTAAAGCTTCTATGAGTTTCTGTCGGTCTTCTACGCCTCCCTCAGCGCTGCCGTAGACTAGAGTTTCTGCTGCAATCCCAGCCATCCAAACAGTACAAAAACGCTCTAAGGTTAATCGCATTTCGCCAACAGCAAGCGTGCCTGTTGAGAGTCCCGCAGAATCAAAGGTGACTCCCCCTAGCCCCGGTTGCCCTTGCTGGAAGGCTTCCCACGCGGTCAGAGTGTAGCCAGTAATTGGAATTCCTAGGAAGTAAGCAACAAGAAAGTGACCCGCTTCGTGGCGGAGAATGCGATCGCGATGCTGACCGGAGGCACTAGCCAACCAATCTAACAGCAAGGTTACCCCTCTGCCTTGGAAGCGGAAGCTATCAAGTGTGGCAAGGCTCAAGACACTAAGAGTCGCAACCGCAGGAATAGCGGGTGAGAGGTTGAACATTGGTCCCAGCAGTGCTGAGAGTGTCATACCAAAGACACCGATCGCAATTAAGTTCAGGGCAGTTTGCTGCATTCGTTTTACGGTTGGTGGTGAACTCCTGATGATTACTATTTGTAAAACGTTTTCAGCTTTTGTTACAAATCTAGGTCACCAAAGGAGATTGGGAAATGGGGAGTTTATCTCCCCGTATTCAAGGGTTTGGGGAAGCCTCGGCTGTTGGAGACGGTGCAGGACTAGTTAAGTTTTTCGCCTTGTAGAAGGTTTCTAGGCTATTGCGATCGCCAACAAAGCGCCAGTGCCACGGCTCATAACTGACTCCTTGAGGGTTATTCCTGGGAAAAGACAGTTCAAAGCTGTAGTAAGCAGCATTCTGCTCAAGCCACTTAAAGGCTGCTGTATTCTCAAAGTTAGGATTTAGGTTTGTTGCTGGTGTCTGAGCATCACCAATATCCACGGCGTAGCCAGTGTGATGCTCACTGTAGCCAGGGGGAGCGCTAACTTCTGCTCGCTTGGTAGCAACTTGTCCTCGCTGTTTCTTGATATCAAAAAACAGATGCTGCTGTTCAGAGGCGGAACGAAAACCCGAAATTGGCACTAATACGACACCACTTGCCTGTGCGGCTGCGACCATCGCTTGAAATTGCTGAGCCGCCGCTGCCCGGAGTTTGATTTGACTACCAGGTAGTATAGGTCGTAACTCTGAGGCGGGTGCTTCTTCGTAGGCAAAATGTCCTAGAATCGCATCCTCTTGTGTAGCTTGTGGGTTAGGGGAGACTGAAGTATCAGTAGAGGTTGATTGGGGTGAGGACTGTGCAATTGGCTTCGGTTTAGGACTGTTAGCAAGCGAGAAACTGAGCAAGAGTGCGATCGCTCCTGCCCCGACTAGCCCAACAATGAGTAGCACAGGACTTAATCGACCGCGTTTGACATCCGGTGTATCCCGCATCGCCTCCGGAATATCATCTTCAGGTGGCGCTGAAAGTTTAGCTGGTTTTTTTGGGAGACCCGCGTTATTCAAGAATCCACTCCTGCACTGAGAATCAATACTTACACTTACCCAAATTTTAGTCTTGAGCCAGTCTAGCAGTTGCCACCGTATGTAAGCTCAAATCACCCATTTTCTAGAGACTGACTTACCATTTTTGGAAGTTGCCTCTCTACTGAATCAAGCTATGCCCAGCTTCAATACTGAGCTTTTAGAACCACTACTCAAACTCTATATTCAGCTAGGAGGCGGTGTCTTGCTGGGATGGGTTTTAGGACGTTATGCATCAAAGGCACTACCAACGTTCATTGGTCAATTTCTCTTCTGGATTGGCGTTCCCCTCAGTATTATTACCTTCCTCCGAGGTGCCGACTTATCCGGAGCAATTTGGATTGCGCCAGTGGCTGCCTGGATAGCAATTTTTTTAGGGGCGGTATTAGCCTGGAGTTGGATTCAAGGACAATCACTCAGACAGCCTGCCAATAGTAGCAACAAGCCACTTCAGGAGTCATCTTGGAGTAGACCAACACAAGGCAGTTTTCTCCTGTCGGCAATGCTTGGTAACACAGGCTACTTGGGCTTTCCAATTACCCTCGCTTTGGTAGGAGAACAATACTTTGGTTGGGCAATTTTTTATGACATGCTGGGGACTACAGTTGGTGCCTACGGCTTGGGTGTCTTGCTTGCTGCTCGTTTTGGCAAGGAGTCACAGAGTTACCAACAGCTAGTCCAAGCACTACTGCAAAACCCAGCGTTATGGAGTTTGGGATTTGGGCTAGGTTTTCGTCAGATTCCACTGCCTGAGTTGGTTGAACAAGCTTTGCAAGGAATTGCCTGGAGTGCGATCGCACTTTCGTTAGTATTAATTGGGATGCGATTGAGCCAGCTAGATTCCTGGAGCAACTTGAAACAGGCATCAGTGAGCCTGGTCATCAAAATGCTTGTCATCCCGTTGATTTTAGGGATTGGGTTATTGCAGTTGGGCATTACTGGTCTACCCCGATTAGTCATCGTTCTGCAAGCCGCAATGCCTCCAGCTTTTGCTACTTTAGTAATTGCGGAAGTTTATGATCTTGACCGTGATCTCACGGTTACAGCACTGGCTGTTGGGTCTAGTGTTCTTTTGTTGACATTACCAATTTGGTTGTTGCTGTTTAGCCCTTAAAAGCAACCTCATCCCCTTGTTCTTGAGTGCATCGTCCCAGACTGATTTCCAAACAGACACGCACTAACAACCTTTATGAACCGTCGTGAGTTTATTACATGGGTCGGTGTTGGCGGTATCGCAAGTTCCCTCCCAGTAGCCCTTGCTGCCTGCTCCCCCAAATCCACCGAGTCAGAATCACCTGCTAGCCCTTCTCGCCCAGATGGGTTTCAATCTGTTGGCACGATATACCCAAGGAGATTTAATTCTAGTGAAAGCAAACGGTTAGGTACCTGTGCTAAAGATGATTGAGTTAGCTTATGAACTTGGGTGATTGGCTCAGGTAGAGTCTCTAATGGTTAGGTTATCGTGGGAAGCAGACTGAAG
This sequence comes from Microcoleus sp. FACHB-SPT15, assembly GCF_014849525.1. Lineage (NCBI taxonomy): Bacteria > Bacillati > Cyanobacteriota > Cyanophyceae > Oscillatoriales > Microcoleaceae > Microcoleus > Microcoleus sp. FACHB-SPT15. The sequence goes on along the minus strand of NZ_JACJNU010000059.1, from coordinate 24,628 downwards.
CGACGTTGTGCCTTCGGCGATCGCATTTTCTAGGAGTTGTACACGCTCACCAGCCTTCGTATCTGAAGCAAAACTGTTACGAAGACAATCGCTAATATCAATCGCGACTCCATCCACCATGACATCGCCATTATCCATAAGGGAATATCGGGCGCTATTTCGTACCCACTTCACCTCACCGTCCGCAGAGGTGATTGGGTATTCCTGAGTCACAGGTTTATGCGATTTTGCTGAGGCTTTCAAGGCTTCATAGAAATCAGCTTGGCTGTCAGGAGGAAGAGTTCCAAGCAAACGCTCTAGTTCAGCCATTGCTGTTTTCGGGCTTAAACCAGTGAGTTCATGCTCTCCCTCACTGATATAGAGAAGCTTTGTCCTCCCATCTGGATGAACGACACCCCGATAGACGCAACCCGGAATATTAGCCGCCATCGCCACGAACTGTCGCTGACTCTCACGCAATGCCGATTCGGAATGCTTGCGCTGAATCAGTGAACCCAACTGGGTTGCAAGAGCATTGACAAGTTCAATTAACTGTGGGTCAGGTGAGCTGGCTTTTTGTTTAAAAAACACCCAAACTGCTAGGACTTTTTCATTGAAGAGAATAGGAACGCCCAAACAGGTTTTTAATCCGACTTCTTGAGCAAGTTGGTTTCTTTGAAAAATGTCATTGGGTTCTACTGAAACATCTATAGTCCAACTAGGTTGATGGCTGAGGCAAATTTGCCGAAGTAAATCTCTATGGGTTGCAAAAGCTAACGTCTTACTCTTACGTCTGAATTTCTCAAAACCTTGATCGCGGGCATACCAACCTTTACCCAATTCAAAAACTGAAGCCTGAGAGTTTGGCAGCCAAAATTCGCCGAAATCCCAACCGATTTTTTCACAAACTTGGCAGAGGGTGGCTTCCAGAGCAGAGATAAAGTCATCCGCTTCACTAATTGCAACCGTTGTTGTTAATAAAAGTTGAAGCTTCGCATTTTGCTCAATTAGTTGATCTTGCTGGAATAGAAGTTCTTTCTTTTGTATGGATATTGTTACTTGATTTTTAACTCTCGCTAAAACCTCTTGAACCTCAAAAGGCTTAGTAATATAGTCTAATCCTCCGATTTCAAATGCTTTTACCTTATCTAGAACTTCATCTAATGCACTAATAAAGATGACTGGAATATCCGCTGTCTCCTTGTGAGCCTTTAATCGCCGACAAACTTCGTACCCGTTGATTTCCGGCATATTGATGTCGAGGAGAATCAAATCAGGCTTGGCAACCTCTATCGCTCTTAATGCCAGATTCCCATTGATTGCTTTCCTGACTTTATACCCAGAATCACTCAACATTGTGGATAGAAGACGTAAGTTATCCCGATTATCGTCAACTAATAAAATATCGGGTTTAAAAGTATGGATTGAGTGGCTATTCATTAGTAGATGCGTTTATTAAATCAATGATTAAGTCAAGTCTAAAATTATCGACTAAATCTGCCAAAGCTAGCTTCAAAGACGAATGCGGCTCTGGAATTTGCTCAATTAGAGCAAGAATTTCTTCATCTTGGCAACCTTCTGCTGCTCGATGAAGTTGGGAAATCCATTGTGAAGGCATCACAGATAAGCTTGCAGCACTCAGTTCATAGCGTTCAGTTGCTTTTGGCTGAGGAGTGAACGTAGCTGCAGGCTGAGCGCTTTGTTCATAGACATAAGATACCCCCAGATGGTCAGCTATCTTGGAAAAAAGCACTGGCTCACGGAAGGGTTTACGGATAAAATCATCACAGCCAACTGATAAGACGTGAGAGCGATTTTCTTCAAAGGCACTTGCCGTTAAGGCAATAATCACCGTCGCCTGACCTTGTAAATGAGACTTAATTTGTTGAGTTGCCTCATAACCATCCATCACAGGCATCTGCATATCCATCAAAATTAGGTGCGGTTCCCAACTCTGCCATAAAGAGATCGCTTCTTCCCCATTGGAAGCTTCACGTACTTGAAATCCTACCGATGTTAGAAGCTTAACCAAGAGTAGGCGAGAAACTCGCGTATCTTCTACTACCAAAAGGCGGTATTCTTCTTGCTCAGGTGCTAACCCAATCACTCGCTGACTTGGCTGTTGAACTTGAGTGTCAGTTACTCTCGATGTCTTAAGCAGAACATCAAATTTAAAGGTAGCGCCTTGACCAACGATACTGCTGACAGTGATATCTCCTCCCATCAGTTGGACAAAGGAGCGGCTAATCGGTAAACCCAAACCAGTGCCTTGCTGAGATTGTCGACCTGTTGCTGTTTGGGTAAAGGGTTCAAAAAGAGAGTCTATTTCCTCTTGTGCAATACCGGGACCTGTGTCAGAGACTTCAAAGATAATTCGGGAGTAGTGAGTAGAAAGTGAGGATTGGGGAGACACCGAAGAAGGGGAAGCGTTAGAAAATCCTCCTTGTCCCCCTTGCCTCCCTTCCCCAGTTTCAATTCCGACGCGCAGCGTCACCGTACCGGACTCCGTAAATTTAATTGCATTACCCAGGAGGTTAATCAGAACCTGACGCAATTTTCCCTCATCACAGTACACATGTTGGGGAACGTCTGTTGTTCGCTCAAAGATTAGTCGTAAACCCTTGGAAGAGGCTTTGAGTTGTAACATCTCCTCAATGCTATCGAGCAGGTGATAGAGATCAAAATTATTTTCCTTGAGAGTAATTCTACCTGCCTCGATTTTTGACATTTCGAGAATGTCGTTAATCAATTCCAGCAAATGCTCACCAGAGTGTAAGATAATCGCCAAATGCTCTTGCTGCTCACGAGATAAGAGGGTATCGCGATTCATCACTTGAGAAAAACCCAAGATGGCGTTGAGCGGGGTTCTCAGTTCGTGGCTCATATTCGCCAAGAATTTACTTTTGGCACGATTGGCAACTTCAGCGGCTTCTTTAGCTTCTTTGAGTTGAGCCGATTGCCTCTGAGTTTCTTCAAGTAATTCCGCCTGTTGTAAGGTGACTCCCAACTGAACACCAATCTGAACCACGATATTGATTTCTTCGGCTTCCCATTGGCGGGAACCCGAATTTTGATACGTTGCGAGTAATCCCCAAAGTTGGCTACCACAGAAGATAGGGACAATAATGTAGGCTCTGGCTTGAAATTGCTCTAAGAGATTGAGGTAACACGAGTCAAACCCAGCTTTGTAGATGTCTTGAACACAACAGTAAGTTGCACCTTCGCTGTATATACCGCCTTGGGTTTCTTGCAGATAAGTATCTTGCACCAGATCTGGATCACTATCGAAGGTTTTGACAACACAACGTTCGCCTTCTACAGCATCCTTTTTAAGCTCAGGGTTGTCCTTTTGTTCCTGCACCAAAGAAATCCAGCCACTCGCTACCGACTCGGCAACAAACTCTCCACTCCAGTCCGGCTTGAAACGATAGATGGCTACGCGATCGCATTCGATGACTTGCCGCAGTTCTTCGGTTGTCGCACGGAATATCGTGTCAATGTCCAGTGTCTGGCGCATCCTTTGAATTACTCGTGCGATCGCGTGTTCGCGCTTAGCACTTTCCCGTAGCGCTTCTTCTATCTGCTGGCGCTTTAACTCTGCTCCAGCACGCGCCGCAAAAATTTTCAAAATCATCTCTTTGCCCAACTCATCAGGCATTGGCTTCACATCCATCACCGCTAATACACCTAAGATATTCCCGTCGGAGTCAGTTAGCGGCATTCCTAAATAACTTTGGGCGTTCAATCGAACTAGTTCTGGAGCGTTAGGAAATAAGACTTGTACATCTTGAGGATAGTGACATTTTGTCCCACAAGTTAAAACCTGTTTACCCGGAGTATCAACTAACTCATACTCACCGTTTTCACCCCATTTTTCACCTTGCCAAAACGCCAAGATCCGAACTCGGTTGCACTCCGATACTCTTGGTGAACGCTCCGGCATCACTGGACTTTGCTCTAACACAACCGTTGCTCTATCATCCAGTACCTCCCAAATCATGGCGTAACGAACTTGCAAAGCCTGAGCCAGATAACGGACACAGGAGTGCATGAAGTTACTGCCAGTTGCCGAGGCGGTTCCTTCGACAATTAATTGCAGTGCCTCTTCCCGATGCTTACGTTCGGTGATATCTGTAACGCGAACAAGATTCATCTGGTGATCAGCGACATGAATTGGCTTTGCCGCTAAACTGCCCCAAAAAATCTTTCCTTTTTTGGTTACATATTCCAACTCGCGAGTCCAAACGCCGTAGAGAGCCATGTCATTCACAATAGAAGTCAGTTCTTCTGGCGTAAATAATTTTTTCTGAAGCCTGTGCCCCTCAATATTAATTAGTTCATATTTGCTTGTCGCTTCAAACAGTTCTACTGCACGCTGATTGCAGTCAACGGTCAAAAGCGTTTCAGAACTTACTAGAAAAAGTGCATCAGCCGAGTCATTGAAAACTGATTCTAGTAAATCTCTACTACGAATGATTTCTGCCTCTGCAAGCTTTCGAGCCGTAATATCGCTAGCCGTGCCAGTTGTCCCTACGATATTTCCTTGCTCATCCAAGAGCGTAAGTGCATTAACCAGCAAATGAATTAGTCTACTATCTTTTGCTAAGCGTATCGTTTCATACTGGTGGAGTTCTTCTTTATTAAAAAGGTGCCGGAAAGCCTCTAGATCTAGAGGAACTTGTTTGAGTGGGGTGAAGTCAGAAAACTGGCGACCGATAATTTCTTCAGGCTCATAACCAAAAATTTGCTTGACGGCTGGGTTAACGAAGGTAAAACATCCTTGAGTATCTGTTGACCAGATAATATCCTGCGATGTCTCAACAAGATTACGATATTGCCGCTCACTACTCGCGATCGCAGCAGCATTTCGTGCCGCTTCGTTAACAGCTTGCTTGCGTTGAGTGATGTTACTAGCGGTGCCAGTTGCCCCTAGTATGTTTCCCTCAGGGTCTCGCCGTGCGATCGCATTCACCATCAGTTGAATTGGCTTCCCGTCTCTCGCCAGGTGTTTCGTCTCATACTGGAAAACAGATCCTCCCGCTAGAAGGCTCTGGAAAACTTCTAAATCTTTAGCCATTTGTTCCGGTGGCATGAAATCTGTAAACAGACGACCCAGCATTTCTTCCGGTTCATAGCCATAAATTTGTTTAACTGCACAGTTGACGAAGGTATAACGCCCCTCAGTATCCACTGACCAAATCACATCCTGCGATGCTTCAACCAGAGCGCGATACTTTTGTTCACTCTCAGCTAGGGCTACCTCTGTGTGCTTGCGCTCGGTGATATCTTCATGGGAGCCAATGAGTCGGATTGGATTTCCTTGTTCATCCCATACCGCTTGCGCTCGCGATAAAATCCATTTGTAGCTGCCGTCCTTACACCGGAGACGATACTCAGCAACGTAATTAGGGGTTTTCTGATCCAGGTGCGCTTGGCGGGCATCCATCACCGCTTCCCGATCATCCGGATGCACACGCCTGATCCATTCATCATTGCTGTTCTCAACCTCGTTGTCTTCATACCCCAACATTTCTTTCCAGCGAACTGAGTGGAAGACTGCCCCAGTCTTAAAGTTAATGTCCCAAATCCCGCCATTGATGCTCTTGAGCGCTAGCTGCCAACGCTCTTCACTCTCTCGCAATGCTTTCTTGGATTGCTTTGCCTGTTGACGATACTTGGCTGCTTGTCTTTGGTACGCTTCAGAAAAACGAATCTCTTGTTGCAGCCGTGTATTTTGCTCCGCAAGTTGCCGAGAGAGCCTACCAATCCTCAATTGATTCTCAACACGAGCCAAAACTTCTTCCACCTGAAAGGGTTTAGTAATATAGTCCGCACCACGAACGGAAAAAGATTTTATTTTATCAAACGCTTCATCTAAGGCACTAATGAAGATAACGGGTATGTCCTTAGTCGTTGGAGAGGCTTTCAACACAGAGCAAAGGTCATAACCGTCCATCTGGGGCATCATGATGTCCAGCAAAATCAAGTCAGGTAAGATTGACTCGACAGACTCTAGCGCCACTACACTGTTTGATGCCGATCGCACTTTATATCCTTGCTGAGACAACATCCCAGCTAGAAGTTGCAAATCAGCGAGGGTATCATCAACAACTAAAATGTTTCCTTTGGAGAGATAACTTGGCTCCTGGCTCATTTCTAGGATAGTGTTGGTTGGGTTAAGGGCAATAGCGACTCTAACTGAAAATCATTTGTTAGACAGTTAGAGACTTATAGGAGTGAATTTGAGCAATTGAAGACAATATGTCAAGATCAAATCTGATTTGTATTCAATATGTCAGATTTGTATTCAATATGTCATATCAACTCCGTTTGATCGCTTCGTATATTTAAGTTGTGACGTTGTTAATGGTCTTTCTGATAATGCCTCTGAAAACACCATGAAGGCTAAGCCAGAACCAAACCCTGATCAGGAAAGCAAGGATGCTGTTGAATGAATACGATCTGAATCTAGGCGATTAACTAGACTCGGATAAACAGTGGCAGGGACTAAAGAGGAGGATTTGGGCAAAATGCGATCGCCACCCTCTGAGTCTCTAAGTACGTCGGCTACCCCTGGTAGGAGAATCCGTCCTCTGTAGATTCGGTTGCACTCACTGAGTTATACAGACAAACTCATTAAAGTAGGTAATAGAAACAACAACTCCACACATTGCCGATTACTACCATGAACAATCTGTCAAATCGAGTCCCAGAGTCTTTTGGCAGCGAGTCAGAAGGCGGCAACCAGCTATGGCAATACGTCCAATCCCTAAATCCAGATACAGTTGCCCAACTCTCAAAGCCTGACCCTCAAGTCGTTCAGGTGATAGAACGTAATATTGTTGGAATGCTCGGAACTTTACCTTCAGAACACTTTGATGTAGATATTACCACTAGCCGTGAACATCTAGGTCGGCTTCTGGCTTCTGCAATGATTAATGGCTACTTTCTGCACAATGCTCAGCAACGAATGGCGTTTGAAAAGTCCTTGCAAGTAGCAGCAGCAAAGAATGAGAGCGAAAGCTAAGGAACAGTAACTCAATACTACGCAGGTAGGCACCAATTAACCACCGACTCCAATACAACATCAATAACTAGCAGCGGAGGCGACAAGCATCCAACTCTAATTCATGCTTCATCTGTCTTCGGCTGCTGCGTTGGGAGGAATTGAGGGTCTAGTACCTGACCTGAAGAGTAAGAACATTCTTGAGGAAAATCTTCGTAGTCTAACGGAGTCTCGCTGACAGCTAGGTTTAAAGCACTTTGATAACCATCTTCCATGGCTTCTAGTAAATAAGGTTGCAAACTTGGGCTTTCTTTGAGAAGCCGCAAAACCTGGCGACGCTGCTCCCGAATTGTAGCCAACCAACTTTTGGAACGATGACTGGGTTGAAATTCCCATTTCAGTAGATGCCCTAGTAAGATGCCCAAACGGTTTCTTAGTTCCTGTCGTTGTTGCTTGCCCAACGATTCAATCTCCTCAACCAAGTTTGGGACATCTAAGCAGCTCCACTTTTTATGCTGGAGAAACTCTGCTTGTTGTTGCGTCCATGCGTAGAAGTCTAGTTCGTATAACTCAAAGGACTGATTAACACCCTCAACAGTTGTACAACGCAAAGCCTCAAGGAAACATACAGTAGCCTTTGAGATTAAGAAAGCCAAAGCAGGCTTCTTGCCATTGAGTACCCCATAATGTAGCAAACGCTCAAAATCTTCCAAGCTAATAGTTTGTACCTCTTGAGGCTCTCTCGTCCCTTCAATCAAAACTGTTTCAACTTCCCCTGTAAAACCAAGGCTCTGTAATGCCTTTGGCTTTTTTGATGGTGAACCAACAATTCGCTTGAACCAATTATTTGTGTACCCTAAAACCTGCCCAATACTTGAGACTCCAACTCGAATCTCACCACTTGGCATTCGGTAAACATCAATCCCCAATTCCTCAGAGTTGGTTCTTAAGGGAATTATTTGTTGCTCTACTACGTTAAGGGTCATGGCACAACCTCTATATCTCTATGTTTTTGCCATGTATTACATGGTTGCAGTTCCTTGGTAATACTGGTTAATGTCTTTAGTTTGCAACACTAGTTTAAATAGAACTTGTCATTTTTGGGACTTGGAACGGGTAAAATCTCTCAACCCCCAAGTACTAAATCAACAAGCTTTATTTCCACCGACCGACTTATTAATAATAGGTGTGTTCCTCTACACCCTTTTATTTAATATACATGCCCGTCTCTGAGTAGATGAAAGCCGGATTTGATACTGCTACTTTCTTATTGGTAGTAATGAGAGGCGTGCAGACCTGAACTCTAATGAACCCCAGTCTTCTTCTGGGGTTTTTTATTTTATACAGCTAATCGCTGAATGATTCATAGTGCGATCGCATTATTTTCTCTTTATCTGTATTCCTTCTGAGGCAAGTAGTCAGAGCAATTTGTCGCTTCAGCCGTTAAAGCCATAGAAGGGTGTACTGCACATTGTAAATAAGGGTTGTTTTTAAAGAATCGGCAGTTTCTACAGGGAACTTGATGTAAGTGTTTGACAGTTAACATTCCATGTCGTGCAACTGTCCAGAGATCTGATGTCATCAAAACAACAATTGTCCAAACCATCATGAAACCCATAGGAATCAAAAGTAGCCCGTAATCAGGCATGGCTGTGACATCCGGTTTCATCCCATCAGGTTCTGCCCTAGCTAGTTCTATCTGAGTCACGTTTTCCTGATTAAAACGATTTTCTCCTAGTGCAGCGACCTTGAAAAACTTATCAGTCTGCATCTGAATTAACCTCTATTCATATAAGAATTTCCATAGGGACTTTTGCCCATCTCGCAATGCTGATGAACCAACTTTCCCTAAGCCCTGAAACCCAAATTATTTGGGAGTTTTTGGGCTTAATTTATGCCTTAAACATGACTTTTCAAGCGGGAGCTTATCATCAATAGTTAACAAAACTCTTTAACCACTTGCACCTATCTCAGGGATTAAGTTTCACTGGCGAACAGAGATTGAGCATCAAAGATAAGCATCCGCTCCACTCTCAAGACAGAATTTTCAGGATTTCATCCCTTGTATCGTCGGCAGTTCAATGATAAATTCCGTTCCTTGACCGGGTGTAGAACGACACCTAAGCCGTCCCTTATGTTTTTCTACTACAATCTGATAACTAATTGACAATCCTAATCCCGTCCCTTCCCCTGGTGATTTTGTTGTAAAAAAGGGGTCAAATACTCTTTGCTGATCTTCTTCTGACACGCCAGGTCCATTATCAGCAACATAAATCACTACCTTATCTTGTTCGACTGTCTCGGTACGAATGCGAATATAAGGCGTTGTACCTTCGCAGTTAGGTGCTATAAACGAACGGCACTTAGTTAAGGAAGGTGGGGAAGGTAGGGCAGGTAGGGCAGAAATTACTTCCTCATCTCCCTCAACAACTGTTAATCCACCACTATGCAATTCTCTGAGTGCGTCAACAGCGTTGCTCAAGAGATTCATAAAGACCTGATTGAGCTGTCCTGGATAGCATTCGATTAGGGGTAATTGCCCATACTCTTTGATGACTTGAATCTCAGGATACTTGGACTGGGGTTTCAAGCGATGCCGTAAGATGAGCAGGGTGTTATCAATCCCTTCGTGAATATCTACCCGTTTGCGATCCGCTTCATCAAGGCGAGAGAAGTTTTTTAAGGACAGCACAATTTCTTTAATCCGGTTTGCACCTTCTCTCATCGATGCGAGCAGTTTTGGGAAATCTTGGGCGATAAACTCTGGTTCAACACGCTCTAGTTGTTCAGTGATTTCTGCAACTGGCTCAGGATAGTGCTTTTGGTAAAGCCTCAGCAAGTTTAGCAAGTCTTGGGTATACTCAGTTGCGGGATTAATGTTGCAGGAGATAAAGCTTGTCGGATTATTGATTTCGTGAGCAACCCCTGCGACTAACTGACCCAAACTTGCCATTTTCTCATTTTGCACGAGCTGAGCTTGGGTACGCTGAAGTTCTTTGAGTGTTTGCTCAAGCTGCAAAGCTCTTTCTCGTTCTTGCTGGGTGAATATCTGTAATGATTCTTCTGCAAGCTTTCGCTCAGTAATATCCTGTCCAATGCCGATACTCGTTCCATCGGATAGTCGAATATTCGCCCAGGATGTATCAATGACACGACCGTCATGAGTTTTCGTCTTTAAATCTTGCCATCTCCCTGTTGCTGCCGCCATAAAATCCAAAACCGACTTGCGGTATTCGGGGTTGGGATAACATTCAGCCATTACGTCACATTGCTCTAGTTCTGCTTTAGACCAACCTAAGACTCGTTCCAATTCCCGGTTTACTAATTGAAGCTGACCCGCAGCATCATAAAAAGTCACCATAACAGGGATGTGGTCAAAGATAGTTTGCAGCAACTCTTTCTGCTGTCGTAGTGCCTCCTCTGCCTCCTTGCGAGCGGTAATATCAGTTTGAATGCCAATGTAGTGGGTCAAGTTGCCATCAGCATCTCGTACCGGAGAGACGGAGAATTCGTTCCAGAATAACGTGCCATCTTTGCGATAGTTGCGTAAAACTCTTTGAGTCTCTTTACCCGCCCGAATCGCTTGCCGTAACTCTGGGATTGCAGGTTGCTCAGTCTCTGTACCCTGTAAGAAGCGGCAGTTTTTGCCAATCACTTCCTCGGCACAGTAACCTGTCATCCGCTCAAACCCTGGATTTACATAGATGATTGGGTTATCCGGTTGGCTTGGATCGCTAATGGTGATACCGTTGCTAGAAGCTGCGATCGCTCTTTCGAGGACTCGTAGACGCTCCTCTGCAAGCTTTCGCTCAGTGATGTCTTCCATAATCCCCAAGACATACTGGGGATTCTCCGCTTCATCAAAAATCGGAATTTTTTTGACGTGAAATAGTCGTTGTCCCCGATGGGTATCTATTAACTCTGCTGGATGATCGACGAGTGTTCTATTGGAGAGTGCCTCTCTATCTTGCGCGGTGAAGAAACACGCCTGCTGGGGTTCAAACAAGTCATAGTCACTCTTACCAAGAACGTCTGATGCTGTGTAGTTCATCAGTTCAGTACTTGTCTTGTTCCAAAAGACAAACCTTAAGTCTTTAGCATCTTTTGCAAACACTCCCACTGGCAGATTCTCTAGCAGAGAGTTCAGGAAGCTTTGAGTGCGTTGGAGTTCTGCTTCTGTTTGCTGGCGCAAATGAAGCTCATCGTGAACATCGCTAACGTCAATCCTCACTCCATCAATAATCACATCGCCGTTATCCAGTCGAGAGTAACAAGCGCTATCTCGAATCCACTTCACTGCACCAGTTGTGGAAATAATTCGGCATTCCTGAGTACTCGGCTCCAGCGTTTCTATCGCTGCTCTCCAATTTGTCTCAAATTTAGCCCGACACTCAGGATGAATCAGTTCGATATAGCGCTCTGAATTAGCGATTACCTCTTCTGGGGCTGAGCCACTCAATCCGCGTTCTCCCTCACTGATATAGAGGAGTGAAAACCGTCCATCCGCATGAAACACACCCCGATAGACACTACCTGGGATATTAGCCGCCATCGCCGCTAGCTGTTGCTGGCTTTTACGCAACGCGGATTCTGAACGCTTGCGCTGAATTAGTGAACTCAACTGGCTAGCTAGAGCCTTGACTAGCTCAATCAGTCGCGGTTCTGGTTCTGTCACTTCTCTTTTGAAGAACACCAAAACCGCGAGTACTTGGTCATTAAAGAGAATAGGTACCCCTAAGCAGGCTCTTAATCCTATCTCCTTCGCAAGTTGGCAACGGAGAAAAACGTTGGATGGCTCAACTGAAATATCAGTGAGCCAATAGGGACTTTGATTATGACAAATTTTTCCAACAATGCTCGTGTTGAGAGCAAAAGTTAAGGCTTCACTTTGGTGTCTAAATTCCTCAAATCTTTTCTCACTGGCATACCAACCTTTACCATATTCAAAATCTGTTGCACTATCATTTTTGGGTATCCAAAATTCTCCATAGTCCCAACCAATTTTTTCACAAACTTGGTGGAGGGTGGCTTCTAGAGCGCTTTGGAAATTAGAAGATTCGTTAATCGCTTGAGTTGTCGTTAATAAAAGTTGAAGCTGGGTATTTTGTCCAATTAGTTGCTTTTGCTGTTCAAGAAGTTGTTTTTTTTGCCGAACCAGAGTTAGCTGGTTCTTGATTTTGACTAAAACCTCATGGGAGTCAAAGGGCTTAGTAATATAGTCTACTCCCCCAGCTTCAAACCCTTTGACTTTATTTAAAACATCGTCTAAGGCACTAATAAAGATTACTGGAATTTCTGCTGTCTGCTGGTTAGCCTTTAATTGCTTGCAGACTGCATAGCCCTCTATATTGGGCAGATTAATATCAAGTAAAATTAAGTCTGGTTGCGATAAGTTTACAGCGTTTAACGCAAGTTCCTCATTGGAAGTGGTTCTGACTTTATACCCTTGCTGCCTCAACATCGTGCGTAAAAGACGCAAGTTTTGTGGATTATCGACAACCAACAAAATGTTTGCTTTAAAATCTTGCGATGAAGTGCTACGGGGGAAAACTTCCGTCAATGCCATTGTCTTGTGTTCAGTCCCAGATTGCTTGGGGAGTTTCTCAATTCTAGAAAGTAGGTTGAGCTGCACGAATGTGCTGTTTCGATAACACCCGAATCTTGACCACTAAACTAATACTTTAGAACATTTAACGGATGGTGCGGTTAACTAGCAGGATAAAACGCGATCGCCTAGTTTATTCTGGGCGCGATCGCTAACCTACCACGGTTAGTTTGTCTATGAGCTGCCTTAAAAAGTACCCCTAAAGATAGATGCAAGTCAGGAACTGAAAGATTAATATTTTTTGCTTGCTCTTTTCCTGACAACCAATTCGCCTAGGACACGACAACTAGAGGAGATTGAAGAACTGATACTCCTGTACCAACTCACATTGTAAGTGAGGAAGGGATACGTTGTATCTTACTGTCTTGTGACGTAGAACGCGATCGATAGATTTGAGCCACTGTATCCCTTGGATTAATCCTCAAAACCTCATCAAACCGTTGTGCCGCTTCCTTGAAAGTCTGCTGATGGTAGAGGAACAAACCTTCTTCAAACAGGGGCTTTGTGGCTAACTTGCCCTCTTTCATGTCTGGTTCATCTCCATCAAATACTTCAAAAACTGCTACAGCTTTTGACTTCCCCTTCACTTTAACTTGCTCAATGAAGCGGAGACTATACTGCATTGGATTGTGCAAACGACCTAATGTTTGCTGAGAGATTAACAACGACGCACCATAATATTTTGTTAGTCCTTCTAAGCGAGAGGCTAAGTTTACCGTATCACTAATCACGGTGCTATCCATGCGGTGTTGTCCGCCGACTGTCCCCAGCATCAACGAACCTGTATTGATGCCAATGCCGATTTTAATCGGTATATAACCAGACTGAACACGATGTCGATTGTATTGTGCTAGATGTTGCAGCATTGTAATCCCGGCTTTCACGGCATCATCAGCAATGCCACTAAATAGAGCCATAATCGCATCGCCAATATATTTATCAATAAAGCCTTGATTCTCAACGATGGCAGGTTCCATACGAGAAAGATAGGCATTGATAAAATTGAAATTCTCTTGAGGTGTCATGCTTTCAGAGAGGGTAGTGAAGTCACGGATATCGGAAAATAGCACCGACATTTCCTGCTGCACTTGGTCGCCTAATTGAATATCAACAAGACTTTTTTTATCTAAAAGCTGGAGAAATTGCCGTGGGACAAAGCGCGAGAAAGCTCGGTTTAGTTCAAAGAGTTCTGACGTGAACTTTAATCGCTCAGCTTCGGCTTGTTTCCGTTCAGTGATATCTTCAACAAAACCCTGATAGTAGAGTACTCTCCCACTGATATCGCAAACAGCACGCGCATTCTCACTAATCCAGATGATGCTGCCATCTCGACGATAGACTTGAGACTCAAACGCCGACACTTCACCATGCTGCTGCATTAACTTGATAAATTCAAGATGACGGTGAGGTTCGACGTAGAGTTGATGTTGGACGTTAGTGAGAATTGTCATCAACTCTTCAAGAGAGTTGTAGCCGTAAATGTTTGCAAGTGCATGATTCGCACTGATATAACGTCCTTCCGGCGTAGTCTGAAAGATGCCTTCAAGAGCATTCTCAAAAATTTTGCGATACTTCTGTTGTGCCTTCAACAGGCGACTTTCATTCTCGTGGAGTTGGGCGATCAGTCCAGCTTGCTCACGAGTTAATTGTTCTAACTCCTGATTCATTTGCTGGAGTTGGACGTTTTGTGCCGCAAGTTTTTTATCCTGAAGATAGCTGTTTACGGCTTCTTTAACTGTTAAACTCAAGTCAGAGGCTTGCCAAGGCTTGGCTATATAGCGGTACAATTTTGCCTGCTTAATGGCATTCCCCACTGCTTCTAGATCAGCTTGTCCTGTTAGCATAATTTTGAGGGTTTGAGGTGAGATGAGATGAACGCGCTTTAATAGTTCATCCCCCTTCATATCGGGCATGATATAGTCTGATATGATTAGAGGAATTTCGTATCCATCCTCTAGCAACTCTTCTAATAACGCTAAAGCATCCTCTCCACCCTCAGCAATTTCGATCAGATAATCCTTGCCGATTGCCTCTTTCAGCTCTGCTTTAAGGCTTCTGAGTACAGTCATCTCATCATCGACACAGATAACTACCTGTTTTGTCATAATTTGCTTGAACCAGATTTTAGGGTTCCACTAATTCTCTTTAAACCAATCTCTAAAGAAAGTGTTTAAGCTTTATTTTACTCTTGCAATCTACTTAATTAGTCGTTTGTTGTGGTAATACTAACGTACTATCTGTCATACACTATTTTCTAGTTGTAGATACACTAGCTATCAAGGATAAAGGTAAAAAATTAAGTTTAACTCTTTATTCTTTAGGTGTCTTGTTGTTTATAGTTTTGACAATCCAGATTTGATAGTTTCTACTAATTCTTCTTCAGACCAAGGTTTAAATAAACAGCAATGAAGATTTGCCTGCTGTTTTACCCGCTCAATGGCTGACTCATCCGCTTGACCCGTCAGCATCACTTTAATAATTGCTGGAAATTGCTGATGGACGCGAATCAGAAACTCATCTCCCTTCATTCCGGGCATTAACCAATCAGAGACAATTAGAATAATGCTGATTGACTCCTCATTCAGTTCATTAATAACCTCTAGGGCATCATTAGCATCTTCAGCAACTTCATAGAGGTAGGCATTGCCAAAAGCTAATTGAAGTTGTGTCTTGAGACTGTCTAATATGACTTTTTCATCGTCAACACATAGAATAACTGGTTTAGACATCTTGTGTCTCCTGGTTGGGCTGAATTGGTAGTAAAACTTTAAATGTCGTGCGTCCGGGTTCACTTTCTACCGTAATCTCACCGGAATGCTTGATGATGATCTTTCTGACAATATCAAGTCCTAAACCACTACCTTCTCCTGGAGGTTTGGTTGTAAAGAATGGCTCAAAGATTCTCTCTTGAATCTCTTGTGGTATTCCCTTGCCACTATCGGTAATGGTAATCTGAGCTTGCTGGTCTTGTTGGCTGACATCAATTGTCAAAGTGCCTCGGTTATCCATCGCTTGCAAGGCATTATGAATCAGATTTGTCCATACCTGATTCAGCTCATCGGGATAACATAGCACGAGTGGTAACTCACCATACTTCTTAATTACCTCAACCCCTTGTTTGAGTTGGTTGTTGTAGAGGGTCAAGACCGTCTCGATTCCCTCAGTTAGATAGGCGAGACTCATTTTCCCAGATGAGTCATAACGGGCGTAAGTTTTTAAGGCAAAGACGACTTTTGAGGCACGGTCTGTGGCGATATTAATCGTTGTCGCACTTCTTTGTAATCCGGAAAGTTTATAAGCAATTTCGAGGATGTGTAAGCTATCTGATGTTCTTAAAAGCGGGAGAAATACATCAATTTCGCTATAAATTCCCATCGTTACTAAGATATCAGCAATCGTCGCAGCGTTATCGATGTTCTCAGCTTCAAGTTGGCGGATTAAGGCTTTCTTGAATTGACGCTCTTGTTTGGTAGAGAAGGTCGCTTCTTGTTGCAGGGAACGTTGTACTAAAGTGAAAAAATCATCTCTTTGTCTGATTGAGAAAGATTGAAAAAGTATGGGTAACTGTTCTAGGATTTGCTCCAAGAACTTGAAAATATTTCCCGCTGATGAACGAATTGCGCCTAGTGGTGTATTAATCTCGTGAGCAATGCCAGCAATGAGTTGACCCAAGGCTGCCATTTTTTCAGATTGGATTAGTTCTTCTTGAGTCGTTTGAAGTTGTTGCAGAGTGATTAGAAGTTCCTCATTTTTTTGACGTAAGGCGATTTCTGCTTGTTTGCGAACTGTGATATCTTCCCCAATACACAGTAAATGGGTTGCTTGTCTTTGCTGGTTATATACAGGCACTTTGATAAATCGCTGCCAGAGGCTACCTCGAACTTTGTGTTCAATTTTCTCTTCTTCAATGATCGTTAATGTACCTTGTTCGAGAATTTTCAAGTCTTCAGATAAGAAGTGGTTAGCTTGTTCAGCATCAACAAAATCATAGCTATTGCGTCCAATCGCTTCAGCTTGCGAAACACCATAGAGTTTTTCAGCCGCTTGATTCCAGAGGATATAACGCCATTCATTCTGAACATCTTTGACAAAGAGTGCCAAGGGAATATTGGCGACAATGCTGTCTAGGAAACGGTTAGCTTGCGATAAATCTTCTTCTAGCTGTTTGCGATCGCTTATATCCCGAATCATGAACAGCACTTCATTCTCTCCGCTGACGACTACCCGAACTTCTTCGTATTGCAACTTACCGTCAATCCAAATTTGCTGCTCATAAATTTGGCTGTTGCCTGTATCGAGTGCTTGTTGCAGGTGTTGGAGGTGGCGGGAATAAACTTCTTGAGGCAAAAATTCTGAGATGTGCTTGCCAATGGGATCAAAGTCTGACGGTAACAAGTCTGTGAAGTCTGCGGTAGTGACATAGCCTAAATAAATGCCCTCTGCACTAACTCGGAACATTAAATCTGGTATGGCAGAGAGGATGGCACGATTTTGTGCTTCACTTTGCAAGAGTGCTACTTCTGTCCGCCTGTGTTCCACGATTTCCTGCTCTAATTCCTGGGTGCGTTCTTCTACTTTTTGTTGTAGTGTTTGATTGTACTGGGCTAATACTTTCTCAGCTTGTTTGCGTTGGGTGATGTCAGTAAACGTTGCGATCGCATAAGTAATGTTGCCCAATTCGTCATAGATCGGTGTCCCAAAACTTTCTATGGGAATAATTTTGTCTGAACGGCGGATTTCCATATCATCCACCCTCACGCTTTTCCCATTTAAAGCACTAACAATCGGATTGCGCTCTTGCGGGTATAGTTGTTCACTCCCTGCTAGATAAGCTTGATAAGCTTCTTGCAAATTTTCTGCTGTCGCTGACTCGACAATTCCTTTACCGAGAATCTGTTGCCCTACTTGATTTGTGTAGTAGGGTTTACCGTTAGCCTCCGATACAAATACACCCACTGGCATCGCTTCGATAAACTGGGTTAGTCGGCGCTGACTCTTCGATAATTCTTCATTCAAAGCATTCATTTCGGCAAAGAATGTTTGTAGTTGCTTTGCCATACTGTTGAATGACTTAGCGAGATTTCCCAATTCGTTAGAGGCAGCAATATTCACTTGAGAGTCGAACTGTCCGCTACTAATTCTAGAGGCAGCAGCGGTAAGGCTTTTTAAGGGAACAGTAATCGACTTAGAAAAAGCAATTCCCAAACCAACAGCTAGGGCTGTACCCACTAAAGTAGCACCACCCATTACTAAAATCATCCAGCGAACCGGAGCATAGACTTCATCTGTCGGAAGTTCTACCACAACCATCCACTGCACCCTACGAACTAGGGTAGCTGTGCCGAAAACGTCTTCACCGTTCAATCCTTTATAGACAATAACGGGTTGAATTCCTGGAGATCGTGATAGTTTGGCTAACTCTTGAACAAATGGTCTGTTTTTGAGATCTTGCCGCGTTTCAACGTTGGATTGTTGTTTAGATTTTTGACGTTCTACTGCCCCCAATCCCCCAGCAATAAGGGCTAACTGGTTGTCGAGAACGTAGCTATAGCCAGTTTTGCCAACTTGAGTTCGTGTGGTAATCTGTGTGAGGAAATTGAGATTGATTTTTGTGAACAAAACTCCATTAATCTGATTATTATTATTGCGTATTGGTACTGCTAAAGTAGCGACAGGAAGACCAATTTTAGTGTCATTTTCTACTGGACTGACATAATTTCTACCACTTCTAAATGCCGTTAAAAATAGAGGCGAATCAACATAGGCTTGAGCAAAATACAATCTGGATGGCGATATCGGCTCGTAGGGCGACATTGCTTGTACAACTTCACCCTTGTTGTTGAGAATGCCAACAATTTCATAGGCACTATTGCTATTGACTAATCCTTCGAGAAGGCTGCGTTGAGTTTCAGGCGTAAAATCTGTTAATCCGCGTAACTCCGAAAGGTAGTTGAGCTGACGTTGTAAGTTATCTAAATAAGCACTAATTTTGTTGGCGGCTGCTTGCGCTCGCTCTTGCTGAAGCAACCTTGTCTGTTCTGCCTGTTCTCGAAAGCTAAGATAAGTTAACGTACTGCCTGTGAGCAGAACGGTAGAGACAACAATTGAAACCAAACCGTAGCGCAGTTGGTTGGCGATCGAAAAGATTTGATTGCGGGACATTGCAGTTTCACTTGTTCAATTAACTCAATTCCTGTTTCCATACAGCATCTTCAACCCAAATTCGCTTTGGCAGTAGTCCTAAGCGAAAGAAGGTTTCTGCAATCCGTTGTTGTTCCTCAATTGCTCGATCTTGAATCGGTAGCGCTTCATACTGGCGACTTTTAGTTACCTTTAACGCTGTTGAAGCTTTCAATCCTGTGCTTGCCCTGAGAACCTCAGCCGCTTCGTTAGGATGATTCATTGCCCAAATACCGACCTCTCGCGCTTCTTCCATGACAATTTTGACAATATCAGGATGGTTGTTAGCAAAGGAGTGCGTCGCTAAATGAAAGTTTATGTCATTCATCAGTCCCTCAGCATTTGTCAGGAGACGAACGGGCATACTTTCCTGCAACTCAATTAAAAAGGGAGTCCAACCCACCCAAGCCTCGACCTTTCCCTGCTCAAACGCTGTCCGCCCTTCAGATGGTGGCAGATCGACAAATTTCACATCCTCTAGCGTCAAACCCCCTTTAATCAATGCCTGAACTAAAAGATACTGACCTGCGGATGCCTTGGTTGCTGTTATTGTCCTACCTTTGAGGTCAGCTAGTGTCTGAATGGGTGAATCTTTGCGAACTAAAATACCAATGCTTTCAGGTACTGCTGGCTCGTTGGCAATATAGACAAAAGGCACACCACTCGCTTGTGCAAAAATCGGCGGTACAACTCCCGCAGAACCCATATCAATTTTTCCTTCTCCCATCGCCGCTAAGATTGACCGACCTGCGGAAAATTCGTTCCAATCGACGGAAAAACCCATTGGTGATAAACGTTTTTCCAAACTGCCACTAACTTTGAGGTAGAGCATTGTTCCATGAGGCTGGTGACCAATGCGGACGATTTTGGTGGGGGTTGACGGCGAGTTGTCTGCTTTGGCGGTAGAGTAAAGCGATCGCTGTGAGGTACAGCTTCCTAAAACTAAGCTTAAGCACAAGCCAACAACAAACAGCAATGAGATAATAAACGCCCCATGTTGTCTAATTCTAGTCAACTTCAGGCAGACAAGTTTTTCAGGAGCTTTAGCAGCTAAGTCGTATAGAGATTTGGTTGACACAGGATGGATTTATTCTTAATGCTGATAGCTGATAGCTGACCGCTAACTGCTATATGCTCTTTTTCCTTAATTTAACGGTGTTATAAGAAACTCACAGAAAGTAGCAAAAACTCAGTCCAAAACTTCCAGTACGGCTTTTGGAGAAAGTTTATCCTTAAACCAGATAATCTTGGCGGGTACATTTGCCATTTTGATACCCGCTTTTTCTAAATTTAGTCGCTCAGAAATTGCCAAAATCAAGTTATCGCACTCCGACCGACGTACCTGGGCAAATTTTTTCTGCAAGTAATCAGGACGCCAGTAGCCAACGATTTCCAGCAAGTAATCACGCCCATCGGGATGGACAAGGCGAAAGTCAGGAATCATCACACTACCAGGGATAGGGACAAGGTCAACTTCTCGCTCTAGCACCCACTCCGTTTTCAAGGAGTTCCAACGGTTAGCAAAGGCAGCTTCTAACATACTGTCATAGGGCTTACCAGGAGGATAGTGAGTGACTAAGCCACATTTGTCGTTGAGACTAAAACGCCCAGTTTTCCTAGCACCTGTGTAAGGATCGCGACTTTGTAAGGTGGCTTTGAGACTCCATTTGGTAACGTGCAGCAAGGCTGGAAGTAGTTTTGCGATCGCTAAACCATAGCGGGTACTCGGCTTAAATAAACTGGTTGGGCCATCAATAGTGATTGTGAAGCCATGGTCAGCGTCACCCTCAATGTAGGTCATTAGCTGAAACAACTTCAAATAGCGAAATAAGAGCTTATACTCGCCAGGGACATTCCGGTGAGCATTCAGCGTCATCTGACTGGCGCGGTAGAAGATTCCCTGCACTTGGGACAAGTTGTAGCGGTGCAGCAGTGCTTCTGGTGCAGGGTCATCAAATTGGGTGAGAATGCGATTTTCTTGTAAATCTGCGTAGAGTCCAGCTCGAATTTGCTGAGGTACAATTTCGTGGTTTAGCTCTTTACTAAGGGCAAGGCTCAAGTGTTCGAGGGTTGCCTCTGTTGCTTGAGGGCTGGGAACGGATTGGGCAGCAAGGGCGAAGACTCTCTGCCGCAGTAAAGGAGGTTCCAGGGGGCTGACGATTTCAAAGGTGCAGAAGCTGGTTTTGAGAAGATGGGCAAGCCCTCGTTTGAGGCGGTAGTCGGGGCTGTCACCTTCCAATTCTGACAACTTGCGATCGAGTTCCCCTTGGGTACCACCAACGGCTTCCTGGAACCCAGCAATTATTTCATTCGCGATCGCACAGCTTTCCGGGTTAATCGGCAACCGTTTTGGAATGATTTCTTCACCATTTTGTCGATTAATGAGTAGTTCAGTCGGTAACATTGATTAACTTGATACTTGATAGTCGAGACACTGACAAGCCATCCTGTTAATGCCCTCAAAGCAATGCTACTGTTCATTAGAGAGCGGTCAGCTATTAGTGGGTTTGAGGCTCCTATGATTGTGGAGGTTAAACTCATTCAACTCCTAGCTGAGAGCTAATCGCTGAAAGCTATTTGCTTAAGATTCAGTAGCTGGTTTTGCCAAACCGATGTCACGAACAAGAGAGTTGAAGATGAGTAGAGTGATGCCTAGGCAGCGACCTTTATCCTACACGGTCTACAAAGTTCTGGAGTGCCGGCCCGATAGCTATCAGGATTGGTATCAGCAGGGCAATGCGTTGCGTGATAGTAGGCACTACGAAGACGCGCTCTTCAGCTACGACAGAGCTTTGGAATACAAGCCTCATGATTATTGGGCTTGGTACTGGCGGGCTGATGTTTTGGATGCCTTGGGACGTTACGAAGAAGCCCTGGCTAGCTACGACAAAGCGCTGGAAGATAAGCCGACTGATTACTGGGCATGGTGTGAGCGAGGGAGCATATTGCGTCACCTTGAGCGGTATGAGGATGCAGTTGCTAGCTATGACAAAGCCTTGGAAGCACGACCACGAGACTACTGGGCATGGTACAACCGAGGACGTGTAGCGTTGGAGGACTTGGATTGGTTTGAAGAAGCGATCGCAAGTTTTAAGAAAGCGCTCGAAGTACGATCTGATGACTACTGGAGTTGGTACCGATTGGGTGATGCTCTGCGGCAGGTGGGACAATACCAGGAAGCCGTTAACAGCTACGACCAAGCACTGAAGAGTGAACCCTCAGATTATTGGAGTTGGTATCGTCGGGGCGATGCCTTACGTCACTGGGGACACCTTGAAGAAGCGATCGCCAGTTACGACAAAGCGTTAGAAATCAAACCGTCAGATTTCTGGAGTTGGTACAAGCGCAGTGAGTTGCTGCGGCAGTTGGGATGTTATCAGGAAGCTGTTATTGGCTACAACAAAGCGCTAGAACCTGAGCCAGAGGATGAATATGCATTGTACAACCAAGCGTGCTGCTATGCGTTGCTGGGTGATGTAGAGTTAGCGATCGCTTCCCTAAAACAAGTGATTGAGCTTAATCCCGTTGAATATCAAGCGCTAGCTAAAACTGATTCAGACTTTGACAGTATCCGGGACAATGAGGAGTTTAAAGCTTTGGTTTTTGGTGGCTGAAACCTTTAGAAAACTATGAATAATTTCTAAATCACAAAACCCCAGCACAGTTGCTGGGGTTTTGTTTGTTCTTCGGGCATGAACTACCAATCAGTCAAACTATTCCTATGTTGGGCAACTGCCGTTTGTTGGGCAACTGCCGTTCCACGTCACCCACTTGTGGGATACACCACTCGGCGTTGCTTCCCGATTCGCCTCTGTCTTAATCACATCTGATCCAGTTAGGTCAGCACCAATTAAATCAGCACCAATTAAGGAAGCGCCCTTTACGGTTACATTCCTCAAGGAAGCCCCGCTCAAATCTGCTCCACTCAGTTCAGCGTCCGTCAGGTTAGCATCACTGAGATTAGCATGATGAAGGTTGGCGCAACGTAAATCAGCCCCACTCAAATCAGCACCACTCAAGTTTGCCCCACTCAAATCAGCGCCAATTAGATTGACTTCGGTTAAATTTGCGCCAGTTAAATCAGCCCCACTTAAGTCGGCATTCGTCAGGTTAGCTTGATGGAGAGAGGTGCCACTCAATTCAGCATGGCTCAAATCAGCCCGACTCAAATCAGCTCGACTCAAATCAGCCCGACTCAAGTTAACGCCACTGAGGGCAGCTTCAGCCAAATTCACCTCCCGAAAATCCCACTCTCTCGCGGCGTAATGGTTCAAAAGGTCTTGCGTTTTCATCATCCTTGTTTTCCTAAATCTTTTTAATCCAAGCGGCGTTGATTAGGAGAGTTCTTGCTTCAGGCTTCATTGCTGTCTTTAGCAATGCACTCACCTCAGCCGCAATATCAACAAGCTGAACAAATCTCACACCATGTCTAAAATGAAGTTAAATTTCCCGCCCAACTTGCAATAAGCTGGCGGTTGAGGCGGCTATGACTAGATAGCTACTGAATAGTGGTCAGTAAGTAGTATTCGGCGTTTTTAACCTAGGTTAGAAAGCTAAGGGCTGCTTAGTGCTAACCAGTGGTAGCAGCTAGTGGTTTGTAGCCAACTTTACCAAAATTCTATAGCAGCGATAATTGTTTAGAGCCAGCGTTTAACAGAAGTTTATTATGCTGTCTGCTTGAGTACAGGGTGTAGTTTTGTTATGTATCATCTCTTCAAGGAGAAATTCCTCGTTGGAGGTTTAGCAGATGCGATCGTAGAGTTTCTACCAAGAAATAGCTGGTTAGATCTATCACAACATTCTGAGCTATTACCTTTCTGTAGAAGCCTTACTCTAAACTAGCCCGACTTTCTTGAGCGCGATTTCAGCAGCACATTTCTCAGCATCTTGTTTGCGACGACCTTTGCCAACACCATATACTCTGCCATTCACGCGCACTTCGACAGTGAACTCCTTCGCGTGATCTGGTCCGGATTCAGCGGTGATGATGTATTCAGGAGTTTGGACAAATTTCGCCAGCGCCCATTGCTGAAATTGCCCCTTGGAGTCTACAAGGCTTTTAGGGTTTGCATCAGATTGAGGAAAAACAATACTGTCAGATACCTCGGTAAACAGTGGTTTAACAAACTTGCGGACAGCTTCTATACCTGAGTCCAGAAAGTAGGCAGCGATATAGGCTTCAAAGGTATCACTAAGCAACGAAGGGTTTTGGCGACCTCCCTCTTTGAATGCGCCTTTACCCAATCGCATCAATTGGTCTATGCCTAGCTGGATAGCAAACTTAGCTAATTGCTTCTCGTCCACCAACTTAGAGCGCAGACGAGTCAGTTCAGCTTCACTCATTTCTGGGTAACGCTCATTAGAGTAACGATAGAGAAGTTCACCAACCAAAAAACCCAGCACGGCATCACCCAAGAATTCTAAACGCTCATTATCTTCGCCTACTCCAGGATTTTCGTTGGCATAAGAGCGGTGGGTGAGGGCTTGGCACAGAAGCTTTTCATCTTTAAAAGTTGGAAGTTTTCGCATTTCTATCTTCTTACAGTTCGGGATATCCAACCAACCAACTTCAGGCAGCCTGCCCACAAAGAGGGATTTGGCTGACTAAGTAAAATTCATTAGCAAGTATAATCAGCTTTTGACTAACTTGAGGTTGAGCAAAAATTATGACCTTTTTGCCCTTATCTTGCAGTTCACGAACTAAGTTGGCAAAGTCCCCATCACCTGATACAAGGATAACTATGTTATAGCAATTCTCATATCTATGAGGTACAGTAGCAACAATGAGCAAACCAGTTACGAATATTTTCCTGGGTCACATTAAGCATGGCGTTGGCGATTGCATCGATTAAATCTTT
>NZ_JACJNU010000058.1:0-52438 GCF_014849525.1 Microcoleus sp. FACHB-SPT15 | reverse complement strand
ATCAGCGTTCGATGGGGCTGGTCAAAGCCGTGCGCCAACGACAACGACGCACTGCCTCTCAATCTCTTGACATTTGGCTAGATGCCTTAACTTGACGCCTATGGCAGGATGCCTGCCCTTTAGCTTTGACAGGCTTTCCGGCCTGTCCCACAAGAAAATGTATTTGCATAATAGGGTGCTCCCTAGCTGTATCTACTCGTTCATAGAAATCTTCGATAGTCCCAAGGAGCTTTCTCACCTGGTTTTTATCAATGTGAGTATTTTTTAAAACTTACCTTACTTTTTAAAGATATCTCTATCTAAAGAATCTGGAAGTTCCTGAATGAAAGTTGTTTAATGAAGATAAAAGGATTACTTTCTTACTTTTTGCTCAAATCAATCAAACGAAAGGGACTCCAGACTAATACCTAAAAAATAACCCTCATTTTATTAAACCATTTAACTGTTTATAACGATTCTTGTATCAGTGAAGTACATCTTACTTCCTTGCCAATTCCCGAAAACCCAGAACCTTGTACCTCATTCTTTAGGAAAACGGCTATAGACTTACAAAATATTATTAAGTACTCACTAAATTACAAGAAATTTATAGCCTCTAAAAGTATTTATCAGGAGATATCTCAAATGTATACACTTAAAAGCTTTGTTCAATCTCTCAACACTTTCCACTGGAAAACTGATTACAAGCAATTCTGTCAAGTATTAAACCTCGATAAGGGACAGTACAGCTTGCAGAAATACCATCACTTTGAAAATTTGTGCAAAGCTCTGAACGAGTTTGATAGCGATTCACTAGCCAAACTTGTTGAGGCTGGAGCTATCGCCGAGCAAAAATAAGTCTTGGAGCGGTTTCCTTAACTTAAACTTAGCTAGCAATTTTAAGCGTAAGTGAACAATAATTTCACGCTAGCCGTCTTTTCTTGACGTTAAGATTTGGTTTTTGATATTATTAAGTGTTTTGTTTTTGTGCTACTCTCAAGGAACACTACAACAGTTGAGTAGCTAAGAGCTAGAAATCTACTCTTCCTATCTGACGAGCTTTGGGTGATAAAGGCGGTAGCGAATCACGACACCTCCAGGAGAATAAACGGCAAAATCGGTTGGTCGTCCCGCCAAGCCGTGTCTGCCTGGATAGGATTGGTTGAGCCAATTCCTTAACCACGAGCATGAGTATTAATTCGTGGAAAGCGTTATACCCTGCCCCGCTTTCCTCCCCACCCATAAAGGGATGGAGTTTCCAGGCAGGAAGACTTTTATGAACATTCAAGCGCTAGATATTAAGGTCGGCGATTGCATCATTGCTTACTGTAAGCAGAAGATGCAACCCTGCACGGTGCAACGGTTACTTTCCTCGACGCAGAACAACATTACGCTGAGAGTATCCACATCTGCCATTTATCGGGAATCAGCCTCTTTCGTGGTGCAGTTTCACCGAGAGGCATTGATTGAAATGGCTGGCTTAACAAGAACTAAGAGCATAAGTCCAAGGTGAACGTGTCGAAGTAAAAAATCAAACCGCCTTCGGAAGGAGGGTGGCTGCTAGGATAACGAAAAATCGTTATGGGAGGCGAGAGGGACTTACCCTCTGGTGTCCTCCAGGGGTACTAAGACTTCCACGCTCACTCGGTTCAGACTCTTGATGAGTAACCGACAGAAGCATCCCCATTGAAACTAGAAGCGGCTTGACGCGATCGCGACTAGCAGTACTTCACAATCCCACTCCCAGACGGGACAGCAATTACTCTCTCCACAAGGACATATCGATGTTTGAACGCTTGACAGATAAGGCGATTAAAGTGATTAGGCTAGCCCATGAGGAAGCACGTCGCCTTGGTCACAACTTTGTGGGTACAGAGCAGATCCTTTTAGGTCTGATTGGGGAAGGAAATGGTGTCGCGGCAAAAGTGCTGAGTTCCTTAGGCATCACTCTCGAAGATGCAAGGGAAGAAGTTGAAAACATTATTGGTCGGGGTTCTGGCTTTGTCGCCGTTGAAATTCCCTTTACCCCAAGGAGCAAGCGTGTTCTCGATATGGCGTTGGAAGAATCTCGCTCGCTTAAGCAGAACTATGTTGGCACCGAACACTTACTTCTGGGTCTGATTCGGGATGGAGAGGGGGTGGCAGCAAAAGTACTCTTCAACCTGAGGGTTAACTCCACAGAAGTCCGGGCTAAAGTGATTCAGATGCTTTCCGAGACGACACCTGACCTGAGTAATGATGATAGCCGCACCCATAAAAAGACACCAACCTTAGACGAATGTGGCACCAACTTGACTCAACTAGCCGCCGAGGGCAAGCTTGATCCCGTTGTGGGTCGCCAAAAGGAAGTTGAACGCATAATTCAAATTCTGAGTCGCCGTACTAAAAACAATCCTATTTTAATTGGGGAGCCAGGAGTCGGTAAAACAGCACTGGCAGAGGGGCTAGCTCAACGCATTGTCAATAACGATGCTCCTGACAGCCTTCAAGGTAAGCAAGTTTTCACTCTAAATATAGCCTCATTGCTCGCAGGCACTAAGTACCGAGGCGAGTTCGAGGAACGTCTCAAAAACATCATAGAAGAACTCCGCGCTTGCAAGAATGTGATTCTGGTAATTGACGAGGTTCATACTTTAGTTGGGGCTGGAGCAGTGGAAGGTGGACTTGATGCCGCCAATATGCTTAAGCCTGCCCTAGCGCGTGGGGAACTACAGTGTATTGGTGCGACTACTCTGGATGAATACCGTAAGTACATTGAGCGAGATGCGGCATTAGAACGTCGTTTCCAACAGGTAATGGTGAATGAACCCAATGTTGAGGAAACCATTGAAATTTTGTATGGGTTACGCGATCGCTACGAACAGCACCACAAGCTCAAAATCTCAGACCTGGCTCTAGAAGCTGCGGCTAAACTCTCAGATCGTTATATCTCAGACCGCTTTCTGCCCGACAAAGCCATTGACCTGATTGATGAAGCAGGAAGCCGTGTCCGCATACTCAACTCTAAAGTGCGATCGCCAGCCAAGAACCTCAACAAGGAGTTAAGCCAAGTTCTAATCGCTAAACAAGATGCTATTGCGTTGCAAGAGTTTAGCAAGGCGGGAGAAATGCGTACTCGCGAACTAGAAATTCAGGCAGAGATTCGGGCACTCGTTCAAGACAATAACTCCAACCCTACTGATGCTGAGTCTACTCCCCTCGTAGACGAGGAGGACATTGCTCACATTGTCGCCTCATGGACAGGAGTACCTGTGAGCAAACTGACCGAATCTGAGTCCGAAAAGCTACTCCAGATGGAAGATACTCTACATACTCGGCTCATCGGTCAAGAAGAAGCCGTCAAGGCAGTTTCCCGTGCAGTTCGTCGCGCCCGCGTTGGTATCAGTAATCCCAATCGTCCAATCGCCAGTTTTATTTTCTCTGGCCCGACAGGGGTGGGTAAAACAGAACTCGCCACGTCACTGGCGGCTTACTTCTTCGGGTCTGAGTCAGCGATGATTCGGTTGGATATGTCCGAATACATGGAGCGTCACACCGTCTCCAAGCTCATCGGTTCCCCTCCCGGATTTGTAGGTTACAACGAAGGGGGACAACTGACAGAAGCCGTCCGCCGTCGTCCTTATACAGTCGTGCTGTTTGACGAAATCGAAAAAGCACATCCCGATGTGTTCAACCTACTGTTGCAAGTCTTAGAAGATGGTCGTTTGACCGATACTAAGGGTCGTACTGTGGACTTTAGGAACACCTTGTTGATTATGACTTCCAACATCGGTTCCAAGGTGATTGAAAAAGGTGGTGGTGGTCTTGGGTTTGAATTTTCTCAAAATCAAGCTGATGCTCAATACAGATGCATTCGCTCCCTGGTCAATGAAGAACTTAAAGCTTACTTCCGCCCAGAATTTCTCAACCGTCTTGATGAAATCATTGTCTTCCGGCAACTAACCAAGGATGAAGTTAAACAAATTTCCTCTATCCTTATCGGTGAAGTAGGCAACCGTTTAACTGAGCAAGGAATTACTCTGGAAGTCACTGAACGCTTTAAAGACCGCTTGGTGGAACAAGGCTATGACCCCAGTTACGGAGCGCGTCCTCTGCGTCGAGCGATCACACGCTTGTTGGAAGACTGCCTTACCGAGGAAATCCTAAATGGTCGCCTTAAAAATGGAGACACAATTGTTGTTGATGTAGACGATGATGGGCAAATTAAAGCCCTGCAAGGTGATAAACGAGAATTACTGCCACCAGCAGCCTTGTAAAAACTTATAAATATTTGTTTTGTTAGCTTGTCTTATGGTAAGTGAGATACAAGCCTCACTTGCGAAAGTCCCAATCGACTAGCGGTTGGGGTGAAATCTAGCGCCTGTGTGACCTGTAATCATCCATAGTAGTGTGCGAATGACATCACGTAGGATGCGAATCCAGGATTCAACAGGTTGGCGTGAGGGAATGGAAACTGGTGTGAAGGCAATACTCCGGCTACCCAAAACGAGAGTAGCGATCGCTTTTGCCCTCGGCATATGAAAGTCTGAGGTGATTAAGTAAAGGTGTTGAATCTTCCGACGCTTGAAGTCAGCGACGAGGGAAGTAAAGTTAGTCACTGTATCAAGCGCACGATTGTCGAAATTGACTCGTGTGTCTGGGATACCCGCAGCACGGAAGATAGGAAGCGCCTTTTTGGGAGGGTAGCCGGAAGAAACCCAGATGTCTAGAGAGGGATAAGATTGGGCAAATTGAGCGGTAAATTGTTCTCGTTCCATACCACCACCAAGCGTAAAAATCGCTTGGGGGTAGGGTACTTGGTAATATGCGATCGCCAATCGCATCGGAATAACGCCCAAAAGCAGCACAATCAGGGTACAGCTAACCAAGCCATAAAATCTATATCCGTTGCGCTTGCCCCGGAAAATTCTCATTGAACGAAAGTTTTTACCGTTATATTAGCGGAACTTTTATCCAATTCGATCCAGTTCATCGCTTTGTTTATAGGCTAGGTAAGTTGTCAGTAGCCAGTAGTTCAGTTGCAACGAACAACGCTCAAAAAGCGACTACTTAAAAATGAAGTATCTCACCGCACTGGATATCAGGTTTCTTTGCGAATTGGAAAAGATTCACGCTTGACTTGTCCAACATTTCCAGAACAAGAGGGGTCAAGGTCGTTAAGAACAGCGTCACATAAAAGATCGGAATACTGCTTAGCAATTAAGTCAGGAGTGAAGTTGCCTTGGAGATAGCGACGTCCCGCCAAACCCATTTGCTGTACTAGTTGCGTATCTGCTGCCAAACGTAGAATAAAAGCGGCAAGACCTGCTGCATCACCATTACAGAACCCCTCACCACACTGGGCTTCAGCTACAATCGCACGAAGGTAGGAGTGTTGTTCACAGATGACAGCAACAGGACGCGCTGCTGCCAAAGCGGCATAAAGCTTACTAGGAGCAACCAGTCCTTCCATACCAGGACTAACGCTAACTAAAGACAAATCACATGCGGTCAATGAATAGGGTAAGTTCTGTTTGTTTTGGTAAGGCAAGAATTGACAATTGCTTAAGCCCAGTTGCTTAGCTTGCGCCTGGAACAATTGATTTTTCGCACCATTCCCAATGAAGACAAACTGAACTGGTTCTTGTTGTAAGAGTTTGACCGCTTCCAGAATTGTCTCTACATCATGGCAATGACCCATGTTGCCTGAATACAGGACAGTAAAGCTGTCAACCAGATTGAAGGCTTTGGCAAACCAGTTTTGGTGTTTAGCTATGGGTACGATCCAATTCGGGTCAGCCCAGTTATGAATGACGGTAATTTTATCGGTAATCTCCGGACATTTAGCGACAACCCGGTCTTTCATTGAAGGGCTAAGAACGATGACTTGTTGCGCCTGCTGCCAAATACGGCAGTTTAGAGCATCCCAAAGTCGAACTAACCAATGATGACGAGAAATGACGTTTAACTCAACAGCGACATCAGGATACAAATCGTAGAGAAGGCAAACGTAGGGAAGTCCAAAAACCTTATTGACCAAGTAGCCTAGGACTGGAAGGAAAGGGGGAGCGCTTGTGACTAGTAAAACGTCTCCACGACTGCCAGTTTTTAGTAAATAAAGTCCCGATCGCACACAAAACAACAGCCCGTTTAGAGCTTTGCCACGAATTCGCTTCGACCAAATTCGAGTCGCACGCGATCGCTTAACCACAACCTGACCTGAATGCTCAATTGCTGGCGCTGACTTTTTTTGGAAAGCATAACTGGGCTGTCCTGTAAAGACTTGAACGGGAAGACCAAGCTGTCCCAATTGAATCGCTAGTTCTTCAATCAACTGCCCTGTCGCGGCATAGTCAGGCGGATAAAACTGAGTAATAATCGACAGTTTAAAAGGTTTGTTATGCCGTGTTGGGGTCTTTCCATTGCTCATGTCGCCTCGCTACTAAGTCGGGTAAGGTTGTAAACTATCTTTCCCTGATGCTGTTACTTTGCTATCAAGCCTTAAAGCACAGTAGAAAGTAAAAGTTAATCTAAGGGACTAAGTTTTCTAATCCATAATCGCGCATTCTTGTCAACCTATATGACATTCTGAGTTAGGGTTCAGAATTCGTTGTTGACCAAAATTCAGTAAAAACAACTGTGGGGTAATTCGCCACTTGTCCAATGGAGGCAGCCCTCTCTGAAAGGGATGCAATGTGGAATTGCGATTGTCTGGATGTTTTCTGAATGAGTAACAAAGGAGTCCCTATATCAACATAAAGTCGGGAACCCTGCTAAATCGTTCCTGATGTCTACTAAACTTTATCTTGTCTTTAAAATAGGTCACAGGTGAGTAAGAGGGATAAAGATTTTTATCCTACATTGAGTAAGGCAGAGCGATCGCTTGTGGTCAAAACTAATTCTTAATCCCCGTCGCGGCAATTCCTTGAACAAACTGCCGCTGACCGATAAGAAACACCACCACTACAGGCACTGTCGCTATCACCACAGCAGCCATCAGTAAAGACCAATTGTTTGTAAACTGCTCCTGAAATTCTGCCAAAGCCAGTTGTACCGTCCTCAACTCCGGTTTTGTGGTAAAAACCAATGGTTTAAATAAATCATTCCACTCAGCAATAAATGTAAATAGGAACAGCGTTACCAAGGCGGGACGAGATAACGGCAGCATTACACGCGAGAGGATTTGCAAGCGATTTGCCCCATCAAGTGCCGCCGCTTCTTCCAACTCCACTGGTACCGTCAGGAAATACTGGCGCAATAGAAAAATGCCAAAACCGTTTGCTGCCGTTGGCAAAATCAAAGCACCATAGGTATTGACTAAGTTTCCCCACTTCAGCACCAGAAAAATCGGCACGACTAAGATCTGAAAGGGAATCACTAAGGTTGCGAGAACAATCAGCAACAGTGCTTGACGCCCTCGAAATTTGAGTCTGGCGAGTGCATAGCCTGCCAATGCCGAGGTAATAATCTGACAGCCCGTGACTAGCAGTGCTACCAAGGTTGAGTTAGCGAACGCCAAAAGAAATTTGCCCCGTTGCCAAGCCTCCTGATAGTTCTCCCACGTTATGGTCTTGGGTAAAACGGTTCCACCTGTTGCTGTGGCAGGTGCCAAGGAGGTGAGGAACACTATAACTAAGGGCAGTAGTACCATCACTGCACCCGTCAGCAGTAAAACCACAATCAGCAACGTCCCAAGAGGTAACTTGTGGTTTTTTTGAGAGGTTTTAGGCATTTATACGGATTTGACTTTATGCTTTTAATATACAGATGAAATATTTTCAGGCACCATTGAATAATGACCAGCAACGTATAACATGGCTGGTTATGTCCAAATTAACGTTTTTGACCCCTGCTCCCAAGCTACCGGGTCAAGCAATTTTTTCGCAGCCTAACTCATGCAAACAGGAAACAATCAACTTATGCAGCAGCTTGAAGTCAGTTCTGAGCTTGATTTCCAAAGTGAAATTTATAAAGACGCCTACAGCCGCATCAACGCGATTGTAATTGAGGGTGAACAAGAGGCTCATGATAACTACATTCAACTAGCTGAACTTCTACCAGACCAAAAAGAGGAACTCATTCGCCTCTCAAAAATGGAAAACCGCCACATGAAGGGCTTTCAAGCCTGTGGGCGGAACCTGAGCGTAACGCCAGATATGGAATTTGCTCACAAGTACTTTGGTGATTTGCACGGAAACTTCCAGAAGGCAGCCGCAACTGGCAATGTGGTTACTTGCTTGCTGATTCAATCACTGATTATTGAGTGTTTTGCGATCGCAGCCTACAACATCTATATCCCCGTCGCTGACGCCTTCGCTAAGAAAATCACGGAAGGTGTCGTTAAAGACGAGTATATGCACCTCAACTTTGGTGAAGTTTGGCTCAAAGACCATTTTGAAGAGTCCAAAGCCGAACTTGAAGCTGCCAATCGCGAGAACCTGCCGATTGTTTGGCGGATGCTCAACCAAGTTGAAGACGATGCTCGCATCCTGGCAATGGAAAAAGAAGCACTCGTTGAAGACTTCATGATTGCTTACGGCGAAGCCCTGAGCAACATTGGCTTTACCACCCGTGACATCATGCGGATGTCTGCCTATGGTTTAACCGCCGCTTAGCATAAATTAACTAGTGCTGTCAACTTTAAGATGGAGGCAGTGGTATAAGGGTGGAAATTGTTTGAATCCTAAAAACTAGGATTAACCTATGAAAGCCCTTCTACTCTACCCCCGCTTTCCCCAAACCTTCTGGTCATACGACCGATTTATGGAAATGGCGGGACTAAAGGCATCTATTCCACCCTTAGGAATCATTACAGTTGCCTCACTGCTGCCAGAAGACTGGGAACTTCGGTTTTATGACCGTAATGTCGAAGACGAAACGGATGCTGATTGGGAGTGGTGCGACATCGTCTTTCTCTCTGCCATGCTGGCACAGAAGTCAGACTTTCTCGCCCAAATAAAGAAAGCCATACAGCTAGGGAAAAAAGTAGCAGTCGGAGGTCCCTATCCCACCTCCGTCCCCGAACCCGCGCTTAATACGGGTGCCCATTATCTGATTTTGGATGAAGGGGAGCTTACAGTCCCGCAATTTCTAGAAGCAGTTGCCAATGGTGAAGGTCAAGGTGTCTTTCGCGCCACGGAGAAACCAGACGTTACCAAAAGTCCTCTGCCTCGCTTCGACCTGCTCAAGCGGGATGCCTACTTAATGATGGCGATTCAATATTCCAGAGGTTGCCCCTTCAACTGTGAATTCTGCGACATCATTAGCCTTTATGGTCGCAAGCCTCGCACAAAAGAACCAAGCCAAACCCTCGCAGAACTCCAAGCCCTCTACGACTTGGGTTGGCGAGGGTCTGTTTTCGTAGTCGATGACAACTTTATTGGCAATCAGCGCAATGTCAAACGCCTACTGCGAGAATTAATTCCTTGGATGCAGGAACGTAAGTATCCCTTCACCTTCCTGACCGAAGCATCTGTAAATTTGGCAGAGGATGCGGAACTGTTGGAGCTAATGGTAAAAGCAGGCTTCTACGGTGTCTTTCTAGGTATCGAAACCCCAGATCAAGATAGCCTCCAAGTTACTCGCAAGCTACAGAACACCCGTAACCCCTTAGTAGAAGCCTGTAATACCATCAACCAAGCTGGGTTGCTCATTTATGCAGGATTTATCATTGGTTTTGATGGAGAACGAGCTGGTGCAGGTGAGCGAATTCGAGCCTTTGTCGAAGAAACGGGGATTCCTCAACCGATGCTCGGCGTTCTGCAAGCTCTCCCCAATACGGCACTCTGGCAACGACTCCAAAAAGAGCAACGATTATTAGAGGGCGTTGGTGCGGTTGAAGTCGGAGATCAGAATTCCTTGATGAATTTCACACCCACCCGTCCACTCACGGAAGTTGCCGAAGAGTACGTCGAGGCGCTTTGGGCAATGTACGAACCCAAAAACTACCTCAAGCGTTGTCTTCAGCAATGTCTAAACATTACAATCAATCCTCAGCTCCAGCAGAGCGTGTACTTTCCCCCTGGCAAAGGGTTACGACTGGTTGCTCAGGTAATTTGGCACCAAGGCATCCGACGACCTGAGATTCGCGCACAATTTTGGCAACAACTCTGGACAATTGCGCGAATCAAGCCCCAATTTCTCAACATGTATCTGGGTTTATGTGCCGCCGGAGAGCATTTCTGGGAGTACCGTGCATTAGCTAGAAAACGAATTACTCAGCAATTAGGTTACGATCCACTCATCGAGACTACCTCACCTGAACGGGAACCAACCCTTGTCGGAGCCTAATTCTTCTTTGAATCATAATTTATCTAAATTTGACAAGAGAGTACCTATACTCTTTTTCGGCTTGCCGCTCTCTTCAGCGGCAATTTTTTGTAATATTTTGTAGAGTCCCTAGCTATTTCTTCCCCTTAACCCCATTTCCGCCTGATTACAGGTCTAAAAAGCGAGCAATTCATGTTTGGTCTCATCGGTCACCTTACCAGTTTGGAACACGCCCAAGCCGTCGCTAAAGAGCTAGGCTACCCAGAGTATGCCGATCAAGGTTTGGACTTTTGGTGCAGTGCGCCGCCTCAAATCGTTGACACGATTAAGGTCACAAGCCTTACCGGTCAGAAAATTGAAGGTCGGTATGTCGAATCTTGCTTTCTTCCAGAGATGCTCGCTAATCGCCGAATCAAAGCGGCAATGCGTAAAATCCTGAATGCGATGGCTCATGCTCAAAAGAATGGTATCAACATTACAGCATTAGGAGGCTTCTCCTCAATTATTTTTGAAGAATTCAACTTGCAGGAGAGCAAGCAGGTTCGCAACATCAAGCTACAGTTTGAGCAATTTACTACGGGCAACACCCACACGGCTTACATTCTTTGCCGCCAGGTAGAACAAGCCTCCCAAAAACTGGGGATTGAACTCTCCAAGGCAACCGTCGCCGTATGTGGAGCGACTGGCGATATCGGTAGTGCCGTGTGCCGCTGGCTGGATGCCCGAACGGATGTCGCGGAACTCCTGCTAATTGCTCGGAACCAAGAGCGATTACAAGCCTTGCAAGATGAACTGGGGCGCGGCAAAATTATGGGTTTGGAAGAAGCACTGCCACAGGCAGATATTGTCGTCTGGGTTGCCAGTATGCCCAAAGGCGTTGAAATCGACTTCTCGACGTTGAAGCAACCCTGTCTGTTGATCGATGGTGGCTACCCCAAAAACATGGCGGCGAAAATTCAGCATCCAGGGATCTACGTCCTCAACGGTGGCATTGTGGAGCATTCCCTGGATATTGACTGGCGAATTATGCAAATTGTCAATATGGATGTACCAGGGCGTCAGTTGTTTGCCTGTTTTGCCGAGTCGATGCTGCTGGAGTTTGAAAAGTGGTACACCAACTTTTCTTGGGGACGGAATCAGATTACGGTAGAAAAGATGGATCTAATCGGACAGGTGTCAGTCAAACATGGGTTTAGACCGCTACTAAGCTACTAGTGCAGCATGGCGGAAGTCAGTGACCAGTTAATAACAGAGCCAAAAGTCAAAAGTACAAGCCTTTGGACTTTCTGCCTTCTGCCCCCTGCCTTCTTGCACTAAGGTTTTGTCGGTTGTCCTTTGTCTAGGGTTAACGACAACTGACAACTGACAACTGACAATTAACAACTGGCAACTGACAAATGACCACAGAACACAGAACCTTTCTGCTCGACTTTGAAAAGCCGCTTTCTGAATTGGAGACACGAATTAACCAGATTCGTGAACTTGCTGAGGAAAATAACGTCGATGTCTCTGACAAAATCCGCCAACTGGAGGAGCGTGCGGTGCAATTGCGTCAGGAGATTTTCAGCGGTTTATCACCAGGGCAACGGCTACAGCTAGCACGTCACCCCAAGCGTCCGAGTACGCTGGATTATATTCAGGCGATTAGTGATGAATGGATGGAGTTGCATGGTGATCGCGGTGGGAGTGATGACCCGGCATTAGTTGGTGGTGTTGGGCGTGTGGGGGGGCGTCCTGTGGTCATCTTAGGTCACCAAAAAGGACGGGATACCAAGGACAATATTGCTCGGAACTTTGGACAAGCTGCTCCTGGTGGGTACCGTAAGGCGATGCGGCTGATGGAACATGCCAACCGCTTTGGTATGCCGATTTTGACGTTTATTGACACGCCGGGAGCTTGGGCGGGTGTCAAAGCAGAAGAATTGGGTCAGGGAGAAGCGATCGCTTACAATCTCCGAGAGATGTTTCGGCTGGATGTGCCGATTATCTGTACAGTAATTGGTGAAGGCGGTTCCGGTGGGGCTTTAGGGATTGGGGTTGGCGATCGGTTATTAATGTTTGAACACTCCGTTTACACCGTGGCGACACCGGAAGCTTGTGCGGCAATCCTTTGGAGAGATGCCGCTAAAGCGCCACAGGCAGCAGCGGCATTAAAAATTACGGCTGAAGACCTCAAAGACTTGGGAATTCTTGACCAACTGTTGCCAGAACCTGTAGGAGGTGCCCACTCTGACCCTCTAGGAACAGCATCTATCCTTAAAGAGGCACTGTTGCAAAATCTGGAAAGCCTGACTCAACTAACAGCTCAACAGCGTCGGGAGCTACGTTATCAAAAGTTTCGCAGAATTGGCGTGTTCCTCGAACCTTCTACTTAAAGTGACAAGCAGATGTTAGTAGCATCCTGCGTATTTTATAGCTGAAGCTTAAAGTCACAGTAGCCATAGGTTTCCCTATAACCTTGCCAGTACTCAGTGGCTTTTCAACTGTCAACTCTCCAAAGTGATATAATTTCATAGGTAACAATTTTTTACATCTTCCCACTTGAGGGAGATAGTCAATTTGTCACCTAATTTCAGCTAAATCAAAGCCTCGTGGTGCATTTGGCGCTTGACCTACCAGATTAAGGAAGATCTCATGTTTCAAGCACCTACAAAGCCTGGAGAAATTTTATTGTGTTCAATTTTGTCCACAGATTGCTGCCTACTTGTTCAAATGACAGACTAAAAGGGTCTTAGTAGGCAAATGTGAGCAGCTCCTCAAGGAGCGCTAAGTAATTATACAGAGTTCTATGAAAGCATCTAGTTAGAGAGTACTGAAAAATTTCATGACTTCTCCAATTGAACGACGTGCTCTGATTACTGGGGCTAGTAGTGGTATTGGCAAAGCGACAGCATTGGCATTTGCTAAGGCAGGGATTGATGTTGCTTTAGTCAGTCGTTCCCAAGACAAGTTAGAGGCAGTGGCTACAGAGGCACGGGAAGCTGGGGTGAAAGCTAAGGCTTATGCCTTGGATCTTGCGAAAGTTGAGCAGGTTCAATCAGGAATTAGTGCGATCGCAACAGATTTCGCTCCTATTGACATTCTGGTCAACAACGCTGGTATTGGTTATACCAACGCCCTAGACCAGACACCTCTATCGGACTGGCAGCACGTAATGAACCTCAACCTCACGAGTGTCTTTCAGTGCATTTTGGGTGTTTTACCAATGATGCGTGAGCAACAGCGAGGAATGATCATCAACGTTGCCTCAATCGCTGGTTTGCAACCCTTCCCTGCCTGGGGCGCCTACAATGTCAGCAAAGCTGGGTTGATTGCTTTATCCAAAACCTTAGCAGCAGAAGAACGCGATCGCGGTATTCGTGTTGTTACCATCTCCCCTGGTGCCGTTAATACTTCACTATGGGATACAGACACGGTTCAAGTTGACTTAAATCGCTCAGCGATGTTGACCCCAGAAATTGTTGCTCAATCAATTCTTCACACCGCTCTGTTGCCAGAGCAAGCCGTCATCGAGTCACTGACTTTGATGCCAAGTGCTGGGAGTCTCTAAAAAGAGTACTTCTCTGGCTAGTTCGTTGTTAACAACCAACAACGAACAACAAAATTCTCACTCATCCTTGTAACAAACTTTAATTAGGCAAATTATGAGTATTGCTTCTTCCAACGGCTCTAACAGTTCTGACTCTACTTCCACGCCCGATAGTACAAGTGCAACCACTCGCGTCGAGACACGGCCCGACCGCAACACCCAGAATGGTCGGGAACCCAACATACAACCTCCCTCAGAAGATCTGAACGAAGAAATGATAGGCGCGGTGCGGACACTACTTTTGGGCGTAGGTGAAGATCCAGAACGGGAGGGACTCCTCAAGACTCCCAAGCGGGTAGCAGAAGCAATGCGATTCCTGACAAGTGGTTACAATCAATCCCTGGAAGAATTGGTCAATGGGGCGATCTTTGATGAAGGTCATAATGAAATGGTTCTCGTCCGGGATATCAATTTCTTTAGCCTGTGTGAACACCATATGCTGCCCTTCATGGGCAAAGCTCACGTCGCCTACATTCCTAACGAAAAAGTTGTAGGACTCAGTAAGCTTGCTCGTGTTGTTGAAATGTATGCACGGCGGCTGCAAGTACAGGAACGCTTAACCCGCCAGATTGCCGAAGCCGTTCAAACTATATTAGAACCCAAAGGCGTTGCTGTAGTGATGGAAGGTATCCACATGTGCATGGCAATGCGGGGTGTGCAAAAACCCGGTTCCTGGACTGTAACTAGCGCAATGGTTGGTGTTTTTCAGGACGACCAAAAAACTCGTGAGGAATACCTCAACCTAATCCGCCATCAACCAAGCTTCTTCTAAAATTGCTGTTTAGCAACAAAGGCACTCCCTAGAGAGTGCCTTTTCGTAAAAATTCTTAACGGCATTTCTCATCAAATCAGTTTAACCTAACATTTTGGGCAGTATTTCGCCCTTTTGTAAGCAACAATACACTAGCCATCAACTTTAAGGGATAGGAAACTTCATACATGAGTAGCAATTTAGCCACCAAGTTGCGTGAGGGCACTAAAAAAGCTCACACGATGGCAGAGAATGTTGGGTTTATCAAATGCTTTTTAAAAGGTGTTGTTGAGAAAACCTCATACCGGAAGCTGGTATCGAACCTCTACTTCGTCTACTCGGCAATGGAAGAAGAGATGGAACGCCACCATTCACATCCTATTGTCTCAAAAATCTACTTCCAAGAGTTAAACCGGAAAAAGTCCCTGGAGCAGGACTTGTACTACTACTACGGTTCTAACTGGCGTGAGCAACTGACTCCTT
The DNA here is from genome assembly GCF_014849525.1 of Microcoleus sp. FACHB-SPT15. Lineage (NCBI taxonomy): Bacteria > Bacillati > Cyanobacteriota > Cyanophyceae > Oscillatoriales > Microcoleaceae > Microcoleus > Microcoleus sp. FACHB-SPT15. The sequence continues at coordinate 37,388 of NZ_JACJNU010000058.1, read as the reverse complement.
CGGCAGCGACTAAATCTTACGTGCAGCGCATTCGAGAAATATCGGCTTCAAAACCAGAACTGTTGATTGCCCATTCCTACACACGCTACATCGGTGATTTATCAGGTGGACAAATTCTTAAAAAGATTGCCCAACAAGGGATGAATTTATCAGAAGGGCAGGGAACTGCTTTCTATGAATTCAACGACATTCCTGACGAGAAGGCATTCAAGCGCAACTACCGCGAAGTCTTGGATGGGCTACCGATTGATGAAGCAACAGCGGATCAAATTGTAGACGAAGCGAATGCGACGTTCGGCATGAATATGAAGCTATTTCAGGAACTAGAAGGCAACCTGATCAAAGCGATCGGTCAGATGCTCTTCAACACTGTGACACGTCGTCGCAGTCGCGGCAGTACGGAACTCGCAACAGCTGATTAATCGTTGCCTCATCAGGGAACGATTAGGTACAATCTCAACTTTGACTAGACATCTCCAAAAATTGAGCGGAAGTCCTTTTCCCACTTGGGCTTAGTTTAATTTCTGGAGATGTTTGTTGTATGAGGGCACCCTATATGGGTGCTTTTTTACTGGTTCTTATACTAAACCTGATTCTATAGCCCCTTTTTAGGTTCTAGTCGTGGAGACGTTCCAACGGAACGTCTCTACCTAGTTTTATGGGTTGCCGAAAAAGAGGGTAGCTAACAAGCATTCAATTTTGCATGGCTACATTTTGAAAGTGCTGTGGGATCATTTTGCCCGTCCGTAGGATGGAACTTGAAGACGCAGCAGCCTATTACATTACAAAATGCTTCGAGTATGGCGCAATAAATCTTAAGAAAAAACAACAACTGATTGCAATACTATACCTAGTATGTAATACACGTCATACGCTGTATGACGGCATGAGGTTTACCCAATAAAAGCAGTGGGCTGGTGATAGCAGTTCTCTTGCTCCTGCCCATATTCTGCCTTAATCGGCTTGTAACCCAAAAGTTTCCGTCACCAATTTGCGTTGGGTTCTTAGGGACTACTCATTTTGGAGATGAACAACTAACTAGGCAGGATGTGGACTGAAAGTAAAAAAATATAAATTAGTTTTCTGTCATTTTATTTCTGCTTTTTTATTAGCAATTATTTAAAAGTGAGAGAAAGCTATTAACCTGAAATATTTACTATTTCGGGTAGTTTGTATTTCAAATGATTCAAATATTATTCAAGGTTATCTTTACTACAAGTTCATATAAAATCATTTAACTTTTAATATTAAATCGGCTTTAAAGCCTTAGGGATAAGGACTTCAGAGAATTAAGTACAGAGTAATACGACAATTAAATATTTTTTTTTAGTAAAGGCACGTTTAGGGACTAGATATATTTCTAAAGGGGTGTAATTATTAGTTAAGTGAAAATTTTGTAGGATTGCGAAATTAATTAAAACTTTTGGCTGCATCTCTTAAGACTATGACAAGAAACCGCAAACTTTCTTAACAAATTAATTTCGCATTGCACACTATCCCGTCAGGATTATCGCCCCTGAAGTTCACTACCATTGTCAACCTTTCGTTTTTGGAGCGAATAGCTTATGTCTCAGATCATCCCGAATACATCAACCGCCACCATCGAACTTGAGATTCCTACCACTACCCAAGCTCACGCCTCAACCTTCGTTGGCAATGGTGGTGATATTCCCGATGGCAGCGGTAGCTTTCAGGATGACATTATTGTTACGGAAAACTTCGAGATTACAGACGTGACTGTCACGCTGAAAAACCTTGTTCACACCTGGGTGGGTGACGTCGTTGTGCGCTTACGTCATGTTGAATCGGAGACTGTCGTTGAGTTGTTCCGACGCCCTGGTCAACCCCACTTCTCTTCCAGTGGTTATAGCAGCGATTTAAATGGCAACTATAGCTTCAACGACCACTTTATCAACAACTTTGAGGCAGCAGCATCGGAGAATGTTGTCATCCCCAGTGGCAAGTATGCTTCCCTCCAGTCTTTCTCAGCCTTTCGGGGTCTGCCCGCAACAGGTACCTGGCGGCTCCTAATCAACGATTACTCTGCTGGTGATTCTGGTGCTTTAGGATCTTGGAGTTTAGACCTGGGATGGGGTTAAAGTCACTCCTGTTTCCGAGTTGGCTTCCTGAGTCGGTTCAGTAGGTGATGTTTTAGGTTAGGCGGCGTTAGTAGTGCGTAAGACAGAGAACTGACTTAGGCTTACAAGCCCCATAAGCTACATAAGATAGCAAGAACTTCAGGAGAGGTATGTTTGACTCGTATTCTCTCCTGAATCTTAGTTTGCCTGAATGTACAAAGTCATATCAGCCATTAGGTCTTGGCTTAATGATACTGAGAAATAGATTTTCTAAGGCTTCTAAGCGTAGGATTGGATATCCTCACCACACTGATCAACTAAATAACAAAGAGCACGAAAACGCAGACCAACAAACTGATCGTAAAGAGGATTAAGCTTACATAGCGGTGGAATGTGTACCACTAAGTAGCCAAATAATTTAATATCACGCTCAAATGGACATTGAGCTGGAATCACTTTTGAGAGAAATCGAGCTAGCTGTCTATCGTTGACTTCTATTGCATCAAGCCATTGACGCACAGGTTGTAGTAAATCAGGATGCTTCTTGGGTAGTAGATGCTTCTTTGCTGAGCTAGGATTTTGATGAGCTACGGCTGAACTGGGAAGCATAGGGCTTTGAGTGTTGGTTTTGAGCATTGTCTACACCTCTACACCAAGGAATTAGTTTATTGAAGTAGCAGCGCTTAGGTGTCACGTTGCTGCTGAGTTGTCTTGAGTCGTTTCTACTTACAACGATAGGAAGGTTAACAAGCAATTTGGTAAAGCTACAAACAAGAAACCTGAAAGTACGGATGAAGCTTTGATGAAATTCTCTGAGACACCTAACAATTGGGATTTCTTAGTTGCTGAGTCAATATTAGAAGAATTAAGAGCAGTAAGGCTGAATATCCTCGCCACATTGATCAGCAAGGAAACAAATAGCACGAAACCGTAAGGCGACAAGTTGCTCATAAAACGGGTTCAGCTTGCATAGAGGGGGAATATGCCCTAGCTTAAGACCCAGGAATATAATGTCGCGCTCAAATGGACACTGGGATGGTATTAGATTAGAGAGAAATCGAGCAAATTCAGGGTCATGAACCTCGATTCGGTCAAGCCATTGACGTAGCGCTCGCACTAAATTCAATGAGAACTTGGGTAATGCATTGCATTGAAGGGACGGCAAGTTCGCTCCAGAAGCTATGGCTACGTTAGGAAAAGCGTTAGACTGATTGTTTTTCCAAATCATACTCATCAATTCATCCTCTTTTTGGATCAAGTAGTTGCTCAATAAGATAGTTTCTGGCAGGGTTTCGCTGGCAAAAAATGGTGTGTCTTTGCTAGAGTTATTAGTTAAAAGATATGCCAAATCTGCCCTTGACCATCACAAAGACATTCCTAGTAAATACTGATTGAATGAAAAGGAATAACTTTTGCTTCCTTATCTTAAATAAGAAAAAGCTAAGTAGGGGCTAAGCAACTCTATAAATTTCTAATGCTTTTTATATGGAGCTGCTATATCTAATACTCTGTACTATTACCTGTAAAACATATCAGTACCCGGAGGGGTAATTTCTTATGGAACCAAGAATTTTGGCTAATACTTAAGGTTGAGAGTCACAAAATCTAACCGCTGAACCCTGTCAATCTTTTGGCTGACTAAATTACTAAATTTACTCGTTTAGTTACCTTTATCCGTGGCTACTGGCTGCTAATCAGTGACCACTAGCTCCTGACCAATGACAAAAATTGAAAACTTATATACAAAGCGATCGCGTCCCACTTGAGAGGAGACATTTTTCGCTTGATTGAAAACTTTAGACGGGCTGTGACAAACTCTGAGATTAAATTGTATCTCGTTATACCAGAGCAACTACAGTAGTAAAGGAACCGAGAGAATTGGCTCTCTGCCGCTAACTTCATTAGTCGCATCTGTGAATGTCACTTAATAGGACTTGTTGTGTTCGCTGCCTCAGGACTAATCGCTGACGATTAAAACGGTTAAATTATATGGCAACTTATGATATGCATAACTTAGTAACAATAAATGAGGCAATTAAATTTACTTTATTACTTTCGTGCTTAATTAATATATTATTTTTAGGAATGGGAAGTATCTTTGTTGCGAGAAGAGGCGGACTTTTCTATCTATTGCACAAACTTTCTTTCCTAACGAGTGAGAGGGCTAGACTAACTGCTATGTATGACAATCCTTTTTATCAAGACAAGACAAGCCACTTTCGGGCTTTGCCTAAATCAGAATCAGGAATAATATTTTTAGGAGATAGTCTCACAGACTTATGTGAGTGGGCAGAGTTGCTGAAAAATGATCGAATTAAAAATAGAGGGATTTGTGGAGACACAACAGAGGGAGTTTTAAACCGGATCGACAACATTATTGAACATCAACCAAAAAAGCTTTTTATTCTTATTGGAATTAATGATTTAAATCAAGGCATACAAGTATTAGACATTGTAGAAAACTACCATCTTATTTTAAGAAAGGTGAAGGAGAGCCTACCCAATACACAAGTATTTATTCAAAGTGTTTTGCCAGTCAATTATCAAAAATTCCAAAGGAATGGTGTTAATGATAAGGTTGTCGAATTGAATGTCATACTGAGAGAGCTAACCAAAGAATTCTCATATCAATATATTGATTTATTTTCTGCATTTCTAGATATAAATAAGGAACTCAATTCTCAATACACAATAGATGGTGTACATTTGAATGGACAAGGTTATTTGCTTTGGAAAAAAATTATTGAGAAAGATGTAAACGATGAAATTTGAGGCTCATTGTTGATTAAATTTTTCTCTGACAACAATGGTAGGAATAGAGCTTTCCCTAAAAGTTGACGGTGTACTTAACCTCCTTCATGAGGTAGTAGGTGGTAGGGTTACTTCCTAAGACCTAATCGCTTTTTGGCGAATGACTTCGTGATCGTGCAATCATAGGATTGCAACTACCTTTACTTGTGCCACCTATGCTTGCCCACGATACGAAACGGAATTGGCAACCAGTCATCAAGCAATTTGAAGCTGTGGTTGGAAAAAATGGTGTGGTTCGCCGCCGTGAAGAATTGCTGACTTATGAATGTGATGGTCTAGCCAGTTATCGTCAGCGTCCTGCGTTGGTGGTGCTACCCCGAACAACGGAACAAGTGGCAGCAGTAGTGAAGATATGCGACCAGAACCAAATTCCTTGGGTCGCTAGAGGTGCTGGGACAGGCTTATCAGGTGGGGCGCTGCCAGTAGAAGATTGCGTGTTGATTGTTACCGCTTTGATGAAGCGAATTCTCGATATTGACTTAGAAAACCAGCGAATCGTTGTGCAACCCGGTATCATCAACAACTGGGTCACACAAGCTGTCAGTGGTGCTGGTTTTTACTATGCCCCTGACCCTTCTAGCCAAATTATTTGCTCAATTGGTGGCAACGTTGCTGAGAATTCTGGTGGTGTTCATTGCCTGAAATACGGTGTTACTACTAACCATGTTATGGGATTAAAACTGGTACTTCCTGACGGCTCAATTGTTGATGTTGGGGGGTCAGTACCAGAACAACCAGGCTATGACCTGACAGGGGTATTCGTTGGTTCCGAAGGGACTTTAGGAATTGCTACAGAAATTACTCTAAGAATTCTCAAGACTCCTGAATCAATTTGTGTTCTCCTGGCAGACTTCAACACTATTGAAGAAGCGGGTGCTGCTGTTGCCGATATCATCAGTGCCGGGATTATTCCAGCAGGGATGGAGATGATGGATAATCTCAGCATCAATGCTGTGGAAGATGTTGTTGCTACAGGTTGTTACCCCAGAGATGCGGGTTCCATCCTGTTAGTTGAACTTGATGGGTTAGAAGTGGAAGTGGCAACTGCTAAACACCGTGTGGCTGAACTCTGCAAAAAGAATGGGGCACGTAATATCACAACGGCTAGTGACCCAGAAACACGACTGAAATTATGGAAAGGTCGCAAAGCTGCCTTTGCCGCAGCAGGACATATGAGTCCTGATTATTTTGTGCAAGATGGTGTCATTCCGCGCACTCAACTAGTCGGTGTCCTCAAAGAAATTGAAGAGTTAAGCGAGAAATATGGCTATGCGATCGCTAATGTGTTTCATGCTGGTGATGGCAACCTGCACCCACTGATTCTTTACGATAATTCCGTGCCTGGTGCCTTAGAAGAAGTGGAGGAATTAGGTGGAGAAATTCTCAAACTCTGCGTGAAAGTGGGCGGTAGCATCTCTGGGGAACATGGTATTGGTTCGGATAAAAAATGCTTCATGCCAGATATGTTCACTGAAACAGATTTAGAGACGATGCAATGGGTACGCCAAGTCTTTAATCCAAAAGGTTTAGCCAATCCGGGGAAGATTTTCCCCACCCCTCGCACTTGTGGCGAAGCGGCAAATGCTCAGAAGCTAGAGCAATTTAAGGACGTAGAACGCTTTTAAGGGCTACTGGCTTAACTTACTGCTATCAAATTAGCGAAAGACTGGTGCGATCGCCTCCTGTCTCCTGCCTTCTTGCACTAGTCATAAGGGTTCATGACTCAGGGTTGATAGTTCATGGTCATTGGAAACTGAAATCATACTTAAGTAGAGTGAAAGTGTCATCCTGGCTACCGATGATTAGAGTGCCTCAAAGATGATGAAATGAGAAAGGATGTTACTGATGCAGGTGCAATGGCAGACCAGCAGGTTTTAATTCTTGGAGGACGAGGGCGAATCGGTAGCAGTGTGGCGCAAGACCTAGTTGCCCATACAGAAGCGAAGATTACGGTTACCGGGCGTCCGACTTCGCCTGAAGTGACGGCGAGGCAGAAGGGACAGCCACAAGTGCAGTTTCTCGCTTTGGATTTGGCAGATCAGGAGGGGTTAACAAAGGCGATCGCGTCTCACGACTTGGTGATTCACTGTGCAGGCCCTTTTGTCTACCGAGATGCTAATGTTCTCAAAGCTTGCATTGAGCAGGGTGTTAATTACCTGGATGTCAGTGATAACCGTGCCTTTACCCGTAAAGCCATAGCTTACCGTGAGGCAGCAGCCCAAAAAGGAGTGACAGCAATTGTCAATTCCGGAATTTTTCCGGGTGTCTCCAACAGCATGGTGCGCCACGATGTTGAACAGCTAGATGAAGCAGAACGAATTCATTTGAGCTATCTAGTTGCAGGTTCTGGCGGTGCTGGTATTACTGTGATGCGGACGACGTTCTTGGGTTTACAAGAGCCATTTGAGGCTTGGATTGATGGTCAGTGGCAGGAGGTAAAGCCGTATAGCCAGCGCGAAAAAATTGAATTCCCCGCTCCTTATGGCAAGGCGGGTGTCTACTGGTTTGATATGCCAGAAGCCTTTACCTTGGTTGACTCGTTCCCTGTGAAAACGGTTATTACCAAGTTCGGGTCTGTTCCGGATTTTTATAATCACCTTACCTGGATTGCAGCTCATGTCTTTCCACCATCTTGGCTAAAAAATCCAGGTGGTATTGAATTTTTATCTCATGTTAGCCACCGGATGACAGATGTAAGCGATCGCTTCAGCGGTATCGGTGTTGCCATTCGCTCAGAAGTTAAGGGTTACAAAGAAGGTAAGCCTGCCTGTGTTTGCTCAACCTTGGTGCATGAAAATACAGCCGTAGCTGCTGGTGCAGGAACGGGTAGTCTTGCAGAACTCATGCTCAACGGAAAGCTTAGTAAACCAGGTGTCTGGCCAGTCGAGCAAGCCCTTTCTACAGCATTATTTGAAGCAACAATGCAAAGCAGAGGGCTGAAGATTGACTATGAAACTACAGCAGAAGCCGTCGTTTTATAAGCTGCTATCTGGCTAGTTTTCTCTAAAAAGAGAAACCGAATACAACCAAGTAAGCATCTTTAATGCTGCTACTGCATAGTACCCAAACTCTATAACTCATAGCTTTTGATTAAGAAAAAGTGAGTGTTCAGCTTCACAAATTCTTCACACTCACCTAATATGCTTTCACTACATAAAAAAGTCGAGTTTTGCTCTCCTATTACTTGGAGAGCAATTTTTTTATCTACCATAAGGGAAATAGTATTGCACTTTCGTTGTTTGTGGTTGTAAAACTATAACTAAAACAACAAACTGTTATCAAAGCTGAACAAGCTATGAAATTACAGGGATCACTAAATAGAGAAACTATCCTGATTTGAGTAGTAACACCTAGAAATGCTTACAAGGTAAAGCATCTGTTAGCTAAAATCACTTTTTTAGCTTGGTAAACAAGTTTTTTAGGTTGTTATTAACCTAAAAAACACAGATGTTTTAAAAGTGCTGAGCTGAAATAAATTTTTTAGCCAAAGTTTATAAAGAATACAGACTGATTTAAGTATATAAACTCACTTCATCTACAGACATAGCTATTAAAGCTTGCTAGAAATAAAAAAGAAAGATTCAACCTATATTCTTCATAAAAAGGAATTAATTATGTCCTTAGATGCGACAGCCTTTATGACCAAAATTGAACAGCGTGTTGGTTTTACAAAGGGTCTGGTTACTGGGGGTGTAGGTACTTTGTAGAGTACATACAAGTTTAGGACTGAAACCCTGAAGATAGTATGCGACACAACTTCTATCTCAGGGCGAATAAGTGAACCGAAGTGCTGCTATGTTCTTTCTGCCTCTTCAGTCATCACCATTAGTGTGATGAATTACTAAGAATCTATCCGAAAAGCGCATTTTCGAGATTTGAGACTATAGATATAGATGCGATAACGGCTTCCGATTCCCTAGAGAGGGTACACGGATGTTCAGTTACTGTGCAAAGGTTTTTCGGATAGGTTCTTATCTGCCGTGTATTTTAGCTACCTTAATCAACAAGAGTACTTACTAATCTTGTCAGTGAGAAGGGTAATGTCATAAATGCCTTCTCATCTGTTCAAGGAAACCTATAAAGCTTGAACTATTTTACATTTTATTAAACAACTGAATCTAGCACAATAAACAACCTAAGTGTTGTTTTAGTTGTAAGACAAATAGAAGTCTGTTGCTCCCAAAACTTCTTATAATCTCTACAAAGTAAAGTCAAATAATCTTGATGGAAATAGAAAGCCAGTCAAGAAAACTATCCGGATTTAGCCAACAATATCTGAATAAGTTAGTGAACAAGGATTATAGCGAGTATTCGTTGGCTGTTACACCTAATAATAAAGATGAGAGTTGAAAATTCAGGCTTTTGTTAAATGAAATTGTAGCTATTTATTAAATACAAAATTCACGTAAAGCGAAAGCAGGATTTCATCAAGACTACATATAAATTAGGTAATTAAGCTCACCAAAATACGCACATTACTCACTACAAACTTGCTAAAACTGAAGAAGAAGAACAAAGTTCAACCAAGAGCATCCGGAGAAACAAATGACCTTAGAACCCCATACATTTATGACCACCATGGAAAAGCGTGTTGCCTTTACAGAAGCCGATAAAGCGCTTCTGATGTCTCACCAAAGTTGGGGTCAATCAATTGCTTCAGAAATGGCTGATCATTTCTATGCCTACTTAGGTCGCGATCCAGAAATGGATGCCATTATGAGTGCGAAAGAAGGACGTATACATCGTCTACGTGAAACCTTTATTCAATGGTTTCACGAAATGTTTACCGGGATGGATAACTGGGGCAATGGCTATGCCGATCGCCGTTGGCGTATTGGTCTAGTGCATGTGCAAATTGGCATTGGTCCTCAACATGTTGTCCCAGCAATGGCAACAGTAGTTAATGAAGTTGGCAAACGCACAAGAAAAGATGGGAAACCTGAAGAATTGCGGGATGCCCTCGGTCGGATTTGCATGATCGATTTAGCGTTTATTGAGCAAGCCTACGTTGAAGTTTCTTCTGCCGCTGTACTCAAAGAAACAGGCTGGACTGAAGGTTTGTTCCGGCGCTTGATCGCAACAGGTGCAGGCTCAATGTAAATCGGACGCTTCTTCTACTGAACCAATAAAACTCTTGGAAGCTTAGCTGTTCATTCAGAACCTAAACACAACTCAAAAAGGTTAATCCTATGTCAGTTACATTGAATCCTTTACGTCAAGAACTTGGAGATTTTAGCAGCATTGTCTGCTTCAAAGCCGTCGTTGTTGGTGTAGAAGAAGCTCTCGGTGAAAAAGCAGCAGCAATTGCCTTAATTTCTGCTGGTCGTCAACGGGGCAAAAAGTTAGCGGCAGACCTCGGTTTAGTCAATGGTATAGAAACAATCTCTCTGGAAGATGTCACAGGTAAGGTTAGTGAGGTCTTAGGCACTGGAGGCACCCGCTTATGCATTATTGACAAGATCGAACAGGACGGAGATGTCTATAAAGTCTATGCCCGTGAAACGCTTTGTTCTGCGGGGGAATCACTGGGTTCCAATCGTAAGTGTACCTTTACCTTAGGCGCAATTCAGGGCTTTTTGGAAGCGTTTTTAGGAAAGCGCTTGCGGGGCACACACACCAAGTCTGTCTTGCTTGGTGATACTCATGATGTCTTAGAGTACAGTGCTCTCACCTAACACAACACTGAGGACAAGCTTCCCAAGAAGCTAGGCACAACTGGCATCGTTGCTGTGTCAATCTCATGTTGCCAGTTCCACCAAGTATTAATCGTGTGAATCGTACTATCTGAAAATTAGAGCAGGAATACAATAATGGCAATCAATTCGGACAAACTGGGATACGTTCTGAGAAACTTTGTCTCAACCACCTCGGATGTTCAGGGTGCAGCGATGGTAACACCCGATGGCTTACCTCTCGCCTCCAGCTTACCTGGTGGTATGGATGATGAGCGGGTGTCAGCGATGTCAGCCGCCATGCTTTCTTTAGGCGATCGCATCGGCAGAGAACTCGCACGCGGTGAGATTGACCGCATCTATGTAGAAGGACAGGAAGGCTTCAGCATTTTGACCAGTTGCGGTGAAGATGCAGTATTTCTCGTACTAGCGGGAAAGGCAGCCAAACAAGGGGTGTTGATGTTGGAAATTAAGCGGACACTCGGTGAATTGAAAGCCCTTTTGCGGTAAAACGTGTCTTTGGCAAGAAAGCAAATCCAACACTTCATCGCTTAGCCATCCCTTAAAACAGGATAAGTAGGTGGGTGAACATAAACCGATAGAGTTAGTGAAGCTTTAGGAATGATCTGAACAGCGATAAGCAGATTAAAAATCACCAATTTAGATGCCAACCGCTTGCTGTTCGTATCAACTAGTTTTTACAGACTCATCCTTGGTTTTACACCTATCTACTTCCACAAATACGTTGACGAGACACAAGAGAGATAGTCTCTCACAAGAATTTTCACAACTGGCACAGGTTTGAGTGCAATTAAACGCTACCAGTTTCTCTCAAGAGATAAACAATCAGTAATACAAGTAGGCATTCAATGGCAATCAACTCGGAAAAACTCGGACATATCCTCGGTAACTTTGTCTCAACCACCTCGGATGTTCAGGGTGCAGCGATGGTAACACCCGATGGTTTACCTCTCGCCTCCAGCTTACCTGGTGGTATGGATGATGAGCGAGTGTCAGCGATGTCAGCCGCCATGCTTTCCTTAGGCGATCGCATCGGCAGAGAACTTGCCCGTGGTGAGATTGACCGCATCTATGTAGAAGGACAGGAAGGCTTCAGCATTTTGACCAGTTGTGGTGAAGATGCGGTGTTTCTTGTGCTGGCGGGAAAGGCAGCCAAGCAAGGGGTGTTGATGTTGGAAATTAAGCGGACTCTGGGTGATTTGAAAGCCCTTTTGAGGTAATTTGTGCCGAAAGATTATCTAAAGATTATCTATAGAGTTAATCGTTAGAGCAAGGCTAATTCAAAAAGCGTACTCCTTATGACAGTTGTTGCTAAACACCACACAGGAAATCATAGATGTATTGAGCCTTGCCTAACTCTTTTGAAGGGTTAGGTTGAATGTAAATAAAAGCTGCGTTAGTTTACCAGGGAGCCGTTAATCGGTCATCATTGAGTCATAAGAGTGAAATCATGGGTCAAATTTAACCTAGCACTACCAGGGCTTACGCAAAGTCTGATGAGTCAAGCGCGATTCATTAACTAATCATCAGTCTGCGAATAAGACGTTTGAGGCTCTGTGTCACTTCAATTCTGGTGCATGACCTTTCATCCAATACTCGATCAAGTTCGGTAAGTTTTTGCGGAGCAAAATCAAATGAAAACGATGCGTTTAGTAGTTGCTGGGACTCCAGGATCTGGTAAGTCTACTTTTGTACGGACGATTAGTGAAATTGAAACGATAGACACTGATCGTGCTGCTACGGATGATGTATCCCTCATGAAGCAAAAAACCACGGTCGCCTTCGATTTTGGGAGATTGGCATTCGGTTCTGTGATGGATCTGCAAATCTACGGTACTCCTGGTCAATCTCGCTTTAATTTCATGTGGGATTTTTTAATTCAAAGAGCACACACCTATATTTTGCTAGTAGCAGCGCATCGACCCGCTGATTTTCACTATGCTCGTCAGATTCTCACATTCATGAACCAGCGAGTACAAATTCCGATGATTGTTGGTCTAACTCATACAGATTGTCCAGGAACTTGGGCAACAGAAGAGATCATGATGAGACTGGGTTTCCTGAATGACCGAAATCGACCCCCGGTTTTGAAAATTAATCCAAATGATCGAGCTTCGGTTATTGAAGCACTGATGACTTCAATGGCTGTGATGGTTGCAAACTGTGGTATTGACCAACCTGTCAACAGTTCTGCTAGGAGTAAAGACGCGAGTCAACTGCTTCAGCAGTCTAGCAGTCACAGAAGTAGCTTTAGTCTACCCCGACCGCAGTTCTCACGCGATCGCTAAACAAGGCAACTGTAAGGGAAGGCAGAGGGCAGAGCGCAGGAGGCTTTTAGGTTCCGTTCTGAGGGGATTCTGACCAACCTGAACGGGAGCCAGTGAGCCTTACTCACATGGGGATTGCGACCCTTGCTCCTTATCGATCGCCAGAAGGCAGGAGGGTCGGGCATCAATATAAACATAAAAGCCCTCTGCCTCCTGCCTTTCTTGTTAAGTCAGTGACATTCAGCTTAAGACTTCCCAAACGCTCCTGATGAAGGTGCCATATTCGCTTGTTTAGTTAGTTTACCTAAGCCCTTGTCAGTAAACAGGAGCCAATGGTAATAGCCGCCTCTGCCTGCACAACAAGAGGCAGTGTGCTGAGTATGAGGCTCTAAGACTACATGATTTATAAGCTAAAACGCTTGACCTACAAGGTTCTCAATTACTTGAGAGCTTAGAAAAAGTAGTTGATTTAGTTGGATTAAAAAAGTTATAGTGTCTCCCATTTAATCGAGAAACCCTATATCATTAGCTGAATACGTTTTCCATGGTTTTTAATGATAAAAATTTTAATTTTACACTACTTAATTGTTTAAAAATAAACCATTTCATCCTTTATAAATGCTACACATTATTTTCATTAAATTTCTAACAAAAATGCACTAAATATAAAAAATATTTTGCTAAAACTGAATTAAGCAACCAGACCTTTATTTATGAATATTTCCTAGGTAAGTGCTATTAAGAAAGTGCATTCAATCGGTATTACCTGGCAAAAACAATAAGGTCTGTGAGTACGAAATGCCGAGCAATCAAAAGGCAATAACAGCCTGTTGAAGACTTTTATGAGCTGGCGCAAGTTCTAATTCAAGTAGATTCTAACCAGCTAGTTTCTCGCAAGAGACAAATACACAATTAGTAATACAAGTAGGAATTCAATGGCAATCAACTCGGAAAAACTCGGATACATTCTCGGTAACTTTGTCTCAACCACCTCGGATGTTCAGGGTGCAGCGATGGTAACACCCGATGGTTTACCTCTCGCCTCCAGCTTACCTGGTGGTATGGATGATGAGCGAGTGTCAGCGATGTCAGCCGCCATGCTTTCCTTAGGCGATCGCATCGGCAGAGAACTTGCCCGTGGTGAGATTGATCGCATCTATGTTGAAGGACAGGAAGGCTTCAGCATTTTGACCAGTTGCGGTGAAGATGCGGTGTTTCTCGTGCTAGCGGGAAAGGCAGCTAAACAAGGGGTGTTGATGTTGGAAATTAAGCGGACATTGGGCGAATTGAAATCGGCTTTGATGTAAGCCGGAATTAACCTTCATGCTCCAATTTGAGGCACGAATAAATACCGCAATGTTGGTGGAATAGATAACTTCACTTAAAAGTATGGGTGCCTCTCTAGCAAGATTCTCTTCTGCACTCTAAATACTATTAAATTTTCACGGAGTAAATCGCAATGAAGACAATGCGTTCAGTAATTGCAGGCGCTGTGGGGGCGGGAAAGTCTACTTTTGTTCGGACAATCAGTGAAAGAAACGTTATTGAGACAGACTGTAATGCCACTGATATAACAACTTTACTTAAAAAAGAAACAACTGTGGCATTAGACTTTGGCAGAGTCAGGCTGAACCCAGACATGGATTTGCATATCTACGGGACTCCAGGTCAATCTCGGTTTGATTTTATGTGGGATATTTTGATTAAACATTCTCACAGTTACGTTCTATTAGTAGCAGCCCATCGACCTGAGAATTTCTCTTACACCCGCGAGATTATTTCGTTTATCAACCAGCGAGTACAAATTCCCATGATTGTGGGGTTAACTCATACAGATTGCCCAGGTGCCCTCGCTCCAGAAGAAATTATCTCAGCTCTGGGCTACAACATGAATGATAAAAATCGACCTCCAGTTTTGAATGTTAATCCAACTGATCGAAGCTCTGTTCTGGAAGCTTTGGTTCTTTTAATGGGTCTTGTAACTTCACAGAGCGATGTGAAATTATCCCAAACTCCTTAAAAAAGAAGTTTTTATTTAAGGTGCATTTTGCATTTGAAGATTGCAGAATCCAGACAATCCCCCTGCTCAGCCTTTTATCTTTGTTGTTTTGGGAGGTTTGAGCTTAGTAATTGCGATCGCATTATTCTTTGTGTTTTTGATGTAGTGATCGAACAGAGGAAGCAGGGGGAGTAAAGCAGACGGATTTCACATCTCTCTGACTCTTGAAGATAAAAATGCACCTGTAACGGTTGCAGAAATCCAACCGACTGAAGAAAACACTATTGGGATTGATTTAGGTGTGGAGAATTATGTAGCACTCTCAACAGGTGAAATGATTGAGCATCCTAGATTTTTTGGAATAGTGGGGATGGACATCGCCTTACTTAAAAGCACTCTTGGACTAAACTCTAAGAGAAGCCAGTGCTCTACCCGTTTAGGGTGAGCGTCTGGAGTATGTCACGAAATTGATATTATTTCATTGCTAAGCGGGAAGCCGGGAAGTTGAAGAGAGATTGAAAGTTAGATTGCCGCTCTGTAATGGGTTCTGGTGAATTCTCCCAAAGGCTTTCATAGTAGAAGAACGATACACCCAATCCGCGATCGCGTGCTGTCAGAACCTTGCTCTGAATCAGTGGCATCGCAACTGGCTTATTTCTTAAGCCTGTTAGCACACCAACTCCGGTTGGAATCTTTTGTTGCACCTCTTGAATTTCAGGACGGGTAATCTGGTTGATAAAACTTTGCAAATCAGGACGATAAACTTGCACAATTAGCTCATCTACAATATCCTGACGCACCCAAGTCAGCCAGTCTTGTAGGTAAGTATTGTAAGCAGTGACATAGGGATTAGGGGAAACGGAGAATATTGCATTGGGCTTTCTCTGTTTTACAGCTTGGTTGAGTTGGGTCATGAACGCCGTAATTTTATCAGCCCGCCACCGCACCCATTCGGGATCTTGAGGATTAGCAGGTGCATCTTTCTTGGTTTCCTGTTTATACAAAGCCAGTGTGTAGCGATCATAGCCAAATACATTGGGTAAGCTGGTGTGATCGTCAAACTGAATGCCATCAACATCATATTTGGTAACGGCTTCTAGCACGAGATCGGTGATGAACTTCTGCACCTCTGGCAGGAAGGGATTGAGCCACACCACTTCACCTGCTGCACTAATCCAAGTTTGGTTACCATCCCGCTGTTGCGTCAGCCACTCCGGATGATTTAATGCCAGTTCCGATGTAGCAGGAGTCATGAAGCCGAACTCAAACCAGGGAATTACGAGCAACCCTTGGCGATGGGATTGAGTAATCAGATCAGCGAGGATATCTTGCCCCTGCAAGCCTTTGCGAACAAATGGTTGAATCTCTGCCCGTTGAGCTACAGTACTCGGATACAGCACATAGCCAGAATTCCACACCACTGGATAGATCGTATTGAGGTTCAACCGTGCTAGTTGACTCACAGCCTCTTGCATTTTGGAGCGATCGCTGAGAACGTCATAGTCATTTTTCGTCATCCAAACCCCGCGAATTTCCTGAAGGGGTTGCGGTGTTGTTGCCTCTGGTAGTGCGCTTTGTGCGATCGCAGAGGTAGGGGTGCTAGCGAACAATACTGTTATAAATAATCCCAGCAAGAGTAAGGAAAGATACTTAAGGAATCGCCACCAACCTCTGGGCATAAAACGCAATTTCATAGGCTTGAATGATCAAGGAGTTATCCTACCACGCGATTGCCGTTGGCATAGCCCAAGAGGCGATCGCTGATCTGGACGATGAAATGAATTATTCATCCAGGTATTTATATCTACTAAAGATTGAGTTAATTGCAGGACTTATTCCATGAGTAATATTGATGGTTGTCATAGAGAAACTTGAGCATAAAAAAGCCCCTGCCAATGGTAGGGGCTTTTTTAACGTGAGAACAGCTCACTTAAGCTTGGTCAAGTCACAGTTTTGTGCCGCAATCAGGACAGAACTTGTTACTCCCAATGTTTTTTGCTCCACAGCTACTGCAATAGACTAGCTCTGTGACTTCAATTTTGTTACGTTCTGGAAGTCCTATCATCTGAGCATTGCTCTTGCCAGGAGCGACCATTGGGTAACAGTTCTCGTTTCTGTTGACTCGGATATCTGCTAGTACTGGGCCATCATGAGCGAGGATTTCGGCGATCGCATCCTTGAGTTCATCCCGGTTCTCAATCAACATCCCCTTAATGCCATACGCCTCTGCTAGTTTCACAAAGTCTGGCATCCCAACTTCCATATTTGAGGAAGAATAACGCTCTCCGTGGAATGCCTCCTGCCACTGGCGCACCATGCCCTGCCAAGCGTTGTTGATAATTACCGTCTTCACGTTGATACCGAACTGTGCCAAAGTCCCCAATTCCTGGATATTCATCTGGATACTGGAATCACCAGCAATACAGATCACTTGTTCATTTGGTAACGCTACCTTGACTCCCATAGCGGCCGGTAACCCAAAGCCCATTGTTCCCAAACCAGCACTGGAAATCCAACGGCGTGGCCCATTCTTGAGGAACTGTGCTGACCACATCTGATGCTGACCCACATCGGTTGTGTAGTAAGCATCCGGTGCCTGACAAGCCAACTCGACAATCACCTCTTGGGGCGACAAGCGATCGGGATATTGAGGCACTTGTAGAGGATAATCCTCACGCCAACGGTTGATTCGTTGCAACCACTCCCTCGTTTGGTTTGGTTCTGCGGGAATATCCACTTCCTCGTACCGACGCAATAGGTCAAGCAATACCTGCCGCACATCACCCACAATTGGTACTTCGGGTGCGCGGTTTTTGCCTACTTCAGCGGGGTCAATGTCGATGTGAATCACCTTGGCACGGGAGGCAAATTCATCCAGTTTGCCAGTCACCCGGTCATCAAAACGTGCGCCGACAGCAATCAGTAAGTCACACTCACTCACGGCAAAGTTGGCGTAAGCTGTACCATGCATTCCCAGCATTCCGACAGCTAGGGGATGAGACTCCTCAAAGGAACCCTTTCCCATTAGGGTTGTCGTCACCGGAATTTGGAAGATCTCTGCCAGTTGACGCAATTCGCTGTACGCATTCGCTGCGATCGCACCACCGCCTACATAAAGTAGTGGCCGTCGTGCTTGACGAATTAAATTCAATGCTTGGTTAATTTGGCGAGGATTTCCCTTCACCGTTGGACGATAGCCTGTTAATCTAACCGTATCTGGTTCGACTGGCTCGTAGTCAAATTCTTCTAAACCGACATCCTTGGGAACATCAACCAAAACTGGCCCCGGACGTCCTGAGCTAGCGATGTGGAAGGCTTCCGCTACAATTCGCGCCATATCCCTTGGGTCACGCACAACATAAGAGTGCTTCACAATAGGCAGCGTGATGCCATAGATATCCGTTTCCTGAAAGCCGTCACTACCAATCACAGTACGAGGCACCTGACCCGTCACAATCACCATAGGAATCGAGTCCATGTGAGCGGTAGCAATACCCGTAACCAGATTAGTCGCTCCGGGACCCGATGTCCCAAAACAAACACCGACCTTACCTGTCGCACGAGCATAAGCATCAGCCGCATGGGCACCTCCCTGCTCATGTCTCACTAGAATATGTTGGATTTCACCAGCGGCTTCCCACTGGTAAAGTTCGTCGTAAATTGGCAGAATTGCCCCACCGGGATAGCCAAAAATATGCTCTACACCATGGCGTCTGAGACTGTCGATTAAGGCAAATGCTCCTGTCCGGCGACTGATGGTTTTTGGTTGAACTTCTCGTTTGGTGATGCTTGGGGAACGCACGATTTAGGTAACCTCGTAAATAACTAAGGGTTTATTTTAAGTTTTGTATCTAAGAATGCATCATTGAATTTTCGGTTAATGCTACAGTCTACTGAATTGTGGGCTAGTGTTTCAGTGTAGTAGTGATACTAATCACGAGAAAATATACTTAGAAACTGAAAGCTTTCGCTTTTCAGACAGAAAGCTTTATTCTTGTTTAATTTATCAGATTTAGCTGAATCAGCAGAAGCCGCACGTCTCAACCCTCTCTTGGTGAGCGTGGGATGAAATACGCGGTTTCTCGTAGGAACGGAGATATCCAAGCGGACAGACCCCGTGAACTAGGTAGGTTGCGATCGCTCTTGTTTAGTTTGAAGTTAGCAAGTCACAACAAACCTCGGCAACGGTCGTGTTTCAGGTAAGATAGAGGGCTGTAGACTCCAGAAGAGTTTAGGGGAAGAACGTAAGTGCTGACACTTGGTGTCAATATTGACCACATCGCCACGATTCGGCAAGCAAGGCGTACAGTGGAACCCGATCCAGTTGCGGCGGCTGTGTTGGCAGAACTAGCTGGTGCCGATGGTATTACCGTACATCTGCGGGAAGATCGGCGCCACATCCAAGACCGGGATGTTCGCTTATTGCGACAGACGGTGCGAACTCACTTGAATTTGGAGATGGCACCCACTGATGAAATGGTAGCGATCGCGCTTGACATTAAACCCGACTACGTTACCCTTGTTCCTGAAAAACGGGAGGAGGTAACAACGGAAGGAGGACTAGATGTTGCGAGTCAAAGTCAGCGGCTAAGTGAGATGGTTACTAAATTGCAAGAAGCCGATATTCCCGTTAGCTTGTTTATTGATGCTGACCTAGCACAAATTGATGCAGCCGCTCAAATGAACGCCAAATTCATTGAACTGCATACAGGTTCCTATGCTGAGGCAACGGATGAGGCAAGTCGAGAAAAGGAACTAGCAATACTCGCAAAAGGATGTGAATACGCGATCGCATCGGGCATACGAGTCAATGCGGGTCATGGTCTTACTTACTGGAACGTCTATCCTGTCGCTTGCCTCGAAGGCATGGAAGAACTCAACATTGGTCATAGCATTATTTCTAGATCCGTACTTGTTGGTCTAGAACGGGCTGTCCGAGAAATGAAACAAGCGATGTGGGGAAAGTTATAGCAGAAAGCTTTCAGCTATCAGCCATCAGCTTTTTTGCTTTCCTGACTCCAACGCTGTTTCACAACTTTTAGATGTACCTGAATGACAACCAACAACCAACAACCAACAACTTTTGCCAATGCAAACCTACTACTACGTTTTAGCAAGTCAACACTTCCTGACGGAAGAAGAACCCATTGATGAAGTGCTTAAAGAACGCACAAGGCACTATCACGAACAGGAAAAAGAAATTGACTTTTGGCTAGTCAAACAACCTGCTTTCCTGGAGGCACCCCAGATGACACAAGCCAAGCAAGAATGCCCCCAACCCGCAGCCGCGATAATTTCTACCAATCCTCAGTTCATCACCTGGTTAAAGCTGCGCTTAGAATTTGTCAAAACTGGCGAATTTCAAGCCCCATCTGATACGATACCTGACCCCCTTGGTTCTTTTGCCTCCGTATCTTGACCAGCTAAGACGAGGCGTGTAGAGGACATAACGAGTTAAGCGTCGTGAAAGAGATAGCTGTCGTCATAAAGGTTAGGACAGATTTAACGGTTCAAACGACCACGTACTAGTAATAAACCTTCTGCCTTTTGCCTTTTGCTATATAGCCTTATTCTTATTCAGTTAGGTCTTGCTAAGTAGGTGGACATAATTAAGCACAACAAAAAACCTAACCCTCCAGCCCCCTTCCCTAGCAGCGTAGGAGAACTTCGGTTCCCCTCTCCTTGCAGGAGAGGGGTTAGGGGAGAGGTCAGCATCTTACACTTAATTGCGTCTACCTACTTAGCACTTAGCAGTTTAATGAGTGGTGCAAACTCGGCAATGGCGCAACA
Organism: Microcoleus sp. FACHB-SPT15; assembly: GCF_014849525.1. Classification (NCBI taxonomy): domain Bacteria; kingdom Bacillati; phylum Cyanobacteriota; class Cyanophyceae; order Oscillatoriales; family Microcoleaceae; genus Microcoleus; species Microcoleus sp. FACHB-SPT15. The sequence goes on along the minus strand of NZ_JACJNU010000058.1, from coordinate 16,750 downwards.
ACCTGTTTCTCCTTGCCAGCCGCCCCAGTCAGATGAGTATCTTTTATTAGTACTTAGCCAGACATCAGAGAGGCATCAAGTCATTCAACAAACCTTGCCGCCAAACACTCAGTCTACCTTTTGTCAATATTTAGACGATACGGTGACACGCATTGGAGGGTTCCGGCAGCTTGAGGATGCAAACACTTGGGCACGCTATGTTAATGAGGTCGTCGGATTATCCGCGTATGTAGTTCGACCGACTGCGGCAACGTCAACGACGAGTTCCCGTGCTTACAATCCTCAGCCTCTAGGTGAGGGATATGCTGTGTTGGTTGATTACTTCAATCAGCCGGAAGTCGCCTCGGAGGTACGGCAGCTAATTGGCAGCGATGTAGGCTTGGTTTCCTATGGTCAACGCCCTTACTTATTAGCTGTGTATACCAGGAATCAGAGAGAGGCAAACTCGACCTTGCGTGAACTAAGCGATCGCGGTTTCTGGAGTATGGTTGTTGATAGTCGCCGAGTCACCTTACTTAGCCCAGTTGTCAATTTTTAAAACTGGCAAAAATACCGGAAGACTCAACTCCAGTCGTTGCATTGTGTAGACAGTTTAGCGGATAAATGCTAAGTCTTCTAAACTTTTTGAAATATTCACATTAGATGTGCCTTTACTCACAGCCAGCTTAATATTTTTTTTATAAACTGAGGGTAACTGAACAATCAACGGAAAGCAAACATGCTCACCGCTTCCAACAACATCATGCAAGAAGACTGGGTCAAACGCTGGCTCGATAGGCTTACTCCCAAGCAAAAAACATTAGTCATAGAAATTTTAGAAGACTCTAGCAAGCCTCAGACACCGACACCTGCGGCGATTTCCCTAGCTGATGCCGTAGTGACTGATGGTAACTCACGCAAGACTTTCTTCAACTCGAATCCAGTCTGCCCAGGATAAGCCGCAACTTGAATGCCCATTAGCTTAGTACGTTCAGCAAGTTGAGTCGTGGCATTTAAAGCTCTCAGAGGCTTGAAATTGCAAAATGAGTCTATCGTTTTAGCTCACAGGACAAAGGGAAAGGTTAAGGGCGATTACCTTTCACCCTTCCCCTTTCTCCCTTAACCTTTCGCAGTACCCCTCCACTCGTTAATCCCAATTGGGAAGTTTTCAAAACTGATAAGCCGGAGAGGCTAAACAGGAAATGGTAATGCCCAGTGCCAAGCCGACAATGACTTGAAAGGGTGTATGTCCTAGTAATTCCTTCAAACGGTCTTCGTTAAATTGTTTGCCTTCGGTGAACAGTTCATCAATGATTTGGTTAAGGATGCGAGCTTGTTTACCCGCTGCCTGACGAACACCAGCGGCATCATACATAACAATTACGGCAAAAAGTACCGCGATCGCAAATTCAGGACTAGCCCATCCTACCGTTTGCCCCACACCAGCCGCCAAAGCAGAAACTAGTGCCGAGTGGGCGCTGGGCATCCCACCCGTGGTGACAAGGACACGGAGATTAAATTTGCGGTTTTTGGTGAGTTCGACAAGAAGCTTGGAGAGTTGAGCAACCAGACAAGCGATGATTGCAACCAGCAGCACCTGATTATCTAATATGTCGCCAAAGTCCTGCATAGGGTTTTACTTGAAATTGAAACGATAAGTGTTAATTAAAGCAGGTGAGAATTAGGGATTGGGGATTAGCGATTAGGGAGACAACGGACAATGGGCATAGTAAAGAATCGTCCTTGTCCCAATTCCCAATTCCCAATTCCCAATTCCCAATCTCCTAATGAGTTCGTGTTGTAATAAAATCAGCGATCGCATTAAGGGGTTGTGCCTTCTCTTTAAAAGGTTCCAACTCAGCTTTTGCTGCCTCTACCAACTCATTGGCTTTGGCTTTTGAGGCTTCTAGTCCCCAGAGGCTTGGATAGGTTGCCTTTTGTGCCAGGAGGTCTTTACCTGCAGTTTTCCCCAGTTCTTCCTGGGTGGCAGTAATATCTAGGATGTCATCAACAATTTGAAACGCTAACCCAATATTTTGGGCATAGCGAGAGAGTCGTTCAACCTCTGAGTCTGTTGCTCCACCTAAAATTCCCCCACAAACTACACAGGCTTCTAGCAACGCGCCAGTTTTGTGAGTATGAATATAAGTAAGGGTTTCTTCCTGAATATCTGGCTTTCCTTCCGATTCCAGGTCAACCACTTGGCCTCCCACTAATCCTGAAGCGCTCACCGCCCTACCTAGCCGAGCAATTACCTGTAGTACTCGCCCTGCTGTGACATCCTGGGTTTGAGTAGCAATATACTCAAAGGCATAAGCTAACAAGCCATCTCCTGCCAGAATCGCAATGTCTTCACCATAAACCTTGTGATTGGTGAGTTTCCCCCGACGATAATCGTCATTATCCATTGCCGGGAGGTCATCATGAATTAATGACATGGTATGGATCATTTCCAACGCACAGGCAGTAGGCATCGCCATCTCAACGGTGCCACCCACTAACTCACATGTCGCAAGGCAAAGAATCGGACGCAACCGTTTACCCCCAGCGAGTAGGGAATAGCGCATTGCCTCGTAAATCTTTTCAGGGTAGGTGAGCGGGAGCGAAAGGTCGAGAGCTGCCTCGACTTGGATACACCGCTCTTTTAGGTAAGTTGATAAGTCAAAAGCAGGGGATTCCCCTTTGGGGGCAGGTCGCCCATCCGTCGCTACCATGCCTTAGTTCCTTGATGTTTTGTCACTGTCCTAACAATTCTACGGGGCTTGGGGTCTTTATGCGTGCGATTAACTCTCGCGCTAGCCGACAAAGTGCGATCGCGTATAGCTAAGCACAGTATTTTGTAACAGCATGGCAACAGTCATCGCTCCAACACCACCAGGCACAGGGGTAATAAATTGGGCAACTTCCCGAACTGCGTCAAAGTCAACATCCCCAACCAGGCGTGATTTCCCATCTTCATCAGTGATGCGATTGATCCCAACATCAATGACTACGGCTTTCGGCTTAACCATATCAGCCGTAATTAATCGAGGGCGTCCGACAGCAGCAATGAGGATGTCAGCATTCCGGGTAATCTCAGGGAGATTGTGCGATCGCGAGTGGGCGATTGTTACCGTCGCATCGGCTTCCAGAAGCATCAGCGCCAACGGCTTTCCCACCAAGATGCTGCGTCCGACAACAACTACCTGTTTGCCTTTTAAATCAATTTGGTACTCTCGCAACAGGCGCATTACACCAGCAGGCGTGCAACTGCGTAATCCAGTTTCCCCTCGGACTAAGCGCCCTAGATTAACGGGATGCAGTCCATCAGCATCTTTATCTGGATGAATTTGGTGCAGTAGGGAAACAGAATCTAAATGGTCAGGTAACGGGAGTTGAACAAGAATCCCATCCACGCGCTCATCTTGATTGAGAGCTTGAATCGTTTGCTCTAGTTCTACCTGGGACGTATTAGCCGGAAAATGGCGACCAAAAGAGGCGATCCCAACCTTGGCGCAGGCACGTTCTTTCCCTCGCACATAGGCGAGGCTGCCAGGGTTATCACCCACCATCAGCACGGCTAATCCAGGAGGGCGACCCGTTGCCGAGAGCAAAGGTTTGATCTGTTCTTGTAATTGTGTCTGAATTCGTTGAGCAAGGGCTTTACCATCGAGTAAGTAGGAGTGTGATGAGTCCATTGCAGTTGAAGGAGCGTTTTCTGAGGTACTTGGTGTCGTTCACGTTCAGCAGCTAGACATTAAACCATAACAGTTTCTCAGATTTCGCTCATTGGTTAAAAATGATTAACAAACGAGTTGTTCGTCAGAAAGTGGCAGCGTTGGGTATTCAAATTCTCAAAGCTCACGCTATAACCGTGTAAGCTGTTTAGCGTTGGGAGTAGTCACAGCAATGCAACATAGAGAGGCAAAAGGTAACCCCTCCCACTCTTCCTTGTCAACGGGGGGAATGTCAAAATCAATAGTGTTTTATCTTCTGCCGTTGTGCTTTGTTTTCTTTGGCGGAGGGCTAATTAGCTGTGGAAACTCAGCTCCCCTGAGTATGGGTGGGATTAGTCTGGGCGGTTTCAGAGGGAACATCACAAAGATCGGTGAAATCCCGAAAGATCAGAATGCTGTTGCTACAGTTTACCTCCAAGGTCAAGTCACCAATCGCGCTCCATTATTGGAAAATACTGCCTATAAGCTGGAGGATGATACTGGCACCATCTGGGTACTCACCAATCAATCTCCCCCGAATATCGGTGATGAAGTTGTGATCCAAGGTCAGGTGCAATTTCAAAGCATTCCTGTCGGTGGACAAGATTTAGGCGAAGTCTTTGTCCAAGAGCAGCAACAACTACAACGAAGAGCTGGACAACTGAGGCCATCACCACTCCCAGAGGAGCGTAATGAACAGCAAACCCCTTGAAGTAGCGATCGCAATCATTCACACCCCAGACCGCTTTTTGATGCAGCTACGAGATAATATCCCTGGCATCATCTATCCCGGTTGTTGGGGCTTTTTTGGCGGTCATCTCGACCCCGGTGAGACACCCGAAGAAGCCGTCAGGCGAGAATTACTAGAAGAAATTAGCTACAGCCCTCCTTGGATTTCAAAGTTTCATTGTTATCTGGATTCAGACGTGACTCGTCATGTTTTCCATGCTCCCCTAACAGTAGAGCTAAATCAACTGGTGCTAGGAGAAGGCTGGGATATGGGTTTGCTAACGCCTGATGAGATTAGGGCAGGAAGTTGTTATTCAGAAAAAGCAGGTCAGGCGCGACCTCTAGGACATCCTCACCAACGTATTCTGCTGGACTTTCTTGAAAAGGTAGAAAAAACGGATGGCAAGTCGATGCTTGTTGAGGGTTGACGGTTATTGGTTAACAGTATCTAACCGAGGCAAGGCTTCATGCCGAGCAAGCTTAGTATTTTTGCGTAAATAGAGAAAAAAGGAGTGATAAGACTAAAGCTACCTCGCTTTAATTGACTTTTGCAAAAAGTCTAGTAGTCATCAGGTCAGATTTAGCACATTGCATCTGCATATCCCTTGAAGGCTTGAGAGGTATAACCATTTAGATCACAGAATCTCTGAAGTCTGTAGAGGGAGAACTCGCACCATGCAAACTTATCTTAATCCTAAAGCTGAATTAGAGCGGCTGCATGAGCAGGGAGAAGAAAGCAACACGGTGCAGTCTTGTGGCTGTTGTTGTACCAGGCGGCATCAAGGCAAACGCGATCGCCAAAGCCAGCTACAGTCCGCCTTGAAGGAACTCCATCGAACTCTAGCAAATGCTCAAGCGAACAACGACCGTGAGAACCAAATCAACAGTCTCAGGGGTATAGGCTTAGTTCATTGCAATCTTGGAGAGTATGCTTGGGGTGTTAAGTGCCTAGAGCAAGCGTTGCAGATTGCCCAAGCGAACAAGAATCGCTCTAGCATTGCTGTCATTCTCAATTGTCTGGGGGCGGCTTATCGTCAGACTGGTCAAGAACGCAAAGCGCTAAAGGTTTATTTACAAGCGTTAGTGATTTATAAAGAAACCCGTGATGAGCATTGTGTTGCAAGAACCTTTAATCAGCTTGGGTCAGTTTATAGCTGTTTAGGTCAATTAGAGCAAGCACTCTTTTGCTCTCGTCAAGCGCTGAGCAAGTTTCAAAGCTTAGGTAATTCACCAACCGACGAAAGCGCTACTCTTTACACGATTGGGGAAATTTATTTACAACTCAATCGCCCTCGTCAAGCACTGGCTTTCTTCGAGCAAGGCTTAGCAATTTGCCAAAAAGTCAGCAACTACAAGGGCGAGGCAATCACCCTTGAGAGTATGGGCACAGCCTATGTCAGGCTGAACCAGGAACGGCAAGCTTTGCAGTCGTATCAGCAAGCCTTGGCGATTCGCAAGGTAGTTGGCACGTCAGCGAACGCTAAAGCAAGATGCCTGGATTACATTGGCGCAGTTCACTATAAGCTAGGCTACTTTCCTCAATCATTGGGGTATCACTTCCAAGCTTTAGGAATTTTGCAAGCCCACCACTACACAACCAGCAGTACGATGCTTCTAGATGACATTGCGGAGAGTGAAAGATTTCTCCAGCATCTAGTAACCGCTTATGACCGTCTCAATTTAGAGGCTCAAGGAGAGCAGTGTTATCAACAAGCCTTAGAAATTGTTAGAACCTTTGGCGATAACCCTAGTGAAGAAGCACTCAAGCATTTCTTTGAGCAGAGATAACAATCGGTTTAGATGATTCTGTTTTATTAACTTTTGACTCCATCAGCTTTAGAAACAATCTCGGCTTTAGTCATAGCTATTTTGCCTGGTCTTCTACCTAAAGGAAGGGGTTAACGTTGAGCAAATTGACACTCTAGGTACAAGACTTCCCATGAATTGCCTTCACAATAAATGATGAAAAATTTTCTCCCCTACCACCTATTTTCAAGAGAGTGATTGGGTGATAGGAGGGCGCTGGAAAATTATTAGTGTTTTTGATTACAAACTGACTTAACACTAGATCTATGCTTTCGGTAGAAGTTGGGTAAAGCTGTAAAATTTATTCTCTTTAATAAGAGCGGAAAAATCCTGCAAACAAAAAACAGCTAAGCTCTACAATTACACGCAGGCTAAAAGATGAAAAGGAATGATTTAGAATACTATGAGTTAAATGCTGAGAGCTGGTGGAAGGAAGGTGAAGCTCTAAATCTATCAGACCACTTTAATCAAACAAGGTTTGAATTTTTTAATAATTATATTCCGAATTGGAAAGGAATCAAGGCTTTAGACATTGGGTGCGGAGGGGGATTAGCCTGTGAGGTACTAGCTAAGTTAGGAGCTAAGGTATCAGGCATTGATTTATCTTTGAATTCAATTGAAACTGCACGAGAACACGCTAGAAATAATGGTTTGAAAATTGATTATCAGTGTGGAGCGGCTGAAGACCTCCCTTACTACGATAATACTTTTGATGTTGTTTTATGCTTTGATGTTTTAGAGCATGTTGGAGATTTGAAGAAAGTCCTTTCAGAAGCTTATAGGGTCTTGAACAAAAATGGAATTTTTTTATTTGATACAATTAACAGAACTTTTAAATCAAAGGTAATAATGATTTGGCTTTTAGAAGACCTTCTAAGGCAACTCCCACAAGGTCTTCATGACTGGAATAAGTTTATCAAACCCAATGAATTGAGCGAATTAATGGAAAGCATTGGCTTTTCAGATATTGTAATCAAAGGGTTTGACATAACGGATGGTACTAACTTTGAAACTCTTAAAAATATTGTCGCGAAGGGTTTAAGCAATCAAAGACAGGGTGAGAAACCTGAATTATTTAAAATCCAAATTAATGAGGACACTTCAGTTTGCTATATTGGCAAGACTGTTAAAAGATAACGTAAAAGCTATTCTACTTAATTTAATAGCTTAAAAATACAAGTTATTAGTCTTTCTTTTGATGGGATTTGTAAATATTTTTTATTCTCTTGATCACTCTCTATTTTAGCTCAAGCTATTAGGGCAAAACAAAAAGCAACTCAACTATTGATTGCAGACAAATTATTGGGTAATAGTAGATGCACAGAAGACGAGATTAGTCGTGCTGAACTGATTTCCAGGGAGCTTAGTATTCAAAATTAGGCCACTGAGAATCTGCCCTAAGTTTAATGTCTTTTGTATCAATACTCAATCAATAGAGAGAAGAAGCCTATTGAGGCAAAGTCTATCCTAGGATTGTGTACAGTTGTTAAGATTTTTTTTATCCTGAGTATAGGGTTAGATAAATACAAGGAAAAGATTTATATGACAAGCGACGTTTCAACTAATGTTCAGTCTAGTGACATCAAGAAGGAGATTAAAGGATCGCTCTGGATTGGCGCTCTTTTAATTGTTTTGGGGATTCTTGCGATCGTATCTCCTGCTTTCTCTACAATCGTTGCTGAGACTTGGATTGCTTTTATCCTTGTCTCTGCGGGAGTTAGCAAGCTAATCTATGCGTTTCAAACTCGCAATAATGATCAAGGCTTCATCTGGAAGCTGTCGTTGAGTGTTCTGTACATTGCAACGGGTGTGATGTTGTTTGTTTACCCCTTAACGGGTGTCCTGACGCTGACTTTGTTGCTCGGTAGCTTTTTGCTAACTGAAGGTGTGTTTGAGTTGATTCTTGCCTTCCGGTTACGTCCACAACAAAACTGGACATGGGCACTGGGTAACGGCATCATTACCCTGGTGCTGGGTGCAATGATTTGGTTTCAGTGGCCGTTTAATGCACCTTGGCTGATTGGTACTTTAGTTGGTATCAGCGTTCTCTTCACTGGCGTTTCACGAGTGATGCTGTCGTTGAATGCGCGTTCAGCCCTAAATCATGCTGACACAGCTACTTCAGCTTAAAATGCTGTGGTTTCGGGCATGATGTGAGCATCCCAAGGCAAGCATATTGGTATTGTGGGGGCGTAGCAGTGCGCCCCTGCTGATTTTGAGATGAATAGTAAGCTGCCTTTGCTTCTTTGGGCGAGTCACTCAGTTAACGGTCAGTCGTTAGCCACCTTGACACTTCTGCGTGCATGAGCGCAATGCCTGGATCGCGTTGAATAGCTTGATAGTAACGCTGCTCTCGATTCGTCCCTTCTTCTGTGGGAGAAACCAAGGAGCGCACTTCGTCTAACAACTCGTTGGCTCTGTCCAATGTTATCGGCTCCTTGGCACTCAAGGCTTCATCAATCTCAACGATAAATTGAGAGAATGGGCGCAGCCAGCTAAACCATTCATCTTCGAGAACAAGCTGAAAAAACTCTCCGTTTGACCGAATACGTCCGTAAAACTGCTCGTAGACATCTCGTTCTGAGTCGAGGAGTGCCTTATGAAGACGGAGCAGTGCAGCACGTACCTCGCGAAGGCGTTGGAATGAAAGATCGAGAGGAGAATAGCCTGAAGACATTGATAAGGATTGCGATCGCTACTCTCTTCATCATAATCGTGGTGTTCCTCCCTACGTAACTTGAACCAATCTTATAGTTCAACCGCCAATAGGAGTTCTCGATAGGTCTGTTTGAGAGCATCAAGTTGATAGTGGGCATTCAACCCACTGGGGTTGGGCAGTACCCAAATGGTTGCACCATGCAGCGAATCGCCTTGTCGTCCCATCACTGCCTTCGGTTGGTTGAATGCTGTGCGATATGCCCCAATCCCCAGTACAGCAAGAAACCGGGGTCGATAGTGCTGAACTTTGGCTGCCAACTGTTGTTGACCTGTAACGAGTTCTTCCGAGTTTAATTCATCAGCTCTTGCTGTTGCCCGTTCCACAATATTCGTAAGACCATATCCCCGTTGCAGGAGGTTGCGATCTTCAAAGGGTGTCAGCAATCGCTCACTGAAGCCTGCCCCATGTAAGGTTGGCCAGAAGCGATTGCCTGGACGTGCAAAGTGATGTCCCACGGCTGCACTATACAGACTGGGATTGATGCCGCAAAACAAGATGTGCAAGTCAGGCGCAATGATGTCTGGAATAGTCCCACCAACGGCAGCACGAATCTCGTCTTTTGTTGGTTTACGAACAGAGGTCATTTCTTTTTTTAAGGGGCGTTAGTGCGGCGTGTTGTAGCAATCATTCTCTTCAATTAAAAGGCGATCGCACTTTCTGTTCAATTCATCTGGATGCCCGCAACCAGGCAAACACTTGCTCAACCGTCAGATTCAAGGCGATATTCTGCGGGAGAGGTAAGCGATCGCACCCTTATCCTGTTTGGTGAAAGACGCGATAATTTTAAACTATCATCATCACTCCAATAGCCAACCAAACAACTCGCCTACTGTTAAGCGGAGTTCGCTAGCAAAGGAAGGCACGGGAAGCTGTTCTTCCACTGCGTCAAACACCTCTGGCTGTTGCTTTGGTCGGTAAACAAATATTGTCTGGTCGTCCGGGTCGATTAGCCAGCCCATTTGTGTCTCATACTTGAGGCTGTGCAGAATTTTTTTCGTGACTTTAGTAGCACTTTGGTCTGGAGATAGGATTTCAATTATCCAATCAGGAGCTAATTGGAATACATTGGCGACACCGCCATTTTCTTTACGAGGAATCCTTTCCCCTGTAAATATGGCTACATCTGGCACAATTGACTTGCCACCAAACGTACAACGGAGTTCTGGAAATGCTCTTGCAACTTTTTTGGGCTTAACAACAGCATTGATCGCAATAATCAGTTCACCTTGGATGGTGCTATGCTCTCCCTGGGGCATTGGCTTTTGTATAATTTGACCATCAACATACTCGTTGGCGGGTTCGGTTTCTGGTAACTTCAGAAACTCTTCCAAAGTCAAAGATTTAGGGGGTGTCTGTACCATTTGAGATTGGTTCGCTTTACGCTGAATGCCGATATAGCTGGGTAGGGTGGGCAATGCCCACCACAACCGTTGAAAGTTTATAGATTGAGTTCAACAATCCTCCTAGAACGCCCATCTAACCGGAAGATGGTACTATGCAGTAACCATTTCTTGTTGCTCAATTTTGGTTCCCAAAAGCTTCAAGAATTCTGCTAACCAGTTAGGATGTGCAAGCCATGCGGGTGCGGTTACCAGGTTGCCATCAACCATCGCCTCATCCGGTGGAATATGAACATAGAGTCCACCCGCACGGGTGACATCGGGGCCACAAGCGGGGTAAGCGGTGCAACTCTTGCCTTCGAGTACACCCGCTGCCGCTAAAACCTGCAATCCGTGGCAAATGGATGCAATCGGCTTCTTTGTCTCGGCAAAGTGACGGGTAATTTCGAGTACCTTGTCATTGAGGCGAATATATTCCGGCGCACGACCTCCAGGAATTACCAAGGCATCGTAGGAATCAGCGGTTATTTCATCAAATGTCGCGTTTAATTTGAAGTTGTGGCCTGGTTTTTCGCTGTAGGTTTGGTCACCTTCAAAGTCATGAACGGCTGTTCTTACTGTTTCTCCCGCTTTTTTATCAGGGCAAACTGCATGAACGGTATGTCCTACCATTTGTAATGCTTGGAAAGGTACCATCACCTCATAGTCTTCAACAAAGTCACCTACAAGCATTAAAATCTTCTTTCCAGTCATCTTTTTCTCACTTCTGGATAGTTCCAATAAAAAGCAAGCTACAGAAGCAACTTAAGCTCCTTATGACTATGCTATCTTAGACCGACATTTGTAATACATGAAACCCGCGATCGCTTTTCAACAATCACGGGTTTCAACCAACTCTAATTAGAAAACCTTGAAAGATGGCTTTTCTCAACGACTACTGTCAGAACCTTAGCCCAAAGAAAGTAGATCTGGGTAAAGGATATTTATTGCAATTAACAGCACAGCATGACCTGAGAGTAGAAGGATAAGCTGGACTGGTGCCAGGGAAAGCCAGGTAAGAAAATCATTTTGTTTTGCTGCCATGAACTCTTCTCCCAAAATTCAGTAAGTAAGTTAAACAAGATTAACGAGGTGAAACTGGAATTTCCTCTTCCTTAGCGGTTAGTTCACCAGAAAGGAATTCTTTGAGTGCTGCTAAGGGCCAAGTAAAGCCAGTTAACATGAATTTGAGGGCACGGGGCACATCAATGATGATTTCTTTCATTTCTGGATTAGGTTCTTTTCTGACCGATATCAGGTAAGAACGACCAACCCAACCAATCCAACCAGCGATGTAAAGAAATAGTAAGCCAGGGATGATAAATTCATCAGCATGGCTCAGGCTACCATCCGCAATGATGCGGGGTAAACCATCGGGGCCGCAAAGGAAGTTTTTGCTGTAATAGTCAAATCGGTTTTCTCCTGAACGGGGATCGCCAATAGTATCTTTAGCATCCTTAGCCCGTTGCTGAAAAGCTGGGGATTCACTGCATGGCACAAGTCCCGCTTTCGGTTCCGATGTGTTTGCTGAGGCTGCGGTTGTATAGGTAAACCACAGACTAACGGCAAAAATCAAAGCTAACAATCGACGCATGAAATATTTCCTTTTGTTACAAAACAAAAAGTTCTATGTACAAAAAAAGATGGAACTCTCTGTACATCCAAGCAATATTACTCCGATGGGTTAGCCTAGTAAAGTTTAATTAAATAAAAGTAGCCTTTTTATCAAGGTCATTCGCCAATGACTTGCGTGTTAGCGATAGAAACTAGTTGTGATGAAACAGCAGTAGCGATTGTTAAAAATCGTATCTGTTGTAGTAGTGTCGTTGCTTCTCAAATTTCGGTTCATCAACAGTATGGTGGAGTGGTACCGGAAGTGGCTTCACGCAGTCACGTCGAGGCGATTAATGAGGCGATCGCACAAGCGTTCCTTGAAGCTGAACTCGGCTGGGATGCAATTGATGGAATCGCGGCAACCTGTGCGCCCGGATTAGTCGGTGCCTTGCTAGTCGGTTTAACCGCCGCTAAAACCCTTGCCGTTGTCCACCAAAAGCCATTCCTCGGTGTCCATCATCTAGAAGGTCACATTTACGCGACCTATCTGAGTGAACCAGAGTTAGAGCCACCCTTCCTGTGTTTACTGGTTTCTGGTGGTCACACGAGCTTAATTTATGTCAAAGACTGTGGTCATTACGAAACGCTAGGAGAAACCCGAGATGATGCGGCAGGTGAAGCGTTTGATAAGGTAGCGCGATTGTTGAAGCTAGGCTATCCCGGTGGCCCAGTGATTGACCGCTTAGCCAAAGTTGGTAATCCCGCAGCCTTTCCCCTACCAGAAGGCAAGATTTCCCGTCCTGATGGCGGCTATCACCCCTATGACTCCAGTTTTAGCGGCTTGAAGACAGCAGTACTGCGCTTGGTACAGAAACTAGAGCAGGATACATCTGAGTTACCTGTCAATGACATTGCCGCTAGCTTCCAGGAAACCGTAGCGCGATCGCTTACCAAACGTGCGATCGCGTGTGCTTCGGATTATGGTCTGAACACGATTGCCGTTGGCGGTGGTGTTGCTGCCAACAGCGGATTGAGAAAGCATTTACAAGCGGCTGCCGCCAGTCATAACTTGCGGGTACTTTTCCCTCCCCTCAAATACTGTACTGACAACGCGGCGATGATTGGCTGTGCGGCGGCTGATCATCTTAGTCGAGGGCATACCTCTCCACTCACATTAGGAGTACAGTCGCGTCTCCCCCTCACTAGCGTTATGCAGCTTTATTCGTAGCAGGTTAAGCGTAGGAACAACTGGTAGTTTGTCCAGTAACCTCTGTAGGGGCGCAAACCTTGCGCCCCTACTCTACTGGTGCCCGATATTAGGCAGATTAACCGTTACCGTTGCTCATAGTTGCCAGCACGTTTTCCGCCAACTTGCCTGGAACTTCCTGGAGATGGTCGTATTGCCAGTGAAAGAACCCGACCCCTAGTGTGAGCGATCGCAATTCCACAATAAAGTCATGCATCTCTGCCTGTGGGAGATACCCAGACACACAGTCCCAACCTGGCCAATCAGAACGACCCTCATAGCCGAGAATTTGCCCACGACGTCCGGTGACGAGTTGCAGAACTTTCGAGGTATATTCCTTAGGCGCACATACCTGAATCGACATAATCGGCTCTAGGAGGGTTGGCTCACAATTGGGCATCCCTTCCGTCATCGCTAGCCGTGCTGCCTGCTTAAACGCTTGTTCAGAACTATCGACGCTATGGTAAGAGCCATTCGTCAGTGTCACAGCAACATCAACGACTGGGAAACCTAGGGGGCCATGTACTAAATACTCCCGAACGCCTATCTCGACACCAGGGATGTACTGCTTCGGAACAACACCACCCACAATCGATTGCGAGAAGTTAAAGCCCTCACCACGGGACAGGGGTTTGATGTCGAGGTGAACATCACCAAACTGTCCATGACCACCACTTTGGTGCTTGTAGCGTCCGTGAGAAGAGGTGGCTTTGCGGATCGTTTCTTTGTAGGGTACTCGCGGTAGGTGAGTACTCATCGGCAGGTTATATTTGCGCCGTAGTCGGTCTAGTGCAACCTGGAGATGAATTTCACCCTGTCCCCAGAGGATGATTTCGTGGGTGTCGCCATGTTGTTCCCAGGCAAGAGAGGGGTCTTCTTCCTGAAGCTTGGTTAATGCCCCACTAAGCTTCACTTCATCTTTGCGTTTCTCTGGTGCGATCGCTAATGCATAGACAGGTACAAGTGATTTAGCTTTGGGTAATGTAATCGCATTTCCATTCGTGGTTAGGGTTGTACTGGTTGAAATATCTTCCAAGCGTCCAAGTGCAACAATTTCACCCGCAGAGGCTTCCGAGATTGACTGTTGTTGCTGACCAAGCATACGGTACAAGCCACCAACACGAACACCATTGAGGATAATGCCATCTGTTAGCTGACCTTGCCACACACGCACGAGTGAGAGTTTGCCACCTTGAGGTGTGTAGTAGGTTTTTAGCACCTGGACAACAGCAGTTTTAGTGTCTCCAGCCAATCCTCGTCGTTCAGCCGTTGTCTCTGGCGTTGGCGCTTCCCGTAACAGTGCTTCAACTAACGGTCTTACTCCATAATCTTGCTCCGCCGCACCAATAAATACAGGCACAATTAAGTCTGCCCCCAATTCCATCTTCAGGTCTTGGAGGATTTCTTCTGTTGGTGGTTCAATTTCCTCTAATAGTTCTTCTAGCAGGTGGTCGTCAAAATTGGCTAACTCTTCTAGCATTTCGGCTCGTGCCGCCTTTTCCTGCTCTTGCAAGGATTCTGGCAGTGGCACAGGGTCAGCGGCGGCTCCAGGATGGTAATGGTAGGCTTGCTCACTGACTAAATCAATAAAACCAATTAGGTGTTCTCCTTTACCAATGGGGTACTGATGCGGCACTAGGGGGCGTGTTGAGACGGATTTTAGAGCATCCAGAACTTCTCGGTAAGGGTTACCACAGGCATCACCATCACAAGTGAGCCGATCCATTTTGTTGATGAAGACGAGGTGCGGGATTTCCCAATCGTCGAGGAATTTAAATAAAGGAGCAAGTGTGAGGACGCGATCGCTTACAGGTTCACAAACGACTACAGCCGCATCGACACCAATCAAAGCGTTGTAGGTTTCTTGGGTAAACTCTACAGAACCGGGACAATCTAAAAAGTTGAAGCAGATACCTTGATACTCTGTACTCGCCGCCGAGACTTCTACACTCATCGAGCGATCGCGTGCCTCTGCTGCACCATCGCCTACTGTGTTACCGTCCTTGATGCTGCCTTTCCGAGAAATCGCACCTGTGACGGACAGCAAACTTTCTAAAAGGGTTGTTTTACCACTTAAATACGGACCAACAATTGCTACATTACGTGTGGCAGAACTGACATTTTCGTTCATGATTCGCCCCCAGAATAATCTAATGTTGAGTGGCTTGGCATAAGCTTACGCCATAGCGACTGAATGCCCGACTACGAGTTGCCGATGCCAATATTTATATGGGATTAAAACTATCTGCCTGTGAGATTAGCGCGTTCTCACCTCAATACAACAATCCTTGCAATGTCTTGTAAGGGAAACTTCTTCAAAAATTAAGTTAGATTACTTGGAATGAATGACTTCTAACTTTTATGAATTTAAGCAACAACTGGAAACGAATTTGTTTCAAAATAAAGCAAGATTTTCCCCAAACAAGCTTAACATTTTTCAACAGAAAGCGACTCAATTTCCGCTTGTCCCATCCCGCCATCTCCCCATCCCGCCATCTCCCCATCTTCACCATTGGGTTGAGTTTACTGTTGTTTAATGGAGCGACGCTTAGTGCTGTTGCTATCGAACCCCTGGCACAGTCACTCCCGGCATTAAAACCGACACAACCTGCTGCGCTTGAGCAGCTTAATCAGGGACTGGCGCTAATTGAACAGGGTAAGTTGCCAGATGCGATCGCAGCTTTTCAACGGGCGGCTGAGCTGAACCCACAACTCGCCCCAGCCCATTACAACCTTGGCTTAGCCCTACGGCAAGCAGGGCAATTGCAAGCCTCAGCCGATGCCTTTTACCGCGCCACCCAGATAGATTCCAGCTTCGCGATGGCGTATGCCAATTTGGGGGCAGCGCTTTTGGAAGGCAATAATTTACCGCAGGCACGAGAGTACCTATCACGGGCACTGGAACTGGAACCTAATCTCGGTGTTGCTCATTACAACTATGGTTTGGTTCTTTCGCAGTTGGGAGAACAAGAAAAAGCGATCACAGCTTTCAAAAGTGCGATGCAGTTCAGCACAAATGCGCCAGAACCGGCATATCATTTAGGGTTGATTTATTTGCAACAAAGCAAAGTAAATGAAGCAAAAAAGTCATTTGAACAAGCAATTAAAATCAACTCTAAATATCCAGAAGCCCACTACAATCTTGGCTCAATTTTATTTAATGAGGGAAACTTCGATGCCGCTCTCGAAGCCTTCCGAAAAGCAGCCCAAAGTAACTCTAACTATGCCAATGCTTACTACGGAGCTGGCTTAGTATTCGTGCGTCAGAATCGCTGGAGTGATGCCCAAGAAGTTTTGCAATATGCCAAAGATCTCTACAGTAGTCAGGGCAATACTCAGTGGGCACGTCAAGCAGAAGAACTGCTCAATCAATTACCCAGCTCATAAGATGAAGCAACCACTGATACACAAAGGCGTTTTGTTCGCGGCGGATTATCGCGAACAAGATTCCCACCTCGCACTCGCTGTTACGCATGTTTCCTGTGCTCAGATTTGGTGTTACTTTTATCCCTTCAAAAGAATTACCTTAATTGATCCACTCCCACGGCTAGAAGCCGATGGGATTCAGGCATCAAGCAAGGATTGCAGTCTGAGACTGTCTTACATCCTCTACGCCAAAGGTTGAGATCCCAACCCTTTTAAG
>NZ_JACJNU010000057.1:0-17813 GCF_014849525.1 Microcoleus sp. FACHB-SPT15 | reverse complement strand
CGGCTCAATTTCTCTGACTCACACTAAGCCTGATGACACAAGCTAGTGTAAAGTTTACCCCTATTTGTCACCCCACTCAAGAGTGATGGGTTATTTCTGCCGCGCTGCACTAGCCTACTAGCTGTACATAACTTAGCTAGTTTTATGATTTGGGCCAATAATCATCTTTGATAGGAAGTAATCAAGACTTCAGAAATTCTACCGCGCTTGCTAGCCTTTGAGTTAATTAATCGAGAGGCTGATATCAGGTTAATGTTAAAGTCACTGTAGAGGTTTCGGATAAATTCGCAATCTGAATTAGAAAGCATCACCTTAACACCACGATCTGCTAATTCTGCAAAGACTTCTTTCAGTCTCATCTGGTCATTTTGATTAAACGAGTTACGACTATACGCAGTAAAGTTACTCGTGGGGCTTAAAGGGTGATAGGGTGGGTCGAAGTAGACGAAATCATCACTACTGCTTGCATACCCAAGGATATCCTCAAAAGGTCTAACGGAAATTTTGGCACTTTGCAGGGCAGCACAAACTGAACGAAGCAAAGTCGGATTACAAATTGTCGGACTTTTATATTTCCCAATTGGAACATTAAACTCCCCTTTGGAGTTTTCTCGGTACAAGCCGTTGAAGCAAGTTTTGTTGAGATAAATTAAACGAGCCGCTTTTTCCGTATTACTAATACAGTTACTTTGACGAATCTGATAGTAATACTCGGAACAATGGTTGCGTTGATGCACTTCTAAGCTTTCAATCAACTCCTCAACGTTATCCCTAACACAGCGGTAAGCATTCACGAGTTCAGCATTAATGTCTGTCAGTGTAGCTGAGTAGGGATTGAGATAAAAGAATACAGCGCCACCACCCAAAAAAGGTTCATAGTAGGTCTTAAACCTCTTGGGAAAATAAGGGATATATTGCTGAATCAGCTTATTTTTTCCACCAGCCCACTTGAGAAAGGGACGTGGTGAAGGAGATTGTAGCACACTAGTAGACATTTATCTAAAAATAGCTGATTGATAAAAACTAACCTCTATTCTCGCTTCGGTGCCTGCTGGGTGTCCTCTCTGCTGAAGTAGTTCCGTTTGCCAAGAGAATACTATGGTAACGGCAACGATACTAGCCAAACAGTGCGTCTTAGCCTAGAACATCAGGAAGATTATGATTAGAGCCTACGCAAAGAGCAACCTGGATGCTGTTGTGAAGGTTTGGAAAAGGCTTTCGTCTAGTTAGCAGGACTCAAACGTAACACCATTGCTTGTCGATCGCGCTCACAAATGCTACCAGTTAAGAGGCAGTGACTATTAGCCGTTTGGGTTCGGCTGCTCTACTTATGAATGAATTTTTGCAAAACGTTTCTCGCTATCCACGCTACTTTATCACCATCGTCTTAGGAATCTTCTTTGCGCTATTTGGGAACTTAAAGCCGTTGATGAAAAATCCTGTCACTGCGATCGCGGTGCTTGGGGTATTCATTGGAGGCTTCTGTTTCCTTACCTTCACTCTCCGCGCCATGCTGGGGTTGAGTCCGATGTAAACTAGTACTCTATCAATCACTTGAGTCGTTTTGTCGTATCCGCTTAAAGATGCAACAAAACGGTGTCTGTATAAGCAGCATCTGTATCTGTCATTTCCAGCTTGACAGGTCACCATTAGTTTGCCTGACGAGAAGGCTCTTGAGCGGGTACTAGTTGCTGAATCTCCCTTTTGACGGACGTTATAAGAATCAACTCCCCGTCACAATTCCTGTAGGCAACTACAAGGAGTTGTTTGAAATAATTCCTGTACTGTAACAAGGGGGGCGTTATGCCTACAAGTCGCCGTGTTTCTCGCGTTGCTGCGCTGATTCAGGAAGAAGTCAGCCAGATGGTACTTCACGACATCAAAGATGATCGTGTTGGTGCAGGGATGGTTAGCATTACCGATGTCGATGTTTCGGGTGACCTCCAACATGCCAAAATCTATGTGTCGATCTATGGCACTGATGAGGTAAGAGTAGAGACAATGGCTGGGTTAAAGTCAGCCACAGGTTATGTCCGTCGTGAGTTAGGTCGGCGGATGCGTCTGCGTCGAACACCAGAGGTGGTGTTTATCGAAGACAGAGGAATTGAGCGAGGCGATCGCATGTTGGCATTGCTGAATCAGCTAAACCAAGAACGTCAAGGCAAAGAACTAGAAGAGGATATTCCTGAGGCGGAAAGTTGAAAAACGGGCTGAAGTCACTGCCAGATTTGAATGACCTTTCTATAAAAGAGCAGGTCGCGCAAATGGTCGTAGTTCGGGCATCTGGCTACCTGTTCGATCACCAAATTCAATATCCGGCTTGGGAACCTCCGGCGGCTCAATTGCAGCACTGGTTGCAAGATTTAGGGGTCGGTGGTGTCATTCTGTTGGGAGGTAGTGCTGGGGAACTAGCGCTGAGAACACAGCAACTTCAAGATTGGGCAAAAGTCCCCTTACTTATTGCTGCTGACATTGAAGAAGGCGTAGGTCAACGCTTTGCTGGTGCAACCTGGTTTCCCCCACCGATGGCGATTGGGTCAATTGCCTTGAAAGACCCACGACAAGCGGAATTTTACGCCGAGCAAATGGGTGCAATTACCGCTCAGGAAGCCTTGGCAATCGGGATCAACTGGGTTCTCGCTCCCGTCGTCGATGTGAACAACAATCCCCGCAACCCCGTGATTAACGTCCGGGCATTTGGTGAGACACCTGAAGCGGTGAGCCAATTGGCGTGTGCCTTCATTCGGGGAGCGAAACAGTATCCTGTATTAACTACGGCTAAACACTTTCCCGGACATGGCGATACAGCCACCGATTCTCATATCGATCTGCCTGTGTTGCCTCACTCGCCAGCGCGACTCGCGAAAGTGGAACTTCCCCCGTTTGCTAATGCGATCGCATCGGGTGTCGATACCGTAATGAGTGCCCACCTGCTGATTCCGGCTTGGGATGAACAAAATCCTGCTACACTATCCGAGCTAGTGTTGACGGAGTTGCTGCGATGCTGCTTGAAATTTGAGGGTTTGATTGTCACAGATGCCCTAATCATGGGTGCGATCGCCAATCGCTATGGAGAAAACGTTGCCCCTGTAATGGCTGTAGAAGCAGGTGCTGATATTTTGCTGATGCCCGCTAACCCGGAAGGCGCGATTCAATCGGTATGTGATGCCGTCGAGGATGGACGCATTTCACCCGAACGCATTCAAGACTCTGTTGAGCGAATTTGGAAAGCTAAAGAGAAGGTAGCTCTAGCGTCAGAGGCACAGAAAGAAACCTCTAAACTAACCTCCCCCATTCACATTGCCCTAAATCAAATTGCCCAACCTGTTGCTTTGGCTACGGCAGCGAAGATTCTCAAAGATTCCCAACAAGTTGCGGGTTCCCTGCCTCTACAACCAGAATCCTACAGTAGCCATAAGCTACGTAACTTGATTGTCGTAGACGATGCTTTAGCTTGTGATTTTCTGGGACGCAATACACCTGCTGTCGCCTTCCCAACTCAACTCGGCTACGAACTTCAAATTGTTGACAGCCATACCCCACCGACGCAGGAAGAGGCTGATGCTGCGATCGCCAAGCGCCCAACGCTCCTACAGCTATTTATCCGGGGTAACCCGTTCCGAGGAAGTGCTGGATTAACGCCAGTCGCTGAGCAGTGGTTTAAGAAATTATTAAAAACGGATGATCTACAGGCTCTAATAATTTACGGTAGCCCTTATGTCCTAACGCAGTTTCTCCCACATTTGCCAGCCGAGACCCCTTGTGTGTTTTCCTATGGACAGATGCCGGAAGCACAAGCGATCGCCCTTGAAGTTTTGTTTTCTCAAAGTGTCCCACTTAGTAGTTTTGCGCTGTTCCTTTAAGTTTTATTAAGATTTTATCAATCTGCTCTTAACAAAACGATTAGCTAAACGCACCTAACTAGCCAAGGCTAACGCCCAAACCGCAAGCATTTCGTGGTGAAGAAGCTAAGCTTGAGCATCTCTTCAGTATGTTTACCTTTAGTCGCTCTTATCAAAACCGCAAAAATCTTTGTAACTCTCTATACTGAACTAAATTTCTTTTCCCGCTAGCGAGTATTCGATTATAGTTATCGTAGCTCTGTTTTTTACCAGGCTAATACCTATGAGTGCTAACTTAATGCAATCTACGCCCCCGGTTTATTACTCTATCGACGTGATTCAAGACGAAGCACGGCATTTGGTAGAGAAGGGCATCGTTAGTCGTCAGCAACCAATCTACGTGCTTTGCCAGTACATCCCCGCTCGTGAGTGGGTTTGCATTGAATGCGAACTAGAGCGGTGCAACTTCTTGCTCAGAGACCGCATTGCTGATTTGATGGGTAATGAAGAGTGGGATAACGACTAAGTCCTGCGTGTGTTGATGAGAAGGAAGACAAGCGCCAGGGCGCTTCAAGGCACTGAAAATCAATTTACACTGCCTGAATGCCACGAGAGGAAAGTGAGATTAACTCACTAGCCTGCCGATCATCACTGGCAAAGTTTGAAACGGATATCTGAATAGATCAAGCAGCATAGAGCATAGTGTTCCCTTAAGCTCTACATAGTTTCGTGTTTGTTGACCCAAAAAGTTGTTAAAGCTTACCCCTATTGGTTTTATAGGTTAATTCTTGCCTCAAAAACCTAAGGGCGATAATTACCGGTCAATTTTTGACCTTTTACTTTGTACTCTGTTTAACTCTCCTAAAGAATCTTCCTTTAGAACGAGTTATTCTGCGAAGCAGGCATGATACGAAACCTTCTCAATTGCTTCACAAAGAGACACAAATTAATAACTTTGACCCAGAAAAAACGCGGTCATCGTGCTGGCGCAGTAGTTGCGCCAACTTACAGCTAAATGAGCACGAACCTTAAGTGTTGGCTTCAGGGTTACGCAGCTTCTCTAGCTCAGTTCGGATAGCGGCGATTTGGGCAGTAAGTTCCTCAATCTCTAGTTGCACATTCGGCGGAGTCGTCGTCGTTGGAGGGGTTGTAACGCTATCGCTAGACGTTCCGGCTGTTGGGTAGGGATTCGAGTTGCTTTGTTGCCTTAATATCGACTCAATAAAACTTCGGGCTTCTTGCTCGGTGATTTGTCCTTTTTCTGCCCATTCCGTTACCCGCTGAGTTAATTCTGATCTCAACTGGGTTAAGTTTTCTTCTCGCTTTTGAGGGTCTTGCAACGTTTCAACGAGGGAAGTAGTTGCCCCTAGAGAAACTCGAAACCCAGTTTGTAGTAGTTCTAAGAGATTGTTGGAGTTCATCTAAGTAATCTTTGCTGTGAGTTTATGCCGGGATGAGAGAATACCCGTCAAGTTGACATTTTTACGCTGACTGGTTGGTAAGGCGATCGCTGTTGGTTGCGAGATGTGAGACGGTGCTACCAAATTATGACCTTAATAAGGTTGTAGCGACTGCCTCGAAAGTCGCCCAATAGCAAAAAACTAACCACGTCTTTTCACCTAATTAACACTGAATCCCTGTTTCTTCAACAGCCTCTAGCCTACTTGCTCAAGATACTGGCTT
This sequence comes from Microcoleus sp. FACHB-SPT15, assembly GCF_014849525.1. Classification (NCBI taxonomy): domain Bacteria; kingdom Bacillati; phylum Cyanobacteriota; class Cyanophyceae; order Oscillatoriales; family Microcoleaceae; genus Microcoleus; species Microcoleus sp. FACHB-SPT15. The sequence goes on along the minus strand of NZ_JACJNU010000057.1, from coordinate 12,288 downwards.
ACATCCTCAATCAGGCGAGTCAGTTCTGCTTCTGTAGTTAGGCGGATACGCTCATCACGCAGAGTAATTAAAACTTTGGCGGCAAAGGGAGTTGGCCAAATGTTGGGATTGCAGAAGACTTCGAGAAAGACATCCCCAGAAAAGCGGTACTCCATCGGTTTTTGAGGATTGGGTTTGCCGCCACCACTGGCAGCTTGAGTTACCGCTTTTAGGCTTTGCATCAATTGCGCGATCGCAGATTGCAAATCTCTAGCCGCCTCTGCTGTGAAACTAAACGAAACCGAACCCTCGACCAGATTGAGAGTGAGTTGAGGTAAAGCCATGGGCAATGAATCTTTATATTTGATACTAATGCTAGAAGATGTAATCAAGTTCCTGGAAGAATTTACCAAAGAATCAGGTGAGTTGGGGTGTCTTTATTAAAAAGAATCTCAAGAAGCTGGGGAAATTACTGAAGTTAAATAGAACTCAGCTTAATTAATAGTAAGGCTTTCAGGCATTCTAGCCACTAAACTAAATGCCAAGGACGTTAATAAAATAATTGGGTAGCGTCTATGGTGCTAGATAACCGCTCGGAAGTTCGTAAAGTCTTACTGATTACTCTGCTACTCAATCTATTTGTAATGGGATTAAAGGCAGTTGTAGGATTTTCGACGGGTTCTCTCAGTCTGCAAGCGGATGCTTTGCATAGTGTGACTGATAGTGCCAACAATGTTTTGGGTTTAATTGCCAGTCGCTTTTCTTCCCCTCAACCCGATCGAGATCATCCCTATGGACACCAGAAATTTGAAGCCTTAGGTGCGTTGGGGATTGCTGCTTTTTTGGGCATTGCTTGTTTTGAAATTCTTCAAGGAGGGATTGAGCGCTTGTTTCAGGGGCTGACTCCGATTAATATCTCGGTCCCTGAACTATGGTTGCTGTTGATTGTTCTGGGTGTCAATATTTTTGTTACCTTCTATGAGCGACATGTCGGCAAGCGAGTCGGCAGCGCCATTTTGATTGCTGATGCTCAACATACGATGAGCGATGTTTGGGTAACGATTACTGTTCTGGTAGGGTTAATTGGAGTTTGGCAGGGGCGAGTCTTAAATTTTCCCCAACTACAGTGGTTGGATGTAATTCTCGCTTTTCCTGTCGCGCTGCTAGTGTTTAGCAGTGGTTGGAATGTGTTGAAGGATAATTTACCCTGGCTAGTCGATGAAATGGCGATCGCACCTGAAGCCATTCAATCCATCGTCATGGAAGTTCCTGGTGTTATTAACTGCCACGACATTGCTTCCCGTGGACTTTTAGGGCGTCAAGTCTTCATTGAAATGCACATGATTGTAAATGCCAAAGACGTGGAAACCGCGCACCAAATTACTGAGGCTGTGGAACATCGTTTAGAAGAACGCTTCAGTCCTGTTCGAGTTGTGATTCATGTTGAGCCACCAAATTACCAGTCTGATCAGATTAGCTTTGAGCAAGAAACAACCTAGAAAGCTCATAGTTTTCCACAGACATGGGCACTTTTCCACAGAAAATTGCGAGTTTTCCACAAACATAAGGAAAAGCTAATCTTTGTCAGCGCATTTCTTAACCAGGAAATGATTAGCCAAGTTTGACAGCTTGTCTTTTGACCTTGACAGTTGCTCCTTACAAAATAAGACAACTTTTAAATTTCCGAGTTGAGTTCTCTCAAGCGAGGACTTGAGATATACCAATTTACTAAAACCTACATTACACATCTGTCAGCTATGAGTCGCTTCTACAGAATCTTGATTAGCTTAGGTATTGTTGTTGCCATCCTTATTCTTCCGTTCAAGACACAAGCTTTGGCTGCACCAACATCCAGCACAGCAATAAGTGCTAACGACTTTTTGATTTTGGGCGTGGAGAAGACTTCACAAGGGAACTTACAGCAAGCGATTGAAGACTTCACACAAGCGATCGCACTTGATTCTAACTTGGCAGTTGCCTACATCAATCGGTGTCTAGTCTACATCCAGTTAGGAGACTATCAGTATGCTACGGAAGATTGTACTCAGGCACTGCAACACAATCCTAATAACGTTGAAGCTTATCTCAATCGGGGTCTCGCCTACTACAGACAAGGACGTTATCAAGCGGCAGTCGCTGATTATAACCAGGTGACTCAGTTCAATCCCGTAGACTACCGAGCTTACTACAACCGGGGGCTAGCGCGTTTTGAGCAGGAAGATTATCAAGGTGCGATCGCAGATTACAACCAGGCATTACGCCAGATTTTGCAGCAAGACAATCAACAACTCGCTACAATCTACAACGATCGTGGACTGGCATACTTGCAGCAAGGAAACCTTTCTGGAGCAATGCTAGACTTCTCTAGGGCAATTCGCCTTAATGTCAATGATGCCAGGGCTTACTATAACCGAGGCTGCGCTTGTCATCGACAAGGAGATTATGCTGGTGCAATTCGAGACTTCACTCACTCACTACAACACCACCCCAATCAAGCAGAAGCCTATGTCAATCGTGGGCTTGTTCGTTACCAAGTTGGGTATCAGCAAGCTGCTTTTGAAGATTTGTATCGGGCAGCGAAATGCTTTTGTAATCAAGGACAGGTGAGAGCTTATCGCCAAACTCTCAACTTGATCCAAAAGCTAAGGCAGCCCTCTCCCATTTCCTTTGAAGTCGCGTAGTTTCTTGATAAAGAACCATGAGAACTCAGCGTGTTGCACAATCACAGGATGATTTTGTGGAATGGGCGTATGATCTACGCCCATTAAACTTATAGCTGAAACCGGAATTTTAAAGGGTGCAAGCCTTGCACCCCTACACAAATTCAGGCAAGAAACAGGTGGATGAATCGCCATCCCTCTCATTGTGCAACGCCCAACTCAGGGCAATTTTCTTCTGGAAGTCCCTCAAGCAGATAACTGTCCAGTCATCTCATCCTCTTTACGTTGAGATTCAGCTTGGGAGGCAAGGAGTTTTTCCTTATCCTGCTTGCGTTTTTTAGCATAGAACTGAATCGTTGCTGCCATGACAATAATCATGCCTAAGATTCCCCAAGCGGTGATATCTGTGGGTAAATTGTTTTTAAACACCGCTAACAAGACAATTGCCACTAAAAGGACGGTTGGGACTTCATTGAGAACGCGAAAATGCTGACTATTCCAAGTACATTTGTCGGCTGCTAGTTGGCGCATGAGGCGACCACAGTAATGATGGTAGCCAATTAAAGCGACAACAAAAGCCAGTTTGATGTGTAACCAACCGTCTTTCAGCACTTCTGGCTCAGTAGTCAATAATGCGATCGCCATTATGACTGTCAGCACCATTCCTGGCGTTGTAATCAGCTTATAAAGACGTTTCTCCATAATCTGATATTGGTTTTTGAGAATTGTTTGGGCGGGTTCAGGCTCCTGTGCCGCCTCGGCGTGATAGACGAAAAGACGTACCAGGTAGAACAATCCAGCAAACCAAACGACAACCCCAATCAAGTGAAACGCTTTGAACCAGTAATAAGCCATGAATTGTATCCTTTAATAGTTGAGTCGCTTTTTGTAGGTAAGCCTTGTCCATCCTACTTGCTCTACACTAGGGGAGCTTACGTTACCTTTACAGAATTTCAACAAAAAAACAGGTTGCGCCAGAAGACAACCTGCCTAAAATCAACATTAAGTATTTGGATTCACTGGTTTACCAACAACAACTCACCTCAACAAGCCATTTATTGCCTAACGCAAGAGTGAAAGCTCAAGCTGGAATTCTCAACTAGATAGAATCTGGGTCAACTCCCATCTCACGTAATCGCTCAGCCAGTCTAACTGCCTTTTGCTCTGCCGACTCTGCGCGTTGCTCTGCCATGAGCGCTCGTTCGCTACCGGTTAGTAACAGATTGCCCTGCAAACTCCACCAGCGAAGCCAGCGTTGAGTCTGGTTCTGATAAGCTCCCTCCCAGACACCGACTTCTACCTCCATCGGTGAGATAGGATAATGTCCGCGCTCATTCGGAGTCATCCGCTGATAGCGCACTCCTACTAGTTGATACAACTCCAACTCGCCGCTGTTGACGAAGAAGATGCCGTAGTAGGGAATCCGCATGATCCGTTCATACACCCAGAACTTACCGGGGCGAGTAGTTACGCCTTCTTCTGCATACGAAAGTGGGGTTTGGTCACGCTCCTCGCTGCCATCACCAGAGGCAAACTCTAAGGCGATCGTCGGTGCAATAAATTCTCGCCACAAAACGTAAGAGCGGCGAATCTCGCCCTTTAATCTTGGTGGCACATTCGGTACATAAAACCAATCTGGTGCTTCTGCCCCTTTCTCTGGCGGTTCAGTTTCACGCCAGTAGATGCCGCAATCCTGACCGATCGCATACTGTCCATCTGGATGAATTCGTTCCAGCGTCGTCCCGATCGAGTCAGTTAGGATCAGAGATTGAGGATGCTCCTGGAAATTTTTCACAAACGAACCATCCGACTCTGGTAGCTGCGTGTGGTCGGGAAATTGAGGCGGCAACCCACTGGGAGCCAATGCATTTTGAGCAAGGGTTTCACTCATCCCTATTCCACTCATTTCAATCTGGCTTCAGCATAGCGTAACTGCTTATGCTAGAAGCTGGAGATTTTACCAAAAAACCTGTATCTCGTTTTGGTCTCGACACAAAAAACAGGTTGCGCCACAGCGCAACCTGTCTAAAAGCAACATTAAGCGTTTGGATTCGCTGGGCTTGCCGTCAATAACTCAGCAGGCAAGCGCTTGAAAGCAAGGCGTTCGAGTTCTACATCGACAAAGATGGTGTCTCCGTCCTGGAACTCACCTCGGAGGATACCCTTAGCAAGTTGCGTTTCCAGTTCGCGCTGGATCGCTCGCTTCAACGGACGTGCGCCATAAACAGGGTCATAGCCCACTTCTGCTAAGAAGTCGAGAGTACTATCAGAGAGCTTTAATGACATCTTGCGATCGGCTAGCCGTTGCTCTAAACGCTGGGTTTGCAGATGGACGATATGCCGTAACTGGTGTTTCTGCAAGGCGTGGAAGATGATTATCTCGTCAATCCGGTTGAGGAACTCTGGACGGAAGCTAGAACGCATTGCATCCATAACCCGACTCCGCATCTCTTCGTACTGATTGTCATCAGCAGCAATATCGATAATGTACTGGGAACCGATATTACTGGTCATGATGATAACGGTGTTCTTGAAGTCCACCGTATGACCTTGAGCATCGGTGACGCGACCATCGTCCAGGATTTGGAGCATCACGTTGAAGACATCGGGGTGAGCCTTCTCAATTTCGTCAAAGAGAATCACAGCATAAGGACGGCGACGAATGGCTTCGGTTAGCTGACCGCCTTCTTCATAACCAACGTATCCGGGAGGCGCACCTATCAGTCTGGAAACAGCGTGCTTCTCCATGTACTCGGACATATCAATCCGCACTAAGGCATCTTCTGTGTCGAAGAGATAAGCTGCCAAAGCTTTTGCCAGTTCTGTCTTACCGACACCTGTGGGACCAAGGAAGATAAAGCTAGCTGTGGGGCGATTGGGGTCAGCCAAACCTGCACGCGATCGCTGAATTGCATCGGCAACCGCTGTTACTGCCTCATCCTGACCGACTACCCGATTGTGCAGCTCATCTTCCAGGTGCAGCAGCTTCTCCATCTCGGACTCTACGAGCTTGCTGATTGGAATACCTGTCCACTTGGAGATGATTTCAGCAATGTCAGATTCTGTGACTTCCTCCCGCAACAGGGACTTGCCGCTGGTTTGGGTGGCTGCCAAGTGGGATTCGGCTTCTTGTACTGAGGCTTGCAACTCAGTTAGTTTGCCATATTTCAGCTCAGCTGCTCGGTTGAGGTCGTAGTTGCGCTCAGCTTGCTGGATTTCGACATCAACTCGCTCAATCTCTTTTTTGATGCCTTGAATGCGTTCGATGACATCTTTTTCTGACTGCCATTGAGCATTCAACGCACGTTGATCTTCCTTGAGGTCAGCGAGTTCTCGTTCCAGTCTGTCCAACCGATCTCTGGAGGCGCGATCGCTTTCTTTTTGCAGCGACAACCGCTCCATTTCTAGCTGGAGGATTTTACGATCGATTTCATCGAGTTCTTCGGGCTTGGAGGTAATCTCCATTTTCAGCCGTGCGGCGGCTTCATCCATCAGGTCAATCGCTTTGTCTGGTAAGAAGCGATCGCTAATGTAGCGAGTAGACAAGGTAGCTGCGGCGACTAAGGCACTGTCCGAAATCTTGACACCGTGGTGGTTTTCATAGCGCTCCTTCAGTCCTCGCAAGATCGAGATTGTATCTTCCACACTGGGCTGATCAATATAGACCTGCTGAAAGCGTCGCTCTAAGGCGGCATCTTTCTCAATGTATTTGCGGTACTCATCAAGTGTTGTCGCACCAATACAGCGCAACTCACCTCGCGCCAACATCGGTTTTAGTAAGTTGCCTGCATCCATTGCGCCTTGAGTTGCACCAGCACCCACAACAGTGTGGATTTCATCAATAAACAGGATGATTTGACCATCAGAGTCTGTAACTTCTTTCAGAACGGCTTTCAAGCGCTCTTCAAATTCACCCCGAAATTTGGCACCTGCAATCAGTGCCCCCATATCTAGAGCAATCAATTGCCGATTTTTGAGAGATTGGGGAACGTCATCGTCAACAATTCGCTTTGCAAGTCCTTCTGCGATCGCGGTTTTACCGACCCCAGGTTCCCCAATCAGCACTGGGTTGTTTTTGGTACGACGAGAGAGGATTTGAACCGTGCGGCGAATCTCATCATCCCGACCAATTACTGGGTCAAGTTTACCTTCACGAGCAGCTGCCGTTAGGTCACGTCCATATTTTTCCAGTGCTTCATACTTGCCTTCTGGGTTTTGGTCGGTCACTTTCTGGTTCCCTCGAATTTGGTCAATCACGCTTCTGAGCTTCTTCTCATCTAGTTTAAATTCCTGGAATAAAGCCTTGCCAAAGCGATCATCTTTGACATAAGCCAGCAACAGATGCTCAATGGAGATGTAATCGTCTTTATATTCTTTGCGATAGGACTCTGCTCGATCTAACAGGGAATCGAGACTGCGCCCTAGATAGACAGATTCACTGCTGCCAGATACCTTAGGCTGACGCTGGATAAATTGTTCTACAGCATCACGCACTCGCGGCATCGGTACTTCAAGTTTATTGAAAACGCTGCTGGCAAGTCCCTCTTGCTCTAAGAGGGCTTTCATTAGGTGTTCACTCTCTAGCTGTTGGTGGTGAGAGGCTTTCGCGACTTCTGGAGTACGTGCGATCGCTTCCCAGGCTTTTTCTGTAAATTGGTTAGGGTTATTTGGTTGCATAGAGTATCAATCTCCCATAATCTGTTTTATAGTAAGTCGCAAGTACAATTGCTCTTCTGTACTAGAAATCGACGTAAAAATCAGGGGTTGGGGCATATTCCTCAACACACTGAATGTAACTTATCTTTAATAACTCGCTAGTAATAGCTTCCTCACCCTAAGGGTAGGGATCACCCTAAACATTTAAAGTTTGTGCTTTGCCTACCAGAGTCAAAGCTTTTCACCTCATCTGTTTACCATTGATTCCGTGAATAGAAACCTACCCTTGAAAAGCTTAGGAAGTGGATAACAAAATATTGTGATTCTTTTCTACACCTCTGGTTCTACACCCAACGCTCTAAGTTGTGCCGCCAATTGCTCCGCTCGTTGATGCTCCTGTTCAGCTCGTTGACGCTCCTGTTCAGCTCGTTCCTCACCCGTTAATAAAAGATTTCCTTGCAAATCCCACCAACGCAACCAAGGTAATTCTGCATTGAGATACTGACCTTGCCAAATGCCTAATTCAATGCCTAGCTGAGAGATAGGATAGTGCCCTCGTTCATTAGCTGCTACGAGTTCATAGCGATTTTCTACCAAGTGATACACCTCCACACTGGCTCGGTTCACTTCATAAATGCCATAAAACGCCGGACGAATCACCTGCTCATAAACCCAAAACTTCCCAGTCATGGGCGTTCTATCTCGCTCCTCTGAGCCATCACCTGAAACAAACTCTAAGACAATCAGTGGTGCAATGTACTCTTGCCACAAAACATAAGAACGCCGCATTTGACCGTTTAGAGTAGGCGGTACATTCGGCACATAAAACCAATCTGGAGCTTCTGCACCTCTTTCGGGTGGTTCAGTAATGCGCCAATAGATACCTGAATCTTGCCCAATGCAGTATTGCCCATCCGGATGAAGTTGTTGCAAAATTGGCTGGATTGAGTCAGTTAGCAGGATGCTCTGAGGATGTTCTTGGAGATTTTTCACAAAGGTACCATCTGACTCCGGGAGCTGAGTATGGTCAGGGAAGGAGTAGCCTAACTCTATCGGTGTGAAAGCAGAACTCATAAGCAATAGTGTTTTAAAGACAGTAGCTTTCGTTCTAGTCTGTGCTTCTATCGTAGATAGAAACACAAAAAGAATCGCAAGAAGGAAACTATGGTGAATCCTTTTGACCCGGATGACGACTTGCCATTAGATGAAGATGAAGACCTCTTTGGTCGCACCTTAGAAGACTTCACCATGACGGGTAGACTCCGCCGATTCCACGAATCTTTTGATAGCAGCATCCGTGCCATCTTGCAGGTTTGCCTATTCCGCATTCACGATGAAGACGGGGTTCTCATATTCCAGATTCTTTGCCCTAACCAAGCTGTACAGAAACGCCTTTTCACTAAGCGAGAAAAAGTTCGCAACACCCTTCAATGGTTTTGGAGCAACCTCGACTACTATGCCTTCTGCTTTGAGAAAGAGGCTTTAGAGTGTCAGATACTAAATATGAAGCGCTACAGAGGTGGTGTTTGAGCCAGATTTAGCTTCTAGGACACTTAAGCTGTCGGAAATTAAGTAAGTGCAATCACTTCGGGAAAAATTTATTTTTATTCACAAAAACCCTGGCTTCGTTCACAAAGGCCTGACTCGCTGTCTTAACTGCTTATCTAGCTAAGCCAACAACTCAAACACGCTTCACTCAGTTTTCATTGGTTAAATTGATTGAAATCCTTGCTGTATAAGCTATTGGATGCCTTAGCTTAGGATTAAACAGCCTTGTGAGCTAATGGTTCAGAGTGCTGATTCAGTATAAGCAACGATATTTTTTGTTTTTTGTACCTATTTATATAAAGTAAAACAATAAATTTTAAAATAAGGTCTACAGCTTTATTCAGATTGCTTTTGAGACTATCAAGACAATTCAATAACTTCTTAAGCTGAATATGTAGTTTTTATTGCCCATTCCAGCAGAAATGCCTCTTTCATTTCGTTTGTAGTTAGTCAATAATGCAATCAACGCCCCGATAGGAGCACTTTCTTCGCTGGCTGTAGGTGCGTTAGTGAAGCGGCAACTAAGTTCCATCGCTTATGTAACAGTTCTCAGTTAAATGAGGTACAGCTAAAAGCTGTGAAACAGCGCTACTAGTCAGGAAAACCAAAAAGCTGATGGCTGATAGCTTTCTGCTATATGCAGGCTATTTAAGCGGCAAAGACAATATTCAAGTTTTAATCCGAACGATAGGAGACGAAGAAGAGTGAAACTTTCAGTTTATGGAAAAGGCGGTATTGGTAAATCAACCACCAGTTGCAATATCTCAGTCGCATTGGCGCGTCGTGGCAAGAAGGTGCTGCAAATTGGTTGCGACCCGAAGCACGATAGTACCTTTACTCTTACAGGCTTTTTGATTCCCACGATTATCGATACGCTTCAGGAAAAGGATTACCACTACGAAGATGTCTGGCCTGAAGATGTCATCTATAAAGGTTATGGCGGCGTTGACTGCGTAGAAGCAGGTGGCCCTCCGGCTGGTGCAGGTTGTGGTGGCTATGTCGTTGGTGAGACAGTAAAGCTACTCAAAGAACTCAACGCTTTTGATGAGTACGATGTCATTCTGTTTGACGTTCTGGGTGATGTGGTTTGTGGTGGTTTTGCTGCTCCCCTCAACTATTCTGACTACTGCATGATTGTCACAGACAACGGCTTCGATGCCTTGTTTGCCGCAAATCGGATTGCTGCATCTGTGCGTGAAAAAGCTCGTACTCACCCCCTACGTCTAGCGGGTTTGATTGGCAACCGGACATCGAAGCGTGACCTGATTGATAAATATATTGATTCAGTACCGATGCCAGTTCTTGAGATTCTGCCCCTAATTGAAGACATCCGCGTTTCTCGAGTGAAGGGGAAAACTCTGTTTGAGATGGCAGAGACTGACCCTTCTCTCAACTACGTCTGCGATTACTACCTGAACATTGCTGACCAGATTTTGGCGTGTCCAGAAGGTGTTGTGCCGAATGACTCTCCTGATCGGGAGTTGTTCTCCTTGCTATCTGACTTCTACCTCAATCCGGCTCAACCGCCAGTGAGGACAGAGGAAGAAGAGTTAGACCTAATGATGGTTTGATAGCTTCATCGCTTTGCCGCATAAAAGCTAAAGCTACACAAGCAAAGCCCTTCTAGCTGGGCTTCCAAAAACAAAGTTATTGGGAGACGGGTGTCTCCTGATAGGTTTTTAATGACTTGTTTAAGAGAAGAGGAGATAAGATTTTTCCATGACCGTTGCTCAACCTGAACCTTTAAATTTTGAGTGTGAAACCGGAAATTACCATACCTTTTGCCCAATTAGCTGTGTTGCATGGCTATACCAGAAGATTGAAGATAGTTTCTTTTTGGTGATTGGCACCAAGACGTGTGGCTATTTCCTCCAGAACGCTATGGGCGTGATGATTTTTGCAGAACCGCGCTATGCGATGGCGGAGTTGGAAGAGGGGGATATTTCGGCACAACTGAATGATTACGAAGAACTGAAGCGTTTGTGCTTGCAGATTAAACGCGATCGCAACCCTAGCGTGATTGTCTGGATTGGCACCTGCACCACTGAAATCATCAAGATGGATTTGGAAGGCTTAGCTCCTAAACTAGAAGCTGAGATTGGTATCCCCATCGTTACCGCTCGTGCCAATGGCTTAGACTATGCTTTTACCCAGGGTGAAGACACCGTACTAGCCGCAATGGCTCACCGTTGTCCTGATAAAGCTCCTGTGATGGAAGCAGAGAAAGAAGAACGGAATGCGATCGCTAAACTCCTCAACTTCGGACGCAAGAAAGAAGATGTGGTTGCCGAAGAGACAGAATACGTCGATCATCCACCACTCGTATTGTTTGGTTCCCTGCCTGACCCCGTTGTTACTAACCTGACACTAGAACTCAAAAAACAGGGAATTAAAGTTTCCGGCTGGCTACCCTCCAAGCGATACACTGAGTTGCCAGTCATTGAAGAAGGCTACTACGTTTCTGGTGTCAACCCCTTCCTCAGCCGTACTGCCACCACATTGATGCGTCGCCGCAAGTGTAAGCTGATTGGCGCACCCTTCCCAATTGGCCCCGATGGCACCCGTGCCTGGATTGAGAAAATTTGTTCCGTATTTGGGATTGAACCGAAAGGGTTGGATGAGCGGGAAGCCCAAATTTGGGCAGGTATGGAAGACTACCTCAAGCTGATTCGTGGCAAGTCAGTCTTCTTCATGGGTGATAATTTGCTGGAAATCTCTCTGGCACGTTTCCTGATTCGTTGTGGCATGACTTGCCCAGAAATTGGTATTCCTTATATGGACAAGCGCTATCAGGCGGCTGAGTTAGCGTTGCTAGAGAAGACTTGCCAAGAAATGGGTGTCCCGACACCAACGATTGTCGAGAAGCCGGACAACTATAACCAGATTAAGCGGATTCAAGAACAGGAAATCGATTTAGTCATCACTGGTATGGCTCATGCTAACCCACTGGAAGCACGGGGTATCAATACCAAGTGGTCGGTTGAATTTACCTTTGCTCAGATTCACGGCTTTACGAATGCTCGTGACATTCTGGAGTTGGCGACTCGTCCGCTACGCCGGAATAACAACCTCAAAGACTTAGGTTGGGACAAGCTGGTGAAGGAAGAAGCGAAGGTTTGACCTCTCCCCCTACCCCTCTCCTACGAGGATACTGCTGGCGAATCAGGGGTAACACCCCTCACTTCAACGAGAAATTAATGCTTTCAGCTGGCGATCGCATTATTTAGCTTGCCTGGTAAACCCTGTAAATTCCTTGGGGTGAGGGGGCAAACCCACCATTCGCCAGCAGTATCCTACGAGGAGAGGGGTGTAAGAAAAAAGTCTCTTCTCATTAGACCTATCCGTAAATGCGAAATGCTTGCTGTAAGACGGTTTGAGAGATAATGGCACCCGTGCGAATCGAACGTTCAATTGACGTAATAATCAAGCTTGGAGGGGAGAATTT
>NZ_JACJNU010000056.1:0-84419 GCF_014849525.1 Microcoleus sp. FACHB-SPT15 | reverse complement strand
AATGCGCCTCATCTGTCAATGTCAGTCAGGGTTTGCTCACTCTTAGATACACTAAATTTATCTCTTCTTTTCTTGTTTCGCTATATATTTAGCATACTAAGTACTGAAGAACCATAATTAATTATCAACTATTTTCATAAACTTAATCTTCTCGTTTTAAAATTGCTAAATTCAGAAAAACTATTCATTTAGTTTAATTGATTCAACCCATGGCTTTGGCAATTCTTCTTGCTAAGGCTCAATTGATTGTGCGTCTAACATAGATACGTCAGTGATGCAGGATACTTCCAAGCTAATCAGCATTTTAGTTGCCTGCTTGAGGTAATTCCTTCTTTGTCATCAACAAAAAGCGATCGCGTTACTTTTGTACAATTTCTTAATCTATTTTTTTCTGCAAAAGCTGCTTTGCTCTCAGGACTTCTGAGTCAGTTACATAGTACTGTTGATAGTTGTAGTAGGAGCTAGTTGTATAGCCCTTAACACCGTTAGCGACTACGCCTAAGACCGTCGCATTGGAAACTTTCATCCCATCCAAGGCTTGCATTAGCACTGAGCGGTCAGTTCTCCCTAGTCCTGCAACCATAACCACACCATCAGTGTGGGCTGCTAAAAGTCTTCCATCAGCAAGCCCCAGTGTTGGTGGAGTGTCATAGATAACCAGGTCAAAAACAGCGTGAAATTGTTCCATCAAATACTGCATTTTCCTGGAACATAAAAGTCGAGTTGGATCAGGTGGTAGCTGACCAGCGGTCAATACATACAGGTGATCCCACATTGGCAATCGCTGAATTGCCTGTTTAGCAGTAATTCCAGTCGCAATAACGTTACTTAGCCCCACCTTATTTTCTAAGCCCAAAATCTTATGCACCTGGGGACGGCGCAGGTCAGCATCGACCAAAAGTACCCGTTGACCCATTGCGGCGGCGGCTTGAGCTAGGTGAACGGCGATAGTCGATTTGCCGTCTGCGGGAGTGGCTGAGCTAATGACAATCGAGTGGATTGGCGTATCACTTCCGAGAAAGCGAATATTAGTGTGCAGGGAGCGGAACGACTCTAAGAAGGGAGAAGCTGTGTACCACTGTGGCTTACGGCGATTTTTCTTCTCAGTTGTGGAGTCTTCAGCAGGAACCATTTCTGCTACCGTAGCAACTGGTGTTATCACTTTGAGTTGCTTGTTGTACGGGATAACACCCAGTAGTGGCAGTTTGCTGCGGTCTTTCAGTTCATCGGGTGAGTGGAATACATTATCGAGGCGTTCAACTAATAAAGCGGCTCCTATCCCCAACAACAACCCCGCAACCGCGCCCAACAGGATGTTCCGTTGAGTATTAGGAGACACTGGAAATTGGGGTTCTTGGGGTTTGAGAATGATTTGCCAGGGGAGTGCTTTTTGAGCAACTTCAATCTGAAGACCTTCCCGAAATCCCAAAAAGCGGTTTAAGCTCTCTGTAGCAACGTTGAGTTCTCGTTGTAAATCGGTGTATTGACGCGCAATCACCGGCATCTGTTTTACTTGGAGGTTGAGGCTACGTTCTGCCTGGGCGATCGCATTTTGTCGCACTTGCAAAACTTGTATTTGGTTGGTTGCATCAACCAGTTGCTGAGTCAGTTCTAAGCGAATCGAATTGGGGGAATCATTCGAGACATTAACCTGTGAAAGATTTGCCCCCAGCACCCGTTGGGATTCTTGCTCTAGCAGTGGCAAGAGATTTCGCTGTTCGTTGCGTAGTGCCTGGACAGTTGGGCTTTCTTCGGTAAAGCGTGATAACTCAGTCGCGATCTTAGCTTCAACTTCTTGTAACTTATTGAGTAACTCTTGGTAGCGAGGGGCTTCACTGAGAGCCGCTGTTGCCAAGGCTTCGTTTGGTGATAGACCAAGTTGGGAAGAGATTGTTGTATAGAGGGAGCGAGCTTCTCTTAAACCAACCTGAGTTTGCAATTGCTCCTGCTCAATAGCACTCACGCGAGTTGATAGCTGTTGCGCTTGAGTTTCGGGGTCGAGGAGATTGTTCTGCTGCCGGAATGCTTGTAGTTGTCCCTGAAGTTTGTCTACGCGATCGCGAAGTTGTGGCAACTGACCTTCAACAAACTGAATCCCTTTTTTTAGATTAATTTGCCGCTCTTGAAGCGAGTACCGCAGATAGCCTCTAGCAACCTGATGTAAGACAAATCGAACTTTCTTCGGGTCTGTATCGCGGTAGCGAACTTCCAAAATCTTGGTTTCTGCTAAGCGCTCAATGTTCAGTTCACTACTCCCAATCAAAGAGTCGTAGCTGACATCTTTGTAGTCCTTTTCAATCTCCTCAAGGATAGGAGCCATTAAATTCGGGCTGCGTAAGACTTCAATTTGCGTGTCGTAATCTAGGATAGAACCGGGACTTTCGCTGACACCGGGTACTTGTGTCAGCTTGTCCAAGTTTCCTTCCTCTGTAACCGGCTCTACTAAGAGCTGAAACTTCCCTTCATACTTGGGTGTCTGGCTGAACGTCCAAAAACTGATCGCCGAGGTAACTGCGATCGCCACACCAGCAATTACAACAGCACGACGCCGTACCACACTTACGAGATGGCGCAGATTTAGCTCATCCTGCTCTTTGTCCACAGGTTGAGTCAGGGGGATTGGTGACGGTAAATATAAATGTTTCCCATTCCCATTCCCATTATTAGATGATAACGGCTGTTGAATATTGCCCCTCTCCATCGTGCCCCTCGTCCTTGTGTGTTTGATTGAGAGCTATCAGAAAAATCCGTTTGCTGTTGAATTTTGTATCTGGTATGTACAGGATAGTATACAGAAACTAGATCGATTGGAAACTCCTTTTAATAGGACTGTACTAATAGAGTCTCCAACCCTGCTGATGAATGCGATCGGGAACTTGACTATTAACGACATCTTTCAAAAAGACAAGGGGAAAGGAAGTGTCTCATTCCCTCTCCCCTTTTAGCTTTCCCCTGTTTCCTTCAAGGAGGAAATGCTTAAGCTGACGCTGCCCTAATCACCAGTAATGGTTCTAAATATGCCAAGTATGTTTAAAAAGCTGCCAACGGGATTTAGGGCGTTCCCTAGAGTATCCCCAACGCTGGCAAGGGTATTGCGTCTGATCACAACGACATCATTATTTCGGAGAGTAGGATTGCCTTCCTCATTAATTCCCTGAGCTAAATCCACTGAAATCCGGCGCTTGGAAACAGTTCCATTGTCGTTAAGACGAATCAGATCAACGGAACTCCTACGGGAACGAGGATTGAATCCACCAGCCGCTAGTACAGCTTGATTTAAAGGGGTGTTGGGTGGCACCGTGATTGCTCCTGGAGCTTCAACTTCCCCAATTACGTTCACGACAATTTCATTAGGAGCAAAGCTCGCCTCTGCCAGTTGGCCTGCCTCTGCTGGGTCGAGTGCTGTTGCTGTCGGAATAATGATTGTGTCTCCATCTTGCAAGAGAAAATCTTCATTAAGGTCACCTGAACGTAAGAGTGCCCATAAGTTGATTGGAATCACACGGGTTCCACCTGTGCGGGTAGCGCGGGTGATCGTGATTTCGCGAATATTAGCAAGGGCTGTAATACCACCAGCAACTTGAATTGCCTTAGTCACAGTAGGGGGACCAGCGTCGCCTCCACCAGCACCGACTGCGCCTGTTTCAGAACCTGTGATTGCACCCGTCGCACCACCAGTCCCTACGCCGCCTCCTGACACGGAATAAGGGCCTGGGCGGGCGACTTCGCCAATTATGGCAATATTAACTGGCTCAATTTGTTGTGGAGCGAAACTAGAATCCACCAGTTGACGAGTTTCAGCGGCATTGTAGCTGCCGACGGATGGGATAAAAATTGAGTCACCATCTCTCAACGCAACGTCTTGAGCCAAGTTGCCTTGTAGTAATTCCCAAAGGTTGACGTTGTAGACTTGCTCTGTTGTCGGGGAGGTGCGACGCCGAATTTGCACATCACGAACGGCAGCAGATTGAGTAATGCCCCCAGCTAGGGTAATTGCCTGTGTCACTGTCGGAAACTGTCCTCCAGTTGCCCCAGCGCCACCTCCTCCTACGGCGACGGAATAAGTTCCAGGGCGTTGAACTTCGCCTGCCACCGCGATAACAACGGGGCGAGCTGCTATTAGACTAATTGTGATCAGGGGGCGTCTCACAAAGCGGGCATATTGAGAGGAAATCACGTCTGTCGCTTGTTGAAGCGTTAATCCCCGAACAGATATGCTACCGATGACAGGTAAATTGAGGCTGCCATCAACTAAGACCACATACTCACCGCTATATTCTGGAACATCAAAGACCGCTACTTGAACGCGATCGCCTGCTCCTAGGGTATAGGGTGTTGCAGGAGGTGGACTACCCACTCCAGTTGCTCCAGGTGTTGCCCCAGGAGACAAACCAGGGATTTGTGCCTGGATCGGAGTGGCAACCGTAACGGCGAAAAACGCGAGTAGAGTTAAACTTGCGATCGGTCGATTCATACGTCTTCTTAAACCACTACTCGTCACACCAACTCGACCAACTATCTCAGAACGTCTTTTTGCGCTCACTTTAAACAGTATCCCTTACAGAAATGTTGACTCTCTCTACTCAAAGTCAGGCTAACTTTGGAGAAAGTTCCGGTAGAAGTGTAATGATATAAAGTCCACTAAACTCGTGTAACCTTTGAATAATCAACTCAACTTCGGAAGAGTAGGAAAGGTGATGAGGATAGCGAGATGCACGGGTCATTTCTATCAATTCAACAAGCATATCCGCTACTGGGGATATATTTTAATCGGTTCAATCTTGAGTAGTACTATGCTATCCGCTGCCGCAGGTCTTGCCAATCCTGTCGCAGCGAAGCCAACTAGCACGACTGCCAATGCTAATTATGGGGGTTCACTGGGTCAATCGCTCTTGGATACGATGCTAGGAGCGGAGGCTCTTCGTCCCCAAAAAGCCTCTCCAGGAGGGCAAAAACCTGCAACGGGTACAGCTGCACAACTGGCTCAACGCAGAACTTTTCCTGATATTCAAAATAACTGGGCACGGAGTTTTATTGAAGTCCTAGCTGCACGAGGGGTGATTCTGGGTTTTCCGGATGGTACGTTCCGCCCCGATGAACCAGTAACTCGCGCTCAGTTTGCCGCAATGATTCGTAAGGCGTTTGGACGAGCGCCTGAACGTGCAGGAATCAATTTTGTTGATGTTCCCCCAACTTACTGGGGTATTGAGGCGATTCAGGCAGCTTATCGCACAGGATTTCTGGAAGGATACCCGAATAACATCTTTCAGCCTGAGCAAAATATACCTCGTGTTCAAGTGTTGGTTTCTTTAGTAAGTGGGCTTGATTTGTCTCCACCCGACGATCCCGCAACCGTTTTAAGTACAAACTTTCAAGACGCTCCCGAAATTCCTACCTTTGCCCGCAATAGCGTCGCCGCCGCCGCTCTCAATCAGCTAGTGGTCAACTATCCGGATGTTGCTTTCTTAAATCCCAACCAGGTTGCCACTCGCGCTGATGTAGCGGCGTTTATCTATCAGGCTTTAGTGAACGAGGGAACCCTACCGCAACTTAGTGCTAATGATGTTGCTGCCCAGTACATTGTTGGCTACGAACCCGTTGCAGCACCGCCTACCACATCCCCTGATCAAGTTGCGGATACGCGCCAAGCACTTCTTTTCCCACAACCACCAGTAGAAGAACGCATTAGGCGATTTATTAGAGGAGGGTCAAGTATTGGTACACCAACAGCATTTGGCGCTGAAAGCGGCAACATTTTCTTTGGAGGAACTTATCAGGAGAGAGCGCGTTTTACTGACATAGATGATGGCGCGGCTGTGGTAGGTTTTGGTCTAGGTGATCCAAGACGACTGGTTGCTCTAGAAACGGCAGTGTCAATTTATGACTTAGAGGGCGATACGTTTGAGGATGGTGGCGTTAGCTTCAAGGTGCATCGCTTGTTTCCCGATGACTTTGCGGTGGCAGTCGGCGTAGAGAATTTAATTGAGTGGGGCAATACCGATGGTGGCAGCAGCGTTTACGGTGTTGCGAGTAAAGTTTTCCGCTTACGCCGGGACGCATCTCAACCCCTGAGTACAATCACGGCTTCGGTAGGTGTCGGCGGTGGTCGTTTCCGCTCAGAAGATAATATTGAAGAGGGAGACAAAGACCCTAATGTGTTTGGTAGTGTTGGGGTACGAGTTGCTGAACCCATTACTGTGATTGCCGAGTGGACGGGTCAAGATTTGAACTTGGGAGCCTCAATTGTGCCAATCCGTGGGGTACCCCTAGTCATCACCCCAGCAGCGGCTGATGTTACGGGTACAGCGGGTGATGGTACCCGGTTTATTCTGGGTGTTGGTTATGGGATATCGTTTTAAGTCATCAATTCCGAAGGAAAGTTATGAACATTAAGCATTTTCCTTTACACCTTGGACTAGGTTTTGCCCTAGCCATTGCGGGTGTTGTGTCTCACGCTCCAACAGCACAAGCTCAGTCGGGCAACCAGTCAGATACAACGGGTGCGATTGTTACAACCAGTGATATTGTTAATGGGGCACTCGTCCCCAGTGAGGGGGGTGAGCTAGTCATCGTTTACATCACTCGACCCATTGAAGAGGCGGTTAACGGTGCAGCAAGTTTAGTAAATCAGCAGTTGGCGGCGGGAAATTTACCCGTACTCTCTACTGATACTCCGACTGCAATTCCACTCACGATACAGCAAAATCTAGAAGTCCTCGTGACGGCCAACGGCAATGTTAGTGCTAGTGCGGCTCAGATTGAAAGTGGGTTAGTCAGTGCTGGGGCAGATGCATCTCTTGCAGCAAACTTGGTAGCTAGTTTGCGAGGACTAAATGCTGGTGGGACGGTCGATGCTGCCCAGTTTCAAGCGGCAATTGAGGCTTACAATGCCTTGATTAATGGCAGTCCTGATAGTTTTGTGATTGAGATTCCAGAGGAACTCAGAGCCATTCGTTCTGTGTTAGGTATATTGCTTAATGCTGGTTTGGCACTCAATCAATAACTGGCTCAATTATGAGTTTGATAAACATCGGTTAGTCTCAAGTAAACTCATCGTCATTAGTTACTAACTTTTTACGAAACTAATGACCAGCAAATAGGTGAAACCTTTGTGCCACTAAAATAAACCTATAGTTGTGCTAAGAGATCTCTGAGACTGAATTTCTGTATTTCAAAAGGGTGCGATCGCTTTTCTTGTGGTATCGATTTCGCTTTCATCAGGGCCTACCGATACCCCGCAACGATTCAACTTTACTTGACCAAAATTCTCTAGTTCACTCTATGCCCAACTAAAGTCATATAAGCTACATCATCTCTTAACACAGCCTTGATAAACTCTTCCTCTTGAGGGAAAATCTAACTCTTTCTAGTGATAGAGAAATTATTTGCACTCCCGCTCTAGACTGAAAACGAAGAAGGAATTAATCCAAAGAGCTTCTAGCACACAAGGAGCAAGGGAGGGCAAACTTATGTCATATGTAAATCGTCCAGGGGATAGTATACTCACTGAACCCCCAATCGTTAATCAAGTAGTCGAATATCACGATCGCGTTAGATGGGGTCCGATTATTTCAGGTCTTGTAGTTGCCTTAGCAACTCAACTGATTTTGAGTGCCTTGGGTGCTGCGATCGGCTCAAGCTTCCTTTCAGGTTCAGGTGCCCCTAGATCAAATGCCCCTGGCGTTGGCACAGGTGTAGGGATTTGGTCAATCATCAGTTTGTTAATTTCGCTATTCGTTGGCAGTTGGGTTGCCGCCCGCGCTTGTGGACCGATGAACCGTAGCACAGCGCTTTTAAACGGAGCAGTTCTTTGGGCAACAACCCTGGCACTGAGTTCTTGGCTATTGGCAAGTGGCGTAACGGGTGCTTTTGGAATTGCTGCCTCCAATGCTGGAGAAGTTATCGGCCAAGTTCAACAGCAGGGCGGTGTTAATCTACCAAACAACGCGCCCAACGCACCTTCAGCTGACCAAACTCGTGATATTGCTGGCAATGCAGCTAAAGGATTATGGTCATTTGTGATTGGTTCCTTGCTAGGTTTAGCTGCTTCACTGGCAGGAGCCTCAGCTGGTGCTCGCAAACCTCACGCTCACAGGGTTAGCTAAAAATAGTACATAGGCTGGAGGCTGGTTTTTGCCACCTCTCTTGGCACCTTCTTCAAGGTGCTTTTTTGTTATAGCTATCGCCATAAGGGTTAGGAAAAATTTAATGGCTAAAACAACCACCTACTAGTAATAAACATAAAACCCCTCTGCCTTCTGCCCTTTGCCTTTTGCTATAGTGTTTGCCTTAGTTCAGAAATTCAACAGCAGAGTAATTTTTATAATTCTTAAAAATCGTTTGTTAAGCTTTTCTGGCACATTAATTCTTCCCGATTTTTTTCCGATTTCTTACCCAAATTTTTAACTTATAACCTGTACTCTCATAGGTGTTGGGTTCCAGGAATACCATGAACGATTGTCCATGTTGCTCTACTCGGTTGCTCCGTCATGCTCGTCACAACAGCATTTATTGGTATTGTTCTCGCTGTAGACAGGAAATGCCAGTTCTCGGTGTAGCAAGCAGCAACCTTCACAAAGAGTTTCAGGTTAGAAGAACTTTACATCAGTTCTTGGCTCAAGAAGTCGCAGTGATTGCTGAGTAAAAAGCGATCGCCTTTTACGGTATATCTGTTTTATCAAGCACTATTTCCTAAGTTAGACTTCCATGCTCAAGGGACACGACGAGCAGGATGAAAACTAGCAACAAACAATAAACCTTTTTTAAATTCAGAAAATCAGGAAGTCAGGGACATCGTATTGGCTAGAGTACCTAATCATTATGTAGCGAGAGGCAAAAGAAGCGAACTAACAACTAACAACTACTCCAATGCCCCCCGTACCAAAATCACCGTGCTGTTAACGCCCCGTGCGATCGCTTCTGGAATATTTCCATGTATCACCTTTTGTAAGAGCCCTTCACGACTCGCGCCTAAAACAACAACATCACACTGATCGGCGTGAGCCAGATGAATCACAGCATCAGGCACAGAATAAGAACGTACAGGAATTGTCATGACGCTGGTGTTGAGTTTGTCGCTTAGGTAGTAGGCGGCTTTCTCTAATCCAGTGGTGTCCGGTAAAAGTATAGAAGGAGTAAAAACCTGAGTCACTTTAATCGTTGTCATCGAGTTGTGGGAAGCGAGAGCAGGTAAAAGTTGCAAGGCGTAGCTTGAATTCGGTCCCCCAGCAATGGGTACTAACCAGCGATTCCAGGCAATTGGTAAGGGACAAGCCGCAGCAGATGTCCCATCATCATGTTGTTCTTCCCGATGCCCTAGCTTGACCAACACTAAATCACAGGAAGCTTGCCGAATCAGAGTATCCACAACATTGCCAAAGATACGACCTGCGCTAGTCGGTGGCTCTGCCTTCCATCCCATTAAAATTAGACCAATATGTCGCTCTTTAAGTGTTTCTAGAATCGCTTGAGCCGTATCGTGGGCAACCCGAATTTGAGTGTGAACGGGAATTTCCCAATCTCGCCCCAGTTTTTCTGCCATACGCAGTAAGCGACGACTTTTAGTTGTTTTTACAGATGTCTGAGCGGGATTATGACTGCGAGGGATGGGGATAACCTGGAGACATTCGATTTCGTAATCGCGATCGCGGGCAATTGAGAAAGCAAGTTGTAATAGTATCGGTGCCGTTTGCGGATTAGCCAGAGGAACTAACAAACGCCCTCGTCCTACTGCTGGAGCATGAGTTTGATACACCACGTAAGACGGTTCAGGACGAGACTCGATTTGGTCATCACCACTGAGTTGGTCAGCTTCAGCACGAATAATATCGGCACGGGTGATAATTCCTACTAGTTTCCGACCTTCTATAACGGGTAATCGGCTCAGTTTGTAACGGTTGAGCAAATAGAGAACCTGACTCAATGGGTCAACGGGGATAACCGTTATTGGCTGAGGGGTCATGATTTGTGAAATCGTTGTATCCCCAGGCAACTGGCGCTGGCTTGCATTCGCCAAATCTGTTTGAGTAATAATCCCAACCAATTCACCGTTATCGAGTACCGGAAAACCGCGATGATGGGAGCGGGAAAACGCCCGTACCGCTTCATCCAACGTCATCTGACTCGCCAGAGTTTCAACTTTGGGCTGCATTAAGTCCGAGGCTTTCAATCCCGATAAAGAACCCTTCTCTAATTGTTGAGTAGGCAATGTGTAGCCTTTCAATTCCAAGAGACGCTGATACAGTGAGCCTTTTGCTAACTTATCGGCAATCAGGTAGGAGGTTACACAGCTAATCATCAATGGCAGCACGAGATTGAAGTCTGTTGTCATCTCAAACACGATGACAATCGCCGTAATCGGGACTTTTGAGACAGCGCTAAAAAATGAACCCATGCCTGCCAAGGCGTAACTTGTCGGCAAACCTACTCCCAACAGATGAGATTGAGCAACTCCTACTAAGTAACCCAGCGCCGCACCTAGCACAAGAGAGGGGTGAAACAAACCGCCTGGTGCGCCGGAACCATAGGAAACTAACGTGAGAATAAAGTAGGCAACAAAGGCAACACTTGTGAATTGCCAACTCGCTTCACCCGTGAGTAACAACTCCCGTAAACCGTTGTTGTCTCGGAAGGAAATCGGCAGCAGTGCCACAACACAGCCACAAATCATCCCCGCTAAGCCAATTCGTATGGGTAATCTGAGGTTCAGGCGTTCGTAGAGGGTAAGGCTGGCAAGCAGTCCCTGATTAAACAATGCCCCTAGCAATCCAGCTAAGACACCCAACAACACATAAAAGGGAATTTCTGGCGCACTGAAGCCGCTTGAAAGGTCGGTGAGTTGCAGGTTGAGATCTAAACTCCGTCCACCCAATAGCCGCGAGACAACAGCACCAATGAAAGAGGCAAGAATTGCTGTCCCTAATGTCAGATTTGAGAGGTCACGTAGTAGTTCTTCAACGACAAATAAAATTCCCGCAAGGGGAGCATTAAAACCTGCTGCTAAACCAGCACCCGCCCCGGCTGCAATCATCTGACGTCGGTGATCGGGAGAAGTCGGCACCCAATGACTCATTTGTCCTGCGATCGCTGCACCAATATGAACCGTTGGCCCTTGTCGCCCCAATGTTAGCCCCGCCGACAGGGATAAAATGCTGCTGACTAACTTGACGAGTGCGACTCGTAAATTGAGAGTAATGGGAAACTGAGCGAGTGCGCCTTTAATTTGTGGAATACCACTACCCGTTGCTTCGGATGACAAACGCTCAATGATAAACCCGCAAAGTAGCCCTAAAGAAAGTCCGATCGCGGGTAAGGCTATGCTAGCGGGTAGCAAGAGAGAAGCCTGAACACGCCATGAACCAAAAAGACCAACACTTTGCTTGAGTAAGACGGCAGAGAGTCCAGATACTAAACCAATCAAACAGGCTTCTGCGATCGCAAGGCGGCGCCTCGGTAACAGCCATTGACGAAAGCGCTTGGGAAGGGATACGGGCAATGTTGTCATTTGTCGCTAGCGACAGATAGTAGATGCTGGACAACAGAAATTAGTTGTTGGTTGTTGGTTGTTAGTTGTTGGTGAATATAAAATTTTAACGAGACAACTCCCTAAATGGGTAGGTTTATTTTTGCCCGTTTACTTAGCACCTGAAACTTATAGCAGAAAGCCGTCAGCTTGTCGCGTATCAGCTTTTTTTGTTTTCCTTGCGTAGAGAGCAAGTTTCACAAACCTCCTGCCATACCTCATCTCTCCAGGAAACCGCTATATCCCAGCCAAGCTTATTAGGTTTTTTCATGAGTCTAAACTCATGAGAGACACCAAGGTTTTTAAATCTGGTACTTCCAAATCTGGTTTTCCACTTGCTGAGTCTATCACCTGATTGTCTTGTTTCTCACCTCTGCGGTTAACCCATACCGATGATAATCCCATGCTTCTTGTCGGAATTATGTCATGATAAACACTTTGAGCAATGTGTAAGAGTTTATCTGGAGTGATGCCCATGCGTTGAAGGGCAAACTCAAAATTTTGTCGAGAGGGTTTATAAGATTTGACTTGTTCCGCTGTGATTATCCAGTCAAACTCTACGTCTAGTTTTCTAGCCGTAGCGGCAAATAAATCATCATCGATATTGGAAATAATTGTAAGTTTATAGCTTTTTTTCAGAGCTTTTAGGGCTTCAACGGTATCGGGGAAAGGTTCCCAACCTTTAATTGATTCAGCCAGTGACTCGGCTTCAGCGTCTGTTGGTATAAAGTTCAATCTTTCCCCAAAGGCTTGGACTAATCTTTTAAGAACTTCTCTGTATTTTAAGTAGTCTCCAGATTGGTGAGCCGCTTCAACTTGAGCATAAGCTTCAAGAATTTGCTCATCGCTGAGGCTTACATTATGGTTTGAGAGGATAGGTTTTAATGCCCCTAGAATCCCATTATCCCAATCAATGAGTGTCCCGTAGCAAT
Organism: Microcoleus sp. FACHB-SPT15; assembly: GCF_014849525.1. NCBI lineage: Bacteria > Bacillati > Cyanobacteriota > Cyanophyceae > Oscillatoriales > Microcoleaceae > Microcoleus > Microcoleus sp. FACHB-SPT15. Next base: position 71,966 of record NZ_JACJNU010000056.1, on the reverse strand, counting down.
CAAAACTCAAAACTTCAAATTGCTTAAAGTCTATCATCGGTTTGTTGTATGGCAAAAGGCAGAGGGTTTATTACTAGTAAGTGGTTGTTTGGGCTGTTAAATCTGTCCTAATCTTATAGCGACAGCTATAACTTTTTGGTTATTTGTTACTTGAATTACAGAACTGTTTGGTTGCCAGTTGTTATAAGGATAGTGATTTGTTTTGAGATTTTTTTAGGTTAACATTTCTTTCTCAATGATTTCTCCTACCTAACAACTAACAACCAACAACCAACAACTAACTTCTACCCGTAGTGGAGATTCCTTCTACAATTAGCGATGGCGTGTAGCAAGGACCATTCCAATCGGCATCGCCACCTAGGGCTACCAATTGCTTCAGGACAGTGTAGACATTTCCAGAGATCATCGTGTCTTTCACTCGACCGATGATTTCTCCTTTTTGCACTCGGTAGCCCAACTCAACGTTGACTGAAAACTCCCCGCTAAGTCCAGCACCACCGCCTAACAACTGATCTACAACGAGTCCCTCATCGAGTTGCCCAATCAAGTCACAGAGCGAACCCTTTCCCGGTTGAACCAGCATATTAACTAAGCCGGGACTCGGATAGCTACCCATACCAGGACGAAAGCCATTACCAGTCGTGCTAGTGCCTAGCAGTCGTCCTGTTGTGCGATCGCAATAAAACTGCTGCAATCGTCCTTCTCGAATCAACAAAAGTGGTTGGGTAGGAGTGCCTTCATCATCAAAGGGGCAGCTATAGGGGCCAGTATCTGGTTGCTGAGTGATTGTGAGGGTGTCGGACGTGACAAGCGGGATCAAGTCTGTCAGTAAAACAACACCTTGGGATTTAGCGCGTAACATCTCGCTCCAAGGGGAAGCTCCTTCTAACACTTGTTTCCCATTTAACGCTGACTGAACTGTATCCCAGAGCAAATCAGCGGCTTTGGCAGTTAGTAAAACGGGTACACGAGTACTGGGAGGAGAGACATTTTCTTTTGCCCAACTCAAACGTTGTAGAATTTGCTGAACAACTTTTTCAATCGTCAGCGTCCCTCGCTCAGTCTGACCATCATAGACGCTCAAAAAGTCCTCACCCCGTACCCATTCTGCTCCAATAAAGCAACTCAGGGTTGTGTCGGTGTAATGGCAATCTAAGCCTTGAGAGTTAACCAGACGTGTTGTTTCCTCTTCACATTCCCACTGTCCTGTACACAGGACTTCCGGGTAAGCGTCACGAATCTGAGCGATCGCAACTTTACCCATTTCAACCAAGGCTTCCACTGGCACTGTCTCTCCGAGATCGGGATAGTGATCAGTTCTTGCCCCAGCAAGTTCCACGGGTTCCGGTTCATTGAGATACGTCATGGCGATCGCGCGATCGACCAAATCTTGGGGTTCCACTGGTCCATAAGCAACAGCAAGTCCTGGACGTCCCTCTCGCCACAGCCTAAGGGCTACTCCTTCCGATTGGCTGCTTTCAAGCTGCTTCAGTCGGTTGGCTTCAAAAAACACTGGTCGAGAAAGCGATCGCGACTGATAAACCTCTGCTTGCTTCACCCCTGCTTGAGCCGCTAACTCTAACAGTTGTTCGGCGTGTAGGGCTTCTGGCAAATCGTTAGAACCCATAACTAAAACCTTTTTATCAGTTGTCTGTTCTTAATTGTCCGTTGTCAGGTGTTCTTCTCTCTTAAGTTGAAGGGTAGAGGCTTGTCACTGATTCTAAACGTCAATTACTGACCGTTGAAGCGCTACTTCAACTCTTGCAGCAGCCAAAATCCTGCAAAGGCTTCTGAGGTTGGGCTAGATTGCACGGCAAGAAAATGTACCCGTTGTGCCTTTTCCTTCGCTGACTCAAAGCCTCTAGCCTCATTTAACGTTTGGGCGTCTTTAATATTAGCCAGAATCCAGCTATCACTTTCACCCGTTTCGAGTAACAATCTAGCAACTGGCTCACTCTCAAATCTGACAAACGCAAGCTCTAAGCCTGACATCCAGGCTGCCACGGGAGTTGCTCTGGAGGAAAAAATAATGATGCCGGGAATTCGAGTGTCGGGCGCAAGTTCCATCAGCGAGAGAGGAAACACTTCTCCAAAGGCAATGTCCCACTCATCCATTTCCTCAAAAGCCGCCGCTTCCAAGCTCACAAACGCCCACTTCTGTCCTTCCAAAGCATCCGGTAATGCTTGCGGGGTTTCGGGTTCATAACGGACAAACGAAGATACCTCTGCTGAGGCTTGATATCCAGGCTGGCTGGGGTAAAAATCCTTTGCCCGTTGTTGCAGCCAACGATCTATGGTGTAGGTGCGGCGCGACGCTTGAGCGGGGATGCCCAAATCTTCACAGGCTTTGACGATCATGTTGCTCATCTGACGCCGAAAGAAGCGAATTTTTTCGGGGGGTTGTTTACTTTGAGCGATTGCCTCTGCGATCGCACTTTGCAGCCAAATCGAATTTACCTGCTGATTGGGGCACCAACTGGCATAGCGAAATAACTCCTCAGTGGATTGGCGCGTATCTAAAGGACTCTCACACAGTAAGACTTCCCATACCTTTTTCTGGTTTTCGTCCAAAATCGAACGCGAGTAAAAATCTAGTTCCCAAACGATACCCATGCCACAAAGTTATGCTCTAACCCTTTCCTTAATCATACGGGTCAGTGAGACATGACTTAGATAAGGTAGCAGAGCATCTAAGGTTGGATAATATTGTGCTATGGCAAGCAGCAGTCAGCTTTCAGTGGTCAGCTTTCAGCCAAATAGCTCTGGCTAAGGGTCATAGTCTTCGTTGATGTCCTAATCTATACTTCGACTGCTATAACTTCTGCCTTTAACAATCAAGTAGTAGAATTTGACCCCAAGGTATACCGATGAACAACGGACGAAGTGAAGTCTTAGCGGCAAACGAAGCGTTTTATCGAGCCTTTGAGAAAAAGGATATTGAAGCGATGAGTACTATTTGGTCGCAAGGAACTGGTACTCTTTGTATTCATCCCGGACGTAGGGCACTGCGAGGCTGGAAGGAAATTGAGTCATCCTGGATGCAGATATTTAGAAATACAAAATATATTGAGGTTGAAACAGACATTATTTCTGTGGAACTTCGTGAGACGCTCGCCTATGTCATTTTGACCGAGAAAGTCCTCCAAGCCAGTGGTGGTAGAAGCATTCAGGCAGAGTCAATGGCAACAAATATTTTTGAGTGCATGGCATCTTCGTGGTATCTCGTTCATCACCACGGTAGCCCCCTCATGCGTTAAATATAGCAGTTAGCGGTCAGCTATTAGCTATCAGCTTTTTTGTTTTCCTAACTAAAAGCGCTCTTTCACAGATTTGAGCTGTACCTCATTTAACTGAGAACTGCTATAAGCAAATGTACAAATCGAATTGTTAGATTTAATACTAACAAGAAGGATATTTTATAGCAGCTAGCGTCAGCTATTAGCCATTAGCTTGATTCTAAAGAAGGATTCTTTCAAAGCTGATAGCTGAGTGCTAATAGCTAATAGTTTTTACAGCGGATATCTCGTCTCAACTGCCAATTCTGGCAGTCCTTCAAGTCTTTCATGGGGTTGCTCTTCTTCTATTTGTGGTACACAGATAGTTAAGCCACCCGGAATACACTCGACTTCAACAGGAGTCGTTCCAAGAATTTCCCCATCCAGAACAACTTTCTGAGGTGGCTGTGTTGTTACCTTAATACGCCTTGCTCGCAGGTAGCCGATGTCATCTCTTTCAGCCGCGTCGCCACGAATCGCTGTCTGTAACAGGTGATAAGCTGATGCGATCGCAACCGTCCGATTTGCAGGGGCTACGACAGTTAAATCGAGCAAACCATCATCATAAATAATACCTGCTGGTCCCTGAGCAAAAATTGATGTTGGTGGGGCAGCATTCGCGATTGTCACAGCCGCCGCCGAAACCTTAATCACTCTATCCTCTGTTTCAAGTTCTACTTCAAAGGTTTCAAACTCCCGTAGTTGCTGCACTCCAGCCAATACATAAGCTAGTAGTCCCAAGCGGTTCTTTGCTTCTCGATCCGCTTTTTCGACCATTTCTGCCTCGAAGCCAATGCCAACCAGCAAAACCATTGGTTTTCCGTTACACTGTGCGGCATCAATAACCTTTGTTACTCCCCCTAAAATAGTCTGACACGCCCCTTCAATCGTGTCTGGAATGTTTAACGCCGAGGCAAACGCGTTAGCTGTACCCCGTGAAATGATAGCCAAAGGAATGTTTGTTCCCACTAATGCTTCAGCCGCTGCCGACAGGGTACCATCACCTCCAGAGGCAATAACCATATGGACACCACGGGCTACAGCATCATACGCCAGTTCAGACGCATCAACCTCTGGCGTTGTCAAGCGAATATCTAGGTCGAATTCAGGATCTAAAAGCGCCTGAATTTGCGACAAATCTTGGTCAGGGTCGCTTTGACCAGCAACTGGATTAAAGATAAGGCAGGCAGAACGCTTCATGGTTGGTTGTTGGTTGTTAGTTGTTGGTTGTTAGTTGCAACAAACAAAAAGCGACAACTTATATACGAACTGCTCAAATGCACTCGATATAAGTTTGATGGAATGCTAGTTCATCAATGACTAGCTTTCCTTCGCGGGATACTCTGCCATTCTCACTAAACCCTCCCAACTTTGTCCTACCCATTAGGAAGGGTTTCTCCCGAAGCCCCTGCGGTATCAATAACAACCAACAACTAACTACTCCTCAACCTGACTGATGCGACGCATATTCAAAATATCACTCATTTTTCTGATTTGGCAGAAGCTACTTTCTAGTTGCTTGTGGTCACGAATGTCAATGCACAGGTCGATAATGGCTGGTTTACCTTCTTGAGTTCTGACTTGGGCGTTGCGAACATTAATATTTTGGTCACTTAAGCGTGACAGGATATCTTTAAAGACACCCACTCGATCAATCACTTCCATTTGAATGTTGACAGGATAAGTTTGAGGACGCCCATTATCTGCATCGGTAGGATTCCAGCTAACAGGAACTAACCGCTCTCCGGGTACACTTTCAACATTGGGGCATCCCTGTCGGTGAATTGAAATGCCACGGATGCGAGTGACGGCACCAATAATCGGTTCACCAGGAACGGGATTGCAACAACCTGCAAGGTGATGGAGTAGCCCTTCGACACCAGCAATCGGTTCACCTTTACTACCACCCGTAGAGGGGATTTTAACAACAGGGGTCTGAGTTACGGTCTCTTGTGAATCCGTTTCAATTGGTTGCTTGGCTTTTACAGCTTCTCGCAGGCGATTGACTACGATGTTCAGCGTTAGTTCACCATAACCTAAGGCTGCCAGTAAGTCTTCAACTGTATGGTAGTTACATCGCTCTGCTACAGCCTGCATCGGATCGGATTTTAGCAACGATTCAAAGCCTTTTTTGCCGAGTTCCTTTTCCAGTAGTTCTCGACCACGAGCAACATTTTCTTCTCGATGCGATCGCTTATACCATTGCCGAATCCGGTTCCGGGCGCTGGGTGTCACCACAAAATTTAGCCAATCTAAACTAGGGTGACTGTTTTTCTGTGTAATAATTTCAACGATGTCGCCGTTGTGCAATGGACTATCTAACACGCGCCACTGCCCATTCACGCGCACACCTGCACAGTGGTTGCCGACTTCCGTGTGAATCCGATAGGCAAAGTCTACTGGTGTTGCACCCCGACTCAAGGACACAACATCCCCACTTGGCGTAAATACATAAACATCGTCATCAAATAAATTATCTTTGACGCTGTCCATATACTCCTGAGCATCTTTCAGGTCATTCTGCCATTCCAGCAACTGCCGCAGCCAAGTCAGCTTTTCATCCTCTGCTGTGAAGCGAGTATTGCTAGAACCGCCACTTTCCTTGTACTTCCAATGCGCCGCGATTCCTAACTCCGCAACGTGATGCATTTCCAGGGTGCGAATTTGCACTTCAATCGGACGACCACTTAGACCAATCACACCTGTATGTAACGACTGGTAACGGTTTGGCTTCGGTAAACCAATGTAGTCTTTGAACCGTCCCGGAATCGGTCGAAAGGCATCATGAACGATTGCCAAGGCGCGATAGCACTCTTCCTTGGTTTGCACAATCAGCCGCATCGCCGCAATATCGTAGATTTCATGAAACCCTTTCTGCTGCCGCTGCATCTTTTGGTAAATGCCATACAAGTGCTTCGGACGTCCATTGATATCTATGCACTTGACACCTACTCCCTCCAAGCGATCGCGCAAAATTTCTGTTACCTTAACTAAGCGGTCTTCTCGATCTTGGCGACGCTCGACAACGAGTGCTTGCATTTCTCGGAAAGCCTCTGGTTCCAGATACTTAAACGCTAAATCTTCCAATTCCCACTTAAAGCGACCAATTCCTAAGCGATTGGCGAGTGGTGCAAAGATTTCTCTGGTTTCTAAGGCAATTCTGCGCTGTTTCTCTGGATTCAGGTGTTCTAGCGTCCGCATATTGTGCAGTCTATCTGCCAACTTGACGACAATTACCCGAATATCTGCCGCCATCGCGAGGAACATTCGGCGAAAGTTCTCGGCTTGACGCTCGGTTTTACTAGAGAAGTTAAATTTAGAGAGTTTTGTAACCCCTTCAACGAGTCGCCGCACCTCTACTCCGAACCGGGATTCGATTTCTTCTACCGTGATGTCTGTATCTTCCACAACATCATGTAGGAACCCAGCCGCTATCATCACACTGCTGCCACCCAAATCCCTCAACAACCCAGCAACGGCTACTGGATGGGCAATGTAATGTTCTCCTGAGGCTCGGTATTGTCCTTCATGCAGTTGGTAAGCAAATTCAAAGGCTCGACAAATCAAACTGGTATCATCCGGCACTGGTTTCTCAGTAGCGGGTGAGGCGGCGATTAAGCAGTCTCGCAACCAGCCTGGAACATCAAGATCAAGAGCGGAGGTTGTGGCGGTAGCATTCATAATTTTTTTTGCTAGTGAGTAAAAAATAGATCTGAGAGTTTAGCAGAAGTACTGTGAGAACAGTAGCGTTGCAGAACTATTGGTTGTTCCTTACCTCTTTTAAAGTCGGAAATTTGGTCAAGATGACTGGAGAGGATTTTTAGGTAAGGCTGTACAGGGCACCTGAGCAAAAGCTAGGAGCTTTAGCTGAGGCAACAGTGAGCGCTTTAGACGGTAAGCGCTTATTAAATTGCGATAGGAGCAGGTGCAAGAATGCTAGGAAAGCTCATCTCTTCTTGGTAAACAAAGCTTACTGCAAGGGTTAATCCTTGAAGGCTTGCTTTGCTATTAACCAATCTCCTTTATTAAAAAGACAAAATTCTTTACATTAATTCTAGATCAATGAGAGCCAGAATGTTACAGCCATCACATCAACAACGTTATCAAAAATTTAAACAGGTTTTAGAGGAATTGCACCAAACCGTTATTGCAAAAGATTTCGAGAGTGTAGCACTGCCTGAGCAGTTCCAGGCGGTAAAGCAAGTATTTCTTTCGGAAGTTGCGAGTTTAAGTGCTGATGACTTTGCCGTGGATATTATGTCCCGATGGCAGTCGATTCAGACAGAAATCTACAAGCAGATGCGGCTCTTGGAGACGGATTTGATGCTATTGCAAGCCTCACGGAGTGCTGCAACCACCCAGACTCGGACAGCGAATGTGTGCGATCGCATATCGACTCTGATTCGCTACTGTGAAGCCTTGCTGGAACAGTAGAGCTAACTAGAGTGGATGATGTTCATTGTCGGTTGCTGGCTTCTGTTGCACTTTTGATAAAACGAAACCATTAGCTTGTAGACTCACTAATACTCTAATACTGCCCTCTCGGAGTAGATTAAATAGGAAAATCGGACGTTTTGAGGAAGAAAAATCAGTGCATTGCCCGAAATGTAGAAAAGTAACACTCTTGGACGGCATTTTCGACAACAAGTTTGCCGTAAAGTATTGCGATGAGTGCAAAGGAACCTGGATTCCTGCCAGTGAGTACGAAGCTTGGCAGACACGTCAATCTTACAATCCAGTAGTACCAACGGTACTCTCCAAAACGATTAATGTAGATTTTGTCCAATCTCCCTTCGATGCCAAAGCGGCTTTATGCCCAGAGTGCCAGCGCTATCTATCACGAGCAAAGGTCAACCTGAAGAAACCGTTTTATGTAGAGCGGTGCCTGCAATGTCGTGGAATCTGGTGCGACTATGGAGAATGGGATATTCTAGAACGCCTTGGGCTGCACACCACAATTGAGCAGTTATTTACTAATGAATGGCAGACAAAGGTACGAGAACACAAATTTTCTGAACAAGAGCGTCAAGCAACCGTTGAAAAGTTGGGGAGCGAATTGGCAGCGCGTGTATTTGAACTCGCTGAGTTGCTGGAAAAGCATCCGAATGGAGATTTTGGGGTGGCATACTTGATGCGGCGAGTGTCAGTGAACGCTCAAAGCCCAGATACGAGAATTGAAAAGTAAGTGGTGGTCACTAGGTTAGATCACGTTGAGCAATTTGTGCATTAAGTTGTTGCTTTTTGTCCATTGTCGTTGGCTATTGCAACTAACTACTGACTAAGGACTAAAAATGAGTGAAGCCCTGTTTCGTGTAGAAAATTTGCGGGTGGCTTATCCCCAAAGCCGTTCAGCACCAACGCTCCAATGGGCAGTTGATGATGTTTCGTTCACGCTGGATGCTGGAGAACGATTGGGATTGGTGGGAGAGTCAGGTTGCGGCAAGTCAACGCTGGGACGTGCTGCTATGCGCCTCTTACCAGAATCAACACGAATTGAAGGACGAGTAAGGTTTTCAGGGCAATCGGTTTTTGATTTGACCCCGGCTCAGATGCGTCAGTTTCGTGGGGAAGCCGTGGCGTTGGTGTTTCAAGACCCCATGACTCGGCTTGACCCGTTGATGACGATTGGGGAACATTGCATTGAAACCTTACAAGCGCATCAGCCCCAGCTATCAAGAAGTCAGAGTAAGGAAAGATCTCTTGAGACGCTGGATGCGGTGAAGATTGATGCTAATCGGTGGTCACAGTATCCCCATGAGTTTAGCGGAGGAATGCGGCAACGAGTTGCGATCGCACTTGCTTTATTACTCAACCCGAAGCTGATTGTTGCTGATGAACCAACGACTAGCCTTGATGTTACAGTTGCGGCGCAGATTTTAAAGGAGTTGACACGACTGTGCCGTGAACGAGAAATGGGGCTGCTGCTGATTTCTCACGACTTGGCAATGGTAGGGGAATATTGCGACACCATAGCAGTGATGTATGGGGGGAAGATTGTAGAAAAGGGTGCGGTGGGAACGATTCTCCGGCGACCCCAGCATGAGTATACGCGATCGCTTCTGGAAGCAGCACTCCATATTCAAGCTGTAGACGAGCAACCGTTAAAAGCAGACACTTCAACCTTAACGGCTAACACCTCACCACTATTACGAGTTAAAGACTTAAAGCAGTACTACACTTTAGAACGTAATTTTATTGAGCAACTGGTTTTCAGAAAAGAGGCGACCTACATCAAAGCCGTAGACAATGTAAGCTTTGAACTCAATCCGGGTGAAATTCTCGGACTGGTGGGAGAATCAGGTTGTGGCAAGAGTACGTTGTCCCGTACCATTTTGCAGTTAATTCGCCCAACTTCTGGAACTGTTGAGTTTCTGGGTAAAGATTTAACTCAGTTATCGCGGCAGTCTCTGCGGCAGTCACGGCGTCAAATCCAAATGGTCTTTCAAGACCCCCATGCTTGCCTGAACCCATTGATGACAGTGGGACAAAGTATTGCTGACCCCTTATTTATTCATCAACTGGCGACTCCTGATGAGGCAAAAAGTCAGGTGATAGAGATGCTGGAACGAGTAGGTCTAACACCGACAGATGATTACTATCATCGCTATCCAGGTGATTTATCGGGAGGACAGCAGCAACGAGTTGCGATCGCACGGGCTTTAATTACGCGCCCTAGTCTGCTAATCTGCGATGAACCTGTGAGTATGCTAGATGCCAGCGTCCAGTCGCAGGTGCTGGATTTGATGCTGGAGTTGAAGGCGGAATTTAACCTTACCTATTTGTTCATTACTCACGACTTGTGGCTGGCGAGATTTTTATGCGATCGTATCGCTGTAATGAATAGTGGTCAGATCGTTGAAATCGGTGCTACCCACGAATTATTCACCAATCCCCAACATCCCTACACTAAAACACTACTACAAGCCGCTCCCCTACTGGCGACACAGCAGCCATAAGGTTTTTTGAGGTAGAGAACGGATTGATTATCGAGATATCACCTTCAGGCGTTCTATTTATACACCATTCAGTTTTTGACTTATATATTTAGTTAAAATCTGAGAACCTTTTTTGTTTAAATGAAACGCATCTACAAAATATTCATCTGAAAGCTGTAAGTCAGTGTGGGCATCTATTAGTGAATAGTTGAATTTGCCCAAAATTAATTGTAAGCGTTCTCTATGAGAACTCATATTCTTTTGATTTGAGTCAAACTCACTTAAGTACTCCTGCCGGATTGGGGATAAGACAAACACTAAATTCATACCATTTTGTTTGGTATAGTTGACAAGATTTTCTAAAGAATTATAGCAAGCCTCTTGCTGACTTAGCTGGCTCATGACCTTAGACCATTGTTTTCCTTCCCATCGATCAGGTGGAATATTTTCTTTTGGCACTTCTAGTAAAACCGAGCCACTGGAGTCAAAGTTTAGTGAGTCAAGTGTATTATTCGTTGTTCTTTGTCTCCTGACCTCTAGCATCAAGCCAGGGTCTAGCATTCTCGACAGAGTTTGGTATTTAGCATGGTAGTACACAGCAGCAATACCTGACTGAATATAGTTAACAGCATCCTCCCGATGAAGATTCTTTAAGGATACATAGTGAGCATCCATTTTTTTATTGGGTGAGCAGGACTGAAAGTCAACAGGAGCTGATAAAACTAGCACTGTCTTAGGCTTGCCACTCAAGTCTACAGAGAAGTCAACTAAGTCTTTCAGATCAACCATCTGCAAACCATAAGAAGCAAAGTTTGTGAACGGTATTTGATTACCCTTGGCATCCTTCAAAAGAGATGAATCTATATGATTAACGGCTATGGATGAACCGACCGCAATTAATGAAGAGTTTTTCGGTTTTACATCCTTAAGAAATCTCGCTTTCTCGTCAAAGCTGATGCTAGCAAGAAACTGAGGTGCAGTTAATAATTTACGCTGCTCTAGAATCAATGACAGCAAGATGATAAAAACAGAGAAAACCGCAAAATTGATAGTGATGAGTCGGTTATATGCTTTAAAATTTTTCGCTAGTTTTTTCATGGTTAGAAATCGAAGTACAAAAATTCACTATGGGTTACAGACAAAACCTTGAGAAGCGTAAAAAAGGTAACGAGGCTGATCAAAAAGCTAGTCAAAGAAGTGGGGTGCCATTGTAACTTCTGCCATAAGCGATCGCCCCAACCTGAAGATGTACCAACCGACGGTTGATTGAGAACTGGCTTGTACTGAGACAACCATTGCTGAGTGTTGGGAGTGAACCAAGTAATTAATAGTAGAGAACCAATCCAGAGAATTACTTCTGTAGAGCTTGCTTTGAGATTTAGCATTAAGCCATCAAACTGCACGCCCCAACTTTGTAGAAAGGCTAGCTTCGTTGATAGGGAGGATGGCAATGAAATACTGTTGGCACCGCTCATTGCCTTCAAAATTGCGATCGCAGGTGCCATGCTCTCTGCTCTAAAGAAAACCCATGCAACTACGACAAAAATAAATGTCACAAAGCAACTTAACCCCCGACTCCACCAGTGACTCTTTTTCAAATCATGTCCCAGCGATTTCCGGAACGAACGCCATTGATGATTGACGACTAAGCCGAACCCATGTAATCCACCCCAAAAGACAAAATTCCAACCTGCACCATGCCACAATCCGCCCAGCAGCATGGTAATCATCAAGTTCGTATTGCGTTGTAGTTCTCCCTTACGATTACCACCCAGAGGAATGTAGAGATAATCTCGCAAGAAGTTAGAAAGAGTGATATGCCACCGCCGCCAAAAATCGCTAATGTTCACCGCTTTATAGGGCGAGTTAAAGTTGACAGGTAGCTTAATCCCAAACATCCGGGCAGCACCAACTGCCATATCGGAGTATCCAGAAAAGTCAAAGTAGAGCTGCAATGAGTAAGCTAGTGCCCCAACCCAAGCTTCAAAGAATGTAATAGGTAAACCCTGAGTTGCAGCATTAAACACAGGGGTAGCATAGACAGCAACACTGTCAGCAAACATGACTTTCTTAAATAGCCCCATTGAGAAAATCGTGATGCCTACTGCCATATCTTCCTGGTTAAACTGATAAATTGAGCGCTGCGTAAACTGAGGCAACACCTCTTTGTGATGGACAATTGGACCAGCAATCAGTTGGGGGAAAAAGGTAACGAAAAGGCAGTAGTTAAGAAAGTTGTATTCTTTAGTTTCTCCTCGATAAGCATCCACCAAATAGGCAACTTGCTGAAAGGTAAAAAATGAAATACCTAGAGGCAGAATAATCGTCTTCAGATTAAAAGCTGTGCCGCTTAGGTCGTTAACCGTATCAACGAAAAAATTAGCGTACTTATAGTAAGCAATCAAACCTATATTTACTGCAATGCCTAAAGTCAGTAGCAACTTTTGGTTAATAGGTAGTGTGAAGCGCTGGCTTAGGGCAGAACCCACAGCATAGTTGAACAGCAGTGAGAAAATTAGTAATCCTAGATAAACTGGGTTCCACCAACTATAGAAAAATAAAGAAGCGGCAACTAACCATAATATTGCTAACTGGAAATAACCTCGTCTACCAATCTGGAAAAAGACAAAAAGAGTGACTGGTAAAAATAAAAAAATGAATTGAGGAGAATTAAATAGCATGACAGATAGCTGTGTTCGGGTTGAATAACGCTGTACTCGGTAGTTTTGCAGCACAAACTTTTACAGGGCAAACCTGCAACGCCAGATGGCGCAACAATGCCAAAAATACTAATGAATGCTAAATAGTCACACTCGGATTTTGGCTGATTATGATTAAGAGATACAACGCGACTTCAGGATTGCTCTTTCATTCCCATCTACCTAAGGCAGACTAGAGAACCCTAAATCTCAGTTTAAAAACAGTTAACTACGCTACTGTTTTTAAACTCTCTCATCAGACAAACCTGTTTCAAAAGGAAATGCCCTTTATTCCCTTTCAGCTCAGTGTGATTATTTAATAGTTTGCAAATATTTAAGTAATGACGGCTAAGCTTAGGGTGGAGTCTCTCCCACATCAGCCAATTCATTGAAGTTCACCATCGGGGCAAACAACTTAGCACTTCCCCGATTCTTGTGACGGCTTTCCTGTGTCCAGTTCCTTTCTTCTATTGTGTCCACACTTCTAGAGACTGCACCTACAGTTTCGGCTACTGATTAACAATAGTTTTAGCACAAGGTTAACTGAAGTCAAGTTTCTTCAGTCAAGCTTCATCGAATCTTAATTTAGGCTGATTAAAGCTTACTAAATATAAATTTCTTGTAGAAGGATTTTGTTAAGAGAATATAAAAGCATTCCAAGGCTAAAGAAGGATTACGAGTATTTGGCTGAAGCAGGGTGTAGAGTTGCGGCAATCCTCGTTGACTGGCCCAAGTGGAGGCACAGGAAGTGCAACCGTTACTCTCACTCTTCTTCAAGACCTAATTCCAGTTCTCTTTCTAAGCATTGGCGTTGAGCCATCTCTATTCGTAACTGTTCCTCCATTTGTCTTAATTGGGCATTTGCCTGACTTAACTGTTCAGACAGCTTTGCAACTTCAGCTTCTAGTCGCTCATTATTCTTTTGTAAACGTGCTTCTGATTGCTGTTTCTCAATATTGTCATGGAAGACGAGAACTGCTCCCAGGATTTTGCCAACCTCATCTTTAATCGGTGCCGCACTGTCATCAATTGGAATTTCAGCGCCATCCTTGGTTACAAGTAAAGTATGGTTTTCTAAACCAACAGTAATACCTTGTTGGAGTGCCAACAGTACCGGATTCTGTACAACCGCTCGTGTTTTTTCGTTGATTGTTTGGAAAACCTGAGTTAAATCATTACCAATAACTTCTTCTAGGCTCCAACGGGTAAGCGCTTCAGCTACCGGATTCATAAAGGTTACTAAGCCTTCTGTATCAGTTGTAATTACAGCATCACCAATACTTTTGAGCGTTGTTGCTAACCACTGCTCTCTTTCCCGTAACTGCTGCTCCATTTGATACTTATAGAGAGCTACTTCAATCGTCGTGCATAAATCCCTTGCCTCAAAAGGTTTAAGGATATATCCATAGGGTTCTGTAAGTTTGGCACGATTGAGAGTTTCGTCGTTGGTATAAGCAGTTAGATATACAACTGGGAGATGAAAAAGACGATTAATTTCTGCTGCTGCTTCGATTCCATCAACGTTTCCGTCTAGTTTGATATCCATTAGGATTAGGTCAGGTCTAGTTTCTCCTGCCACTTGGATTGCTTCTTCTCCAGAAGAAACAGTTGCGACAACACTGTATCCAAGTCCTTGCAATCGGTTTTGAATATTTAAGGCAACAATGCCTTCATCTTCAACAATTAACAGTCTCGCTCTCACAATGATAATCTACTTTGTTCTAATCTTTGATAACAGGAAAGCTCACACAGAATCTGCTTCCTAGGCTGTTGTTAAGTTCAACTTTACCCTTGATTTGTTTCGTTAAAACATGGACTAACTGAATACCTAGTGACTGTGACTGCTTTAGATCCCAATCCGGAGGAAACCCAACCCCATTATCTTCCACAATGAGGTTAAACTGCTGTGTTTCATCAGCAAACATACTAATGCGAATTGTGCCTGATTGATTATTAGGAAAGGCATGTTTGAGAGAGTTCGATACTAACTCATTAACAATTAAACCGCAAGGAATAGCCGTATCAATATTTAAAGTTACTTCATCAAGGGTTAATTCTAAGGTAATCTTGTCTCGATTGAATTGATAAGCTTTAAACAAGTAATTTGTCAAGCTTTCAGTATATTCAGCAAAATTAATTTTAGCAAAATCTTGAGATTTATACAATTTCTCGTGAACAAGAGCCATTGACTTGACGCGGTTCTGGCTTTCCCGAAATATTTCTAGCGTCGCTTGCTCCTCAATTTGTTGCGACTGCAAATCGAGCAAACTAGAAATGACTTGTAAGTTATTTTTGACTCGATGATGAACTTCCTGAAGTAAGACTTCTTTTTCTTGTAGTGATGCTTGAATCTGTGCCTCTGCTTGCTTTCGTTTTGTGATATCAATTCCAACGATAACAGCGAGAGAGTTTTTACAGTACTTCTGAGCAGCAACTAAATAATTTCGGATTGAGCCATTGATTTGCGCTTCAACAACTTGACTACTCGTTTGAGCTGATTCCGAAATAAATTGAGCCATGAACTTAGCTAAGTCAGGGCTGTTTTTCAGAAATTCTAATTCTTGCCCAATAAATCTATCAGGGGACAAATTGAAAGCATTAGCCATATATTGATTGACACCCAGATATTTTCCTTCAGAATTAATCCAGGCAACAAATCCAGGCATAGCATCCAAAACAGCTCGCAATTGCTCCTTGGCTTGTTGCAATTCTGATTCCATTGACTGAAGCGTATTTGCATCAGTCACTACGGCAAAGCTACCTTTGGCAAAAATTGTATTGGGGTAAAGATTAAATACTGTTTGCAAAAATTCTTGTTGAGCTTTGAGTGATTCCTGTACCTTCTGCCGCTCAGCTATTTCTTGCTTAAGTAGCTGATTCATCTGTGTAAGTTCAGCCGTTTGCTCAAGTACCTGTTTTTCCAGCCGAGCCTGAGCATCCTGTAAACTTGAGTGTGCCTGTTTATGCCCACAAGTATCTTGAATCATTATGAGTACATACCGAGGCAAGTCATTAGCATCACAGACAAGAGTAGCTGATACATTAGCCCAGATAAGACGACCATCTTTTCGGCAGTATTGCTTTTCCCAGTTGCAGTGAGTACGGTTTCCTGCCAGTATTTCCTGGAATATTTTAGAAGTCTCGCCTCGGTCGTCTGGATAAGTCAGTTCAATAAACGAAAAGTTTTTAAGTTCTTCTGCTGTGTAACCAAACAGTTCTTGAAAACTCTGGTTCGTTTGGCTAAGCATTCCTAAGGGACTAATAAGTGCTATGCCAGTTGAAGCAAATTTAAATAGAGTTTGAAATTGCTGTTCGATTTCCCATAAGGATTCTGTCATCTACTTAATGATTGATAAACTAATTGACACTTGTTGTATATTTCGCTACTTCAAAATTTTTAACCTTAATTCTTCGCAATTTAGACCAAAACTCTAAGGAATTAATTTATAGGTAGCCGTGTAAAATAAAATAAAATTTAGCATGTTTATCAGGCTTGGCACTTGCCAGCCTATCGTAGCTTGATATAGCCGCAAGATTTGGAGTATCCCCCCGATTATGTTGCGTCAACCCAATAAGGGCTGGAATCCCTCGCACTGGGCGAGTTGGAAACCTTTCGGTATTGGCGAACAATACCCGAATAACTACTGGGAAGTCTTTAGAGCGGCTTGGATGAGCCGAGACCAATTGCCTTATGCTTGGGAAATTCTTAATAAAGGTGTCTGTGACGGTTGCGCCTTAGGGACAACTGGGATGAAAGATTGGACAGTTGATGGCATTCATGTCTGTAATGTTCGGCTACGGCTGTTGCGGATGAATACGATGCCAGCTTTTGATGCCCACTTGTTAGAGGAGGTTTCTCAACTCAAAGGGAAAAAAAGTGCTGAACTCCGTGATTTAGGGCGACTGCCCTATCCAATGATGCGGCAACGGGGGGAGAAAGGCTTCCGTCAAGTTAGCTGGGATGAGGCTTTAGATGTCATAGCATCTCGTATCCGTGCGTCCTTACCTAATCGACTCAGTTTCTACATTACCAGCCGGGGCACTGTCAACGAAACCTACTACGCTACTCAGAAAGCTGTTCGGGCAATGGGAAGCAATAACATTGACAACGCTGCCCGCATTTGCCACTCTCCGAGTACGGCTGGACTGAAAGCGGCATTAGGTGCAGCCGCTACCACTTGCTCTTACAAAGACTGGATTGGTACAGATTTATTAGTTTTCATTGGTTCCAATGTTGCTAATAACCAGCCCGTTACGGTCAAGTATCTACATTGGGCAAAAAAAGCGGGTACTCGAATTGTCGTCATTAACACCTACCGGGAACCAGGAATGGAACGCTACTGGGTGCCTTCAATTCCTGAAAGCGCTCTTTTTGGCACCAAATTTGCAGAAGACTTCTTCCTGGTGAATATGGGCGGGGACATTGCCTTCCTGAATGGCACTGTCAAACATATGATTGATAATGGCTGGGTAAATCAATCGTTTATCGATCGCTACACTACAGATTTTGAGGAACTAAAAGCCTCACTTGCTGTCCAGTCTTGGGAAGAATTAGAGCGTATCTCTGGGGTAACCCGCGAGGAGATGTATGCCTTTGCCAAAATGGTCGGTGAAGCTGACAAAGCTGTGTTTGTTTGGAGCATGGGCATTACCCAGCATGAGTGCGGCGAAGACAACGTGCTATCAATTATCAACCTTGCCTTGACGAAAGGATTCGTGGGCAGAGAAGGGTGCGGCTTGATGCCGATTCGGGGACACTCTGGCGTACAAGGAGGGGCTGAGATGGGCTGCTACGCCACTGTCTTACCCGGTGGTAAGCCGATTACGCTAGAGAATGCGGCAAAACTGAGCGAACAATGGGCCTTTGAAGTACCCACCACTCAGGGTTTGATTGCTTCGGAAATGATTGATGCTGCCTATGAGGGACAACTGGATGTGTTGTTTTCGGTAGGGGGCAACTTCCTAGAGGTTTTGCCGGAACCTGATTATGTGGAGGAGGCACTAAAGCGTGTACCCCTGCGGGTTCACATGGATATTGTTCTTTCAACGCAGATGCTTGTGGAGCCAGAGAATACAGTAGTACTGCTACCTGCAACAACGCGCTACGAAGTGCCAGGAGGAGTTACAGAAACCAGCACTGAACGACGGGTAATTTTCAGCCCGGAAATTCCTGGACCTCGGATTGGAGAGGCGCGTCCAGAGTGGGACGTGTTTATGGAACTGGCTGAGCGCGTGCGACCGGATTTAGCAAATAAGCTTGGGTTCGATAGTACGTCTGCAATTCGCCAAGAGATTGCCCAGGTTATTCCTCAGTATGCCGGAATCCAGCACTTAAAGGAAGCAGGCGACCAGTTTCAGTATGGAGGAGCGCATCTATGCTTTGGCTGGAACTTCCCAACACCGGATGGGAAAGCGCATTTTGCAGCCTTATCTCCATCCCAACGGGAATTACCAGAGGGCTATTTCCTGGTAGCAACGCGCCGAGGCAAGCAGTTCAACAGCATGGTGCAAGAGCGCAAGGATGCGATTACAGGAGCGGTGCGAGAGGCCGTGCTGATGAGTCAGGTTGATGCAGAACAGTTGGGATTAAAGGATGGCGATGCGGTAATTCTGAGGAATGACTTGGGAGAGTTAAAAGGGCGAGTATACATTGCACCCATTAAACCAGGAAACTTGCAAGTGCATTGGCCGGAAGGGAATGTGTTGCTGGATAAGAGTAAGCGTTCTAAGGAAGGAGTTCCAGACTACAATGCATTGGTGCGTCTAGAAATAAGCTAATCAGCCTCCTCGGCAAGATTACTCAAGAGTGCGATCGCATTTTTTACCTTTTCCCCCCGGAGTCATGATTCAGGCGGCTCGAAGCACTTTTGCGATCGCTAAATTGTACTTTGACAACGAACTGTGTCACATTGGGAAGACTCAGTCGATTGCACTCCTCTTGTATTCTGGAAATTGGCACTGTTCATGCAACTCGTCATCATTGGTGCCGTCGGCAACCCTTGCCCAGTAGTAGAGAAAATCTGTGCTTGACCTAAAGCAAATTCGGGAAAATCCACAAAACGTCCAAGAACGATTAGATAAACGCGGTGTTGGTCAATATGACCTTCAGCCAATTCTGGCTCTCAACCAACGTCAACGGGAACTAGAGACACAACGAACTCAACTGCAAGCCCGCAGTAACGAAATTGGTAAACTGATTGGTCAAAAAATCAAAGCAGGTAGCGCTCCTGATGCGCCAGAACTGCAAGCGCTTCGGGACGAGGGCAACCAAATCAAAGCGACTCTCAGTGATTTAGAACCGCAGGAAAAAGACCTAAAAGCGGAGATAGAAGCCCTCCTATTACCCCTGCCTAACTTACCCAGCGAATCAACACCCGTTGGCAAGAGTGAAGAAGAAAATGTAGAAGTGCGGCGTTGGGGTGACGAATTCATTCCCCAAAATGACAAGATTCTCCCCCATTGGGAAATTGGAGAAAAGCTTGGCATTCTCAACTTTGAGCGGGCGGTGAAGATTGCTCAAAGTCGATTTGTGACGTTAATCGGTGCGGGGGCTGCCCTAGAACGAGCGCTAATTAGCTTCATGCTCGACAAGCAAACGGCTGCGGGTTACGTGGAAGTCATGCCACCACTTCTTATCAACAGCCAATCCCTAACAGCTACAGGGCAGTTACCCAAGTTTGCGGAAGAAAGCTTCAAGTGCGAACCTGATGATTTATGGCTTACACCTACCGCTGAAGTCCCGCTAGTTAATCTCTACCGAGATGAAGTTTTAGAGGCATCTGAGTTACCTATCTATCACTGTGCCTATACACCCTGTTTTCGCCGGGAAGCGGGTAGCTACGGACGAGACACGCGAGGACTGATTCGGCTCCATCAATTTAATAAAGTTGAACTGGTAAAAATTGTCCATCCTAGTAAGTCCGAAGAGGAGCATCAAAAACTGGTTCAGGATGCGGCGGCGATTTTGGAAGCCTTGAAACTACCCTACCGGATTATGGAACTGTGTACGGGGGACTTGGGCTTTGCTGCTGCCAAAACCTATGACTTGGAAGTTTGGCTACCCTCGGCTGGAAAATATCGTGAAATTTCTAGCTGCTCAAATTGCTTTGATTTTCAATCAAGACGGGGCAACATTCGTTTCAAAGAAGCTGGCAAAAAGGGAACACAGTTGGTTCATGCCCTGAATGGTTCAGGATTAGCAGTTGGGCGAACAATGTCAGCAATTCTAGAAAACTATCAACAACCTGATGGAACGGTGAGGATACCGGAAGCGCTTCAACCCTATCTAGGACGCGAAGTCTTGTAAAAGCTGACTGCTACTTGCCATACCAAGGAGGCAAGCGGCTAGCTGGCGACAGACCGTACAATGAAAAAACGCAAGCTATCGTTACATTAAAAAACACTTATGTCAATTTTGGCGGCGATCGCAGTTTTGGCGATTTTGATTGTAGTCCATGAGCTGGGTCATTTCATGGCAGCTCGTCTTCAGGGAATCTACGCCAATCGCTTTTCCCTGGGATTTGGTCCAATCCTCTGGAAGTACCAAGGGCCAGAAACTGAGTATGCTATCCGTGCCTTTCCTCTAGGCGGTTTCGTTGGTTTTCCAGATGATGACCCCGATAGCGATATTCCTCCTGATGACCCGAATTTGCTACGCAACCGCCCGGTTTTAGACCGAGCGATTGTTATTAGCGCTGGTGTCATTGCCAACCTGATTTTTGCTTACTTCCTCCTTGTCACACAGGCAGGAACAGTTGGGATTCCTGGCTTCAACGAAGCGGGTGTTCTGATTCCTCAAGTTGCCGCAGAAAGTAGTGCTATCGCCCAAAAAGCAGGTATTAAACCCGGCGATGTTGTTTTAGCCATAGATGGTCAAGATTTGGGGACAGGTTTAGAAGCGACGGAGGCACTGAAAAAGACGATTCAGAAATCTCCGAACCAACCCCTAGAGTTGACAGTTCAGCGAAATCAACAAAGCCTGTCAATTACGGTAAAGCCAGAACCAGGACAAGACGGTAAAGGGAGGATTGGTGTGCAGCTTGCTCCCAATGGCACGATTGTGCGTAAGCGAGCCAGTAATATTTTGGAGGCTTTCAGCACCGCAGCCGAAGAATTTGAGCGTGTTGCCCTTCTTATCGTTCAAGGTTTTGGGCAACTGATTAGTAACTTTGGCGAAACGGCTGGACAGGTTTCTGGCCCTGTCGAAATAGTTCGGATTGGGGCAAATGTTGCTCGTTCAAATCTTGCCGATCTTTTCCAATTTGCTGCCCTGATTAGCATCAACTTAGCAGTTATTAATATCTTGCCCTTACCTGCCCTTGATGGCGGTCAACTGGCGTTCTTGCTAATTGAAGGGGTTCGGGGTAAACCTTTACCGCTTGAAATCCAGCAGAACATTATGCAAACTGGACTGGTTCTATTACTGGGTTTAGGTATTTTCTTGATTGTTCGAGATACAGCTAACCTAATTCCTACAAGTTGGGTACAAAACTTGTTGCAGTAGGAAAAAAGGACATCTACGCGATCGCCCATGAGTATCACCCGTAAATGGTCTGCTAAGCAACAACGGGCTTTGGAGATTCTAATTCGTCTGAAGCGACTTTATCCCGAAGCGCCTTGTACGCTGAACTACGAAACGCCGCTACAGTTATTGGTGGCAACAATCCTCTCAGCGCAATGTACTGATGAGCGGGTAAACCTAGTAACTCCAGAATTGTTCCGCCGCTTTCCCACTGCAGCTGCTTTCGCGGCTGCTGATGTGGAAGAAATTGAAACCTTGATACGGTCTACGGGGTTTTATCGCAACAAAGCGAAAAATATCCAAGGGGCTAGCCGCATGATTATGGCGGAATTTGGGGGTGAAGTGCCAAAACGGATGGAAGAACTCCTGAAGTTGCCTGGGGTTGCCCGTAAGACGGCGAATGTGGTGCTTGCTCATGCCTATGACATTCATGAGGGCGTTACTGTAGATACCCATGTCAAACGTCTCAGTCGGCTTCTGGGCTTAACTGAACAAACCGACCCAATTCGCATTGAGCGAGATTTGATGAGACTCTTGCCTCAACCGGAATGGGAAAATTGGTCAATTCGGCTGGTTTATCATGGTCGAGCGACTTGTAAAGCGCGAAAACCAGAGTGTTATGCTTGTGCCTTGGCGGATTTATGCCCTAGTGCTGGCTTAGCTAGCGCAACGCCTGTGGAGGCAGTTCTTGTAGAATCTCCCACCGTTGTCCCTGCATCTGGGTGAAGCCATCAGATATCATAGAAAATGCTGTCTTTATTGAAGACTTAAGGATTCATGGCTAAAAAAAGTATGATTGAGCGCGAGAAAAAGCGCCAAAAGCTTGTTGAGAAGTATGCGGATAAGCGCGAAGCGCTCAAAGAAGAGTTTGAAAATGCGACGAATCAACGCGATAAGCTAGAAGCTCATCGTAAACTGCAACAACTGCCACGCAATAGTGCCCCCACGCGGGTGCGTAATCGTTGCTGGATGACAGGACGTCCTCGTGGTTACTACCGGGACTTCGGACTCTCTCGCCATGTGATGCGGGAATGGGCACACAAAGGTCTGTTGCCAGGGGTTGTCAAGTCTAGCTGGTAGTTCCTAGTCATTAGTCAAAAAGCCAATGTGACCCATGACTAATGACTAATTACCACAGCAACGGTCAATACCGAGGCTGTCTAAGAGTAAGTCACTCACAGCATTTGCGATCGCAAACTCGCTGTAAAAGCTTTCTCGAAAGTCAAACGCCTGCATCTCTGTAAGAATTGCAATCACCAACGCTCCCAAATCGTTTTCGCCTTCCATCCGCTGGCGGACAAAGATCTGAGCTGCCCGTTGAGCAATCTGTTGATTAACAGGTTCTGGAATAAACTCTTGATCAAGCCAATTGGCAAGCGCGACTCGCAACCATTCACCTTCCTGCTGAGCATTCTGGGCAGGTGGGAGCGTAATCGGTGGAATAGGTTCAGGCATAAGGACAAGGTAACAACAAGAGAGGTCTTGGCATCATTCTAGGTGCCATAGGCATTGAGCAGAGGGCAGGGGAAGCAGGAGAAGTAAGCTAATTGGATAATATACAAAAGCGACTCCAGTGCTGAGTTCAGTTGATGATAATTGACATTCCTGCTCTAATCCAGGGGTACGCCCAAGGCTACTTCTTAATGGCAGATGATACGGGTGATTTAGGGTGGTACTCCAGTCGGACACGCACACTAATTCCCTTAGATGAGCGATTTCGTTACCCAAAATCACTGCGTCGAGTCCTGAACCAGGAGCGCTTCAGCATCGCGATTAACCAAGACTTTAAAGGTGTCGTTGCTGGTTGTGCAGATCGAGATTCTACCTGGATTTCTGCTGAACTCCAAGAGATTTATTGGGCACTCTACAAAGCAGGCTGGGCTTATAGCTTTGAGACTTGGCAGGGGGATCAGCTTGCAGGAGGAATTTTAGGAATAGTGATTGGTGGAGCTTTCATTGGTGAATCAATGTTCTACCGGATTCCTGAAGGCTCAAAGGTAGCAATGGTCAAGTTGGTTGAGCAACTACGACGCAAGGAATTTATTCTCTTTGATGCTCAGATGATGAACCCGCACTTAGAGCGGTTTGGGGCTTGTATTGTTGATGATGAGCAGTATCAATCTTTGCTACAGCAAGCCTTACAGCGGCAATGTTCTCTTGAGTAAGACTAGGCAATTCAAAATACTGACTATTTTATGTGCAAGTCGTACAGAATGTGCCTACAGCCTCGGAAAACCACTGATTCTGCTCCATCAATGCCATATGACCACCTGGCTTTATGGTCATTAGTTCAGCTTGAGGCAATTGGGCTTTCATCCGAATGCTGGCTGGGGGAGTAGTGGCTATGTCTGAAGCGCCGCAGACAACTAGCACCGGAACATTGATTGTTGAGAGTGTCCTTGTTTCCTCGTAATTGAACATTGCCAGTGTGCCACGAGCGAGAACTCCGGGCGATGCAAATGCTGATAACAAAGATGAGAAATCCAGTTGACCGCGTGTTTCCGTACCCTTAAATCCAGAAATCTCTACGCTGATGTGCAGCGAACCATTGAGATAGCTTAGCCAAGTCATTAGCCAAAAGATGGGAGACAGCAAAATGGTCAGGTACAACAGCGGTTCGAGTAGTGGCTTCTGCAATGTGCGTAACAAACCGCTTAATATCGAGGTCTTTACCGGATTAGTGTAGGTAGTATCTACGAGGATTAAGCCAGCTACCCGATGCCCTAACTGTTCAGGAAACAGCCGACAGAATGTCAGTATAATCATGCCACCCATGCTGTGTCCGAGTAGGATAACAGGTTTGTCTCCCGCGATCGCAACAACGGCTTCTAAATCTCGCGCATATTTTTCGAGGGAGTAGTCTTTGTTTTTCGGCTTACTAGATTTTCCTAATCCTGGTAAGTCCCAAACAATTACCCGAAAGCGATCGCATAATTGTCGCTTGGCATAATACCAAACAGTACTGTTCGGTCCCCAACCATGTGAGAGGATAATCGGTTGTCCATCTTCTGGCCCATAGAACTCCACCTGAAGCACACTACCATCTGGTCGTGGTATCCGTTGCACAGTACCAGAGCGTATGCGCTTGGGTTCATCAACTCCTTTGCGGCGCAGAAGTGGCAAGCTGATAAAACGACCCGCAAAAGACCACAGAACCATTACTAGTCCTGCGATTAAGTAGTGCCTCCCCACCAGTTCCCCTTCGTACCACTCATAGAGAATGTAAATCCCTCCACTAAGTATGCTGAGGGACAATAGTCCCATCAGCCACATCATGAGGAAATTAAGGGGCATGAACTGCATGAGCCGAAACCTTTAGCGTAGGATATTTGCTGCGTTGTCTTCCAGTGTCATACCGAGGTTAGACCACAGCTAGCTCAATAGCAAGTAAACTCCTCTAGCGGGTTCTCCTTAAAAGGGTTTAATAAGTGAAAACAGTTGAGTTTTTATCTTACCTTCGTAGCTTAGATATTCAGGTTTTTGTTGAAGGCGATTGCAATCTGCCTCTGGAGGAGGTTCGTCTTCGTTGCAATGCTCCTGAAGGAACTCTGACACCAGAAGTGCGTGCAGAAATACAAGAGCGCAAAGCAGAGATTATCTCCTTTCTTAGAGCAGCGAATCGTACTACTAGCCAAACTCCTATATCCCTTTTACCGATACCGCGTGATAGAACCCTTACCCTTTCATACGCTCAACAACGGCTGTGGTTCCTTGACCAGTTGGTTCCTAATAATGCCTTCTATAACACCCCAGCAGCAGTACGTCTTTCTGGTTCACTCAACTTAGCGGCACTAGAACAGACTTTCAATGAAATCGTGCGCCGTCACGAAGCTTTACGCACTACTTTTGTAACGGTAGATGGGCAACCTGTTCAAGTAATTGCCCCAACCTTAACCTTATCCCTACCAGTAGTAGACTTGCAGCACTTTCCAGAAGCCGAACGAGAGAATGAAGTGCAACGGCTAACCAGCGAAGCAGCTCAACGTCCGTTCGATTTGTCCAAAAGTCCGTTGCTGCGCGTCACACTCTTGCGACTGGATGAATCAGAATACGTGCTACTGCTGATTTTGCACCACATTGTCTCCGATGGCTGGTCTATGGGGGTGCTGATTCGGGAGATAGCTACCCTCTACACGGCTATCAACAGCGAGAAGCCCTCCCCCCTCCCCTCGCTACCTATTCAGTATGCAGACTTCGCTCACTGGCAGCGTGAGTGGTTGCAAGGGGAAGTGCTAGAAACGCAGCTAGCTTACTGGCGAAAGCAGTTGGACGGCATTAGCGTGCTGAATCTCCCAACTGACAAACTGAAACCAGCCGTTCAAACCTATCGGGGTGCAACGCAATTTCTGCAGCTACCGAAGCACCTGAGCGAGGCATTAGAAGCCTTGAGCCAAAGGGAAGGCGTAACTTTATTCATGACGTTGCTGGCAGCGTTCCAAATCTTGCTACACCGTTACACGCAACAAGAGGACATTGCGGTAGGTTCTCCGATCGCTAATCGTAATCGCAGTGAAATTGAAGCGTTAATTGGTTTTTTTGTCAATAGCTTGGTGTTGCGTACTGACTTATCAGGAAACCCAACATTTCGGGATGTTTTGAGTCGAGTGCGAGAGGTAGCACTAGGAGCCTATGCTCACCAAGATTTACCCTTTGAGAAGCTGGTGGAAGAACTGCATCCAGAACGCAACTTGAACCAAAATCCTCTATTTCAGGTGGTATTTGCCCTACAGAATGCGCCGATGGAAGCGCTAGAATTGCCTGGACTAACGCTAAGTCCACTGCAATTTGTTGATACAGGGACAACGCGGTTTGATTTGGAGTTCCATCTGTGGGAGAGAACGCAAAAGAATGGATCAGGGGTAGATAGCGCAGATGGTATCAGCGGTTTTGTCGTGTACAGCACTGATTTATTTGATGCTGCGACGATTACCCGGATGCTAGAGCATTTCCAAACACTACTAGAGAGCATTGTTGCCAACCCAGAAGAACGAATTGCAAACTTATCACTATTAAGTGAAGCAGAACGTCATCAACTGTTAGTTGAATGGAATAATACTCAGGTAGATTATCCCAAAACTCAGTACATCCATCAGTTATTTGAGGCTCAGGTAGAGAAGAATCCTAATGCGATCGCACTAGTCTTTGAAGATAAACAACTCACTTATCAGGAGTTGAACAGCCGTAGTAACCAACTTGCCCATTATTTACAGAAACAAGGCGTTGGTGCAGACGTTTTAGTCGGACTTTGTGTAGAACGTTCTATAGAAATGATCGTGGGGATGTTTGGCATCCTTAAAGCAGGAGGAGCCTATTTACCCTTAGACCCTAGCTATCCCTCCGAACGCTTGAGCTTTATGCTTGAAGATGCTCAGGTAAAAATTTTATTAACTCAAGAGCAGTGGGTGGAGCAATTGCGATCGCCTAATTCTCAGGTCATCTGTTTAGACAAAGATTGGGAAACTCTTGCCCAAGAGAGCGAAGATAATCCTACCAGCAACCTTACAGTAAATAACCTAGCTTATGTTATCTATACCTCTGGCACTACAGGAAAGCCTAAAGGGGTTCAAGTTGAACATCGTGGATTATTGAATCTCATTTTTTGGCATCAACAAGCGTTTGCCGTTTCACCACTTGACCGTGCTACACAAGTTGCAGGACTTGCGTTTGACGCTTGTGGTTGGGAAATTTTTCCTTACCTGAGTGCAGGAGCTAGCCTCTATTTCCCCAATGATGAAATTAGGCGATCGCCTGATAAACTCCAAGACTGGATAGTATCAAAATCAATAACAATTAGCTTTTTACCAACACCTCTAGCAGAAAAAATATTGTTATTAGATTGGTCGAAGAACACAGCTTTACGACTATTACTCACAGGCGGAGACAAACTACATCAGTATCCCTCAGCTTCCCCTCCTTTTCAGGTAGTGAATAATTATGGACCAACTGAGAATACAGTAGTTACAACATCTGCCTTGATTCCTGCTATAGACGCAGTAGGGGTGTCTAGCAATACGCCCATAGCACCTGCAATTGGTCGTCCCATTGCCAACACTCAAGTTTATATCCTCGATAAGTATTTTCAACCTGTACCAATAGGCGTTGCGGGGGAGTTGTACATTGCTGGTGATGGACTAGCACGAGGTTATCTAAACCGCCCTGAATTAACAGCTGAACAATTTATTCCGAATCCTTTTAGTAATAAACCAGAAGCACGTCTTTATAAAACAGGTGATTTAGTTCGTTATCGAGTAGATGGGAATCTTGAATTTTTAGGTCGCCTTGATGAGCAAGTTAAGATTCGCGGCTACCGCATTGAGTTAGGAGAAATTGAATCCGTACTGAGTCAGCCTCCGGCAGTGCTGCAAACAGTAGTGCTGGCTCGTGAGGATGTACTGGGTGAAAAACGCTTAGTGGCTTATGTCGCGCTGAATGCTCAAGAGAGCAGCCTTCAAGAGCCGATGCAAGAAACGCAATTGCAGGACGAACAAGTATTGCAATGGCAGATGCTCTACAACGAAACATACAACCAACCTGCTGCTGATTCTGATCCAACTTTTAATATTGTGGGCTGGAATAGCAGCTACACTGATCAACCTATTCCAGTAGAGCAGATGCGAGAGTGGGTGAACAACCAAGTCTCGCAGATTCTTGCTTTGCAACCCAAGCGAGTGCTAGAAATCGGCTGTGGTACAGGTCTATTATTGTTCCGGATTGCGCCCCACTGCACTAAATACTGGGGAACAGACTTTTCGCAGACATCACTCAACTACATCCAGCAGCAGTTGGCACAATTACCTCCTGTAAAGTTGCTCCAAAGAATGGCGACTGACTTTGAGGGAGTGGAGGCAGAAGCTTTTGATGCGGTTATTCTCAACTCTGTTGTGCAATATTTCCCCAGTATTGAGTACCTGGTGCGCGTGCTAGAGGGAGCCGTAAAAGCGTTAGCTGCTGGTGGCTTTATTTTCATTGGAGATGTGCGTAGCCTCCCCCTGTTACAACCGTTTCACGCCTTAGTGCAACTGCATCAAGCAGAACCCTCCTTAACTCGTGAACAGTTGCAGCAACGGGTACAACTACAAATGTTCCAGGAAACGGAGTTAGTGATTGACCCAGCCTTCTTCAGGGCATTAAAGCAGCATTTTCCCCAGATTAGCAATGTACAGATTCAACTAATGCGAGGTCGTCATCACAATGAGTTAACTCAGTTTCGTTACAATGTGATTCTTCATATTGGAGCTGAAACTGACCCCCCCAGCCTCCTCACTAAAGCTCCGGCTTGCCAAGGGGGGAGCAAAACAGAGTTGCTCAACCCTCCTTTTCTAGCGGAACAGACGGAAGCACAAGGATTAGACTGGTGCAAAGATAACCTGACAGTAGCAAAGGTGCATGAATTGTTGGTTCTTAACCAACCAGAGAAGCTAAGTATCTCTCGTGTGCCTAATGCACGGGTGATGGCAGCAGTTAAAACGGCAGAATGGCTATCGGGTGCAGAAGAATTTAGAACGGTAAGTCAGTTTCACAAAGCCTTGCAGGAACTCCAGGATTTGGGAGTGGAACCAGAGGATTGGTGGGCAATTGGTGAAGAACTACCGTATCGCGTTGAGATTAGCTGGTCAGATTCCGGTACTGATGGACGCTATGATGTTTCGTTTGTACGCTGCCAAGCTGATAACCAAGGAGAGGGAGAGACTTCTCACCCCATACCAATTGGGTTAGACAATCACACATTTCATACCCCCCCCCTTGTAAAGGGGGGAGCAATTCAAGAAAACCTATCAAACTTAAACCAAATTGGTATCATCCCCCCATCACCCAATCCCCCCATCTCCCTATCTCCTTTAGTGGCACCGGCGAAACAAGCGCATCCCTGGCGTTCTTATGGCAACAACCCGTTGCAAGCGAAGGCAGCGCGTAAGTTGGGGAACCAATTGCAGATTTATTTAGCCCAAAAGCTACCTGAGTACATGGTGCCTTCAGCTTTTGTTGTACTGGAGTCGCTGCCTCTAACGCCTAATGGCAAAGTGGATCACAGGGCACTACCTACACCTGAACTAGTCAAGCTAGAGGTGTTAGGGAGTTATGTTGCGCCTCGGACACCCGTTGAGGAAGTATTGGTGAAAATTTTTGCTGAGGTTTTGGGACTGAAGCGTGTGGGTATCCACGATAATTTCTTTAAATTAGGTGGTCATTCCTTACTAGCGACTCAGCTTGTCTCCAGAGTACGTGATGCGTTTGGGGTAGAGTTGCCTTTGCGGAGTGTATTTGAGGCACCTGCGATCGCACAACTCTCTAAAGTAGTTGAAAGCTTGAGAGATAGCTCAGCTCAAACTAAAGCCCCAGCCTTAGTACCAATTTCTCGTGAGGCTCGACGGATAAAGTTATCCTCGTTGAACAAAGAAAGCAAGTAAAATTAAAGCAAGGTAAACAAGGATGAAGCTGGGAGACATTGTTAGCCGCGTTGTTATTGATACCCGCAAGCTAACTGAGTATGCTCTCAACCCAGACAACCCGGTAGGTGCCAATAAAGCATTGATGTTCCAGCGTCATCTAGGTTTCACAAGAGACAACTATGATTCATTGCTAGAACAGATTTCGACCAAAGCGCCTACCTCGGAAGCGATTTTACAGCGTACTGATGAACATGGGCAACACTATCGCGTAGATTTGGCAATAATTGGAACAGAAGGACAGCAAGAGGTTGTTCGCACAGGTTGGGTAGTGGCACCTGATAGCGATTGGGCAAGATTGGTGACGCTATATGTACGGAAGCAACAATGACTGAGCCAGAACTATTTGATGTAATTGAATTGCTTGTAGACTTGCCAAAGTATAACCTCCGCTCAGGAGTCCAGGGTGCGATCGTGGAGTGCTACCCCGATGGTACCTATGAGGTGGAGTTTAGCAATAAGGACGGAGAAACTCTAGCCCTTTGTGAGCTAAAGTCTGAGCAATTCATTGTCTTCTGGAAGGCTAAAACCAAAACCATGTTGTCAATCTCAGAGCAGATTGCAGGTGTGATTGCCCGTCTATCTGAGGAACGTAGGCAGGAAGTATTAGACTTTGCTCGTTTCTTATATCAGAAGTAGTGTATTGTTTGGGCGTGATCGCACGATAAGCGATCGCGCGGAATGGACAGCCAAGCTTGGATATCTGGCAAGAAGAACTAGCGATCGGCAGTACTCTACCAACTCTACCCCTGTGGTTACGCGGTGAGATTTGCTTGCCAGTTGACTTGGCAGCAACCTATGAGCGCACCTGTCGAGAGCAACGGATTACAGTGAGCAGTGCTTAATTTTTTCAGGGTAGAGTACAGTTTCTTAAATGCGAGAGAAAATTCTCTACGGAGAGCGACGTCCCAATCCAAACTCGCCTGGTGGTCTTTCTAATGAACTGAGAGGCGCACACTCACCCAAAATTAAAAGCCGTTCCGATTTCGTCGTTGATGTTATTTGCAACAACCTAGATGGCACAACAACGGTCAAGTTGATAAAAGTATTTCCCGATGGAAACGTCTCCAGGAAAAAGAAGTCTACCTTGGCACCGGATACTTGGAGCGATGACAAGATTATGGATACAACAGACCAAGTAGCCAGTACTCCCCCTATTGCCATCCGTTTGTCGGATCTTGCAACTTTGCATCAGCAAACTGTCGATGGCGTAGATTGGGTAGTAATCAAGGATTCTTTAGACAATGTGATTTCTTCTTACCCCACGGGCGGCAATCCGACTAATTTCTGAGGCAGTGGTACTATGACGACTTTTCAAGAGTTAGATGCGTATTTAAGCCAAGAGTTTTCGGATGACTATTGGTATGATGATGCGAAGTTCTACGCTTGTGAGCTAGTTAAACAGCTAACAACAGACGATTGGAATGCTCTCAAGTATTCTTGGCGAAATCGCCCAAAGCATTGGCAGGAGCGTTGTGCGGAGATTCTCGATTGGGGAGATGCACGTCAGGCAGTTCCACTACTGCTGGAAATGATTCAAGTGGAAGATGACGAGTTGACCCTGACGGTAGCTGATTCCTTGAGGTCAATAGGTATAGCTGAGCTAGATTTACCTGTAGGTGCGGATGTCTTGTCACGTTTGCAAGCCCTAGCACATTCAGGTAATGTTGCTAAACTCATCATCAATCAGTTACTGAAACAATTAGAAGTAAAGGCGTATCGCAATTTTTTAATTGAGGTATTGCAAGCAACCCAAGATAGCAACGGCGACCAGCGAGTGGTGTACCCACTGTTGCAGGCGAACCTGGACAAGCTAGATAATAACTTTGCTCAAGCGTTGCGAAGCTGGGCGACAGCTACCTTGTCGGAATTAGAGGCAGAGCAAACACGACGCACCGCAGTAGCTATTGGCAATTTCAGCAACCTGATTCGGGAGTTCCCGAAAGGTCACCGAGCCAGCAATCTGGAAATTGCTATTACAGGCTATGAAGTCATTGCCACAGTTTTTACCCATCAAGCCTTCCCCGACCAGTGGGCTACCACACAGAACAATCTAGGTAATGCTTATTGTGAGCGTATCAAGGGAGAGAGGGCAGAGAATATAGAAGTGGCAATTCGCTGTTTTTCTTCTGCATTGGAGGAATACACCCGCCAAGCCTTTCCCGAACAATGGGCTGTCACCCAAAACAATTTGGGTAACGCCTACCTTAACCGCATCAAGGGAGAGAGGGCGGAGAATATAGAAGTGGCAATTCGCTGTTTTTCTTCTGCGTTGGAAGAATACACCCGCAATACCTTTCCGCAGGACTGGGCTATGAGCCAAAACAATCTGGGCGCTGCCTACTTTAACCGGATTCAGGGAGAGCGGGCAGAGAATTTGGAAACAGCAATCTACTGTTTCTCTGCTGCGTTGGAGGTACGTACTCGTGAAGACTTTCCCGAACAATGGGCTGCCACCCATAACAATCTGGGCAATGCCTACAGTAACCGTATGCGGGGGAAGAGAGCAGAGAATATAGAAGTAGCCATCCGCTGTTTTTCTTCTGCATTGGAGGTACGTACTTGTGAAGACTTTCCCGAACAATGGGCTGCCACCCACAATAATCTGGGCAATGCCTACCTTAACCGTATTCACGGCAATAGGGCAGAGAATTTGGAAGTAGCAATCCACTGTTTCTCTGCTGCGTTGGAGGTACGTACCCGTGAAGCCTTCCCTGAAGACTGGGCAGATACCCAAAACAATTTAGGTGTTGCCTACCTTAACCGCATTCACGGCAATAGAGCAGAGAATTTGGAAGCAGCAATCCACTGTTTCTCTACTGCGTTGGAGGTACATACCCGCCAAGCTTTCCCTCAAAACCATGCAAAAGCCCAATTCAACTTCAACCTAGGTCTTGCCTACCGAGATGCCCAACAGTTCTCCAAGGCTTACAGTGCCTTTGCCCTCGCCATCGATGCTGTGGAATTCCTACGCAGTGAGATTGTCTCTGGCGATGAAGCTAAACAAAAACTAGCTGAAGAATGGAATCCGCTTTATCAAGACACAGTGGAAGTTTGCCTAGAACTGCATGACTACACTGAAGCCATAAAATACGTCGAACGCAGTCAAGCGCGCAACTTAGTAGAACTCCTTGCCAAACCTGAGCTTTACCCCGAAGGAAGCATTCCCACAGAAATCCTCAATGAACTCGATCATCTACGTGAGGAAATTACCCACACCCCTCAGCTGATAGACATGGAAGTAGAGCGTAGGCGGCGGGGAATTTTGACTTGGAAAAGTGCCTGAGGTTATTCTTGAGAATTTGCAGCAATCCAAGCCGATGTAGTTATTACAAGTGTAATAACGAAGGAGCAGTACAATGGCAACACGCTTAAACGACCAGTTCAGAAGCTTATGAGCCAGCATCTTGCCGATGACTCCTGCACGGCGGCTGACGAAAAACTCAATGATTTAGAAGAATTAGAAGAAGCAGATGTCTTTGTCTTCCCGGCATCCTTTGCCCAACAACGGTTGTGGTTTCTCGATCGCCTCTTCCCAGGCAATTCTTTCTACAATGTGTCCGCAGCATTTCGCCTATCAGGTTCGCTCAACTCAGCAGCGCTAGAGCAGACGTTCAACGAAATCGTGCGTCGCCATGAAGCTTTGCGTACCACCTTTAGGATGCTGGAGGGGCAACTTGTTCAAGTAATTGCTCCTTCCTTAACTATCCCTCTGCCATTGGTCGATTTTCGCTCTCTACCCCCAGCCAAACAGGAAGCTGAAACTCGACGACTGGCAACCGAGGAGCGATCGCGTTCTTTCGATTTATCCTCCGAACCGCTACTGCGAGTCATGCTCCTACAGCTAGACTCATCAGAACACGTACTCCTGCTGAATCTGCATCATATTGTCTGCGATGGCTGGTCTATCGGAGTCCTACTTCGGGAACTAGGAACACTTTACACAGCTTTTGCCAACAACCAACCATCACCCTTACCGGAACTGTCCATCCAATATGCCGACTTTGCCGAGTGGCAACGCGAATGGCTACAGGGTGAGGTTCTAGAGACTCAGTTGGCTTACTGGAAGCAGCAACTAGACAATCTCCCCCTACTGAATTTACCCACCGATCAACCTCGTCCTGCTACTCCAACCTACCGAGGGGCAACACAATTTCTAGAGTTACCAAAAAACCTGGGTCAGGAACTAGAGGCACTTTCGCAGCGCCAAGGAGTGACTCTATTCATAACTCTCTTAGCGGCATTCCAAACTCTACTCTACCGCTACACGCAGCAAGAGGATATTGTCGTCGGTTCTGCGATCGCCAATCGCAATCGCCAGGAAATAGAAGGGCTAATTGGTTTTTTTGTCAATAGTCTGGTGTTGCGTACCAATTTATCAGGCAACCCAACATTTCTAGAACTCCTAGACAGAGTACGGGAAGTCGCGCTAGGAGCCTATGCTCATCAGGACTTACCCTTTGAGAAGCTGGTTGAAGAACTGCATCCAGAACGCAACCTGAGCCATCATCCCTTATTCCAGGTCGCCTTCAGCCTCCAAAACACGCCCATCAAGGCGCTAGAGTTACCCGGACTAACTCTCTGGCTACTGCATTTCGATAACCCAAGCGCCAAGTTCGATCTAGAGTTCCACCTGTGGGAATCGCCGGAAGGTCTTAGAGGACAGGTAACTTACAGCACTGATTTATTTGATGATGCCAGAATTACCCGGATGCTGGGACATTTTCAAACGCTGCTGGAAAGTATTGTCGCCGACCCCCAGCAACGCCTTTGTGACTTGCAACTTTTAACAGAAAGTGAACGGCATCAACTGCTAGTAGAGTGGAATGACACCCAGGCTAATTATCAGAAGGATTTGTGTATCCATCAGTTGTTTGAAGCTCAGGTAGAACAGACACCTGATGCCATAGCCTTAGTCTTTGAAGACGAACAACTCACCTACCGAGAACTCAACAACCGCAGCAACCAACTCGCCCATCACCTGCAAAAACTAGGGGTAGAACCAGAAGTTCTAGTTGGTATCTGCTTGGAGCGTTCTATGGAAATGATAGTGGGCTGCTTAAGTATCCTCAAGGCAGGCGGAGCGTATGTGCCTTTAGATCCCACCTATCCTCAAGAGCGTCTTAACTTCATGCTGGAGGATGCTCAAATATTCATCTTACTTACTCATTTGGTTTTAGCCCCCCTTTTTAAGGGGGATCGAGCAAAATGTAGCGAACAGCAGAATCAGTTATCCGTAGTTTGCCTGGACAAAGAAGCAGATGCAATTACCCAACAAAGCCAGGAAAACCCAATCAGTAGCGTCACACCTAACAACTTGGCTTATGTCATCTACACTTCTGGCTCGACTGGAAAACCCAAAGGTGTTCTAGTACAGCATCAAGGGTTGTGCAACTTATCTCAGGCTCAGATTCAGACTTTAAACCTAAGCACTTGTAACCGCATCCTGCAATTCGCCTCTGTGAGTTTTGATGCCTCGATCTTTGAAATTGTCATGGCACTCTTAACTGGAGCAACACTGTATTTAGCAAAGAAGGAATCCCTTCTACCAGGGACAGCCCTAATCCAACTGCTACGCGACAGAGCAATTACCCACGTCACACTTCCGCCTTCCTTGTTAGCCGTTCTACCTGCACAAGAACTTCCTGAACTGCGGACGATTATCTCTGCCGGAGAAGCCTGTTCTACCGATATCGTAAAACGCTGGGCTTCAGGTCGTCGATTTTTCAATGCCTACGGCCCAACTGAAGCAACTGTTTGGTCTACCGTAGCGGAACTCAGTGACGGTAGTGGGAAACTATCTATCGGTCGTCCGATCGCTAACACACAAGTTTATATACTGGACTCCTACCTACAACCTGTACCTGTCGGCGTTCCGGGAGAACTGTATATCGGTGGTGATGGACTAGCACGAGGTTATCTCAACCAGTCTGAGTTAACCACACAGAAGTTTATTCCTAATCCTTTTAGCCACAAACCTGAAGAGCGCCTTTACAAAACAGGTGATTTAGCTCGTTACCGACCTGACGGTAACATTGAATTTTTAGGTCGTATTGACGAACAGGTAAAGATTCGCGGCTTCCGCATTGAGTTGGGGGAAATCGAGACGGTGCTAAATCAGCATCCGGATGTGAAAGAGGCAGTTGCGATCGCAAAAGAAGACGTATCTAGTAACAAGCGTTTAGTAGCTTATGTTGTCCCAAACCAAGAGCCGTTACCGACGGTAGGGGCGCAAGGCTTTGCGTCCTCACTACGCTGTTTCTTAAAAGAGAAGCTGCCAGAGTACATGATGCCCTCCGCTTTTGTAATGTTGGAGGCTTTGCCACTGTTGCCCAATGGTAAAGTAGACCGTCGTGCCTTAAAGGGGCTTAGTACAGATAAGACCGAATTAGCGGAAGACTTTATCGCTCCCCGTACTCCAATGGAGGAAGCGATCGCAAAAATTGGGGCTGAGGTTCTGAAGTGCGATCGCATAGGAGTTCGTGACAACTTCTTCGAGTTGGGAGGTGATTCACTTTTAGCTGTCCGCCTCATGGCTCAGATTCACGAGCAGTTTGAGCGAGAGTTCCCGCTATCTGCCCTCTTCTTAAATCCTACAGTTGAAGGTCTAGCAAGTGTTCTAGGGCAAGAATCAGATACTCTGCCTTGGTCTCCTTTAGTTCCCCTTCAGCCTGCTGGTTCAAAGCCACCTTTCTTCTGCGTTCATCCAATCTTCGGTACTGTCTTTCCTTATTATGAATTGGCCTATTGTTTAGGATTTGACCAACCCTTTTATGGGTTGCAGCCTCTAGGACTGGATGGAGAACAACCTCCCTTAACTCGCATTGAGGACATAGCTGCTTACTACATCAATTGCTTGCGTAAAGTTCAGCCGTCTGGCCCCTACTTTCTCGGAGGCTGGTCTTTTGGGGGTTTAGTTGCTTTTGAAATGGCTCAACAACTGACGAGAGGGGGGCATCAGGTCGCTCTACTCGCTCTACTGGATACCCTTGCTCCAATTCCTGGCAACATACCTTCCTTTCGGGAGGGCTTCAAGTTTCTTCTGACCACAGCAACGCGCTCAATTTGGTCATTTTTACTCGACTATTTTTATTTAATAACTGCTTCTAACAAACACCAAACTAAGAGTTTCTTGCCGAGTTTTACTAATTTTAATAAGCTTTTTCAGTGGCTTGGAAGTAGTGAATCCTTGTCCTCGTTTTGGGGAAAAGCCGCTTTAGCTAACCTCATCCCTCAGGAGTCTAGAGAGCGAATACTGAGCGAACTAAACATTCGCCCTATACTTCGTGTCTACCAAGCGAACACCCAAGCCAATCTCAACTACGTCCCACAGATCTATCCAAACCCAATTACTCTTTTAAGAACAAGTGGTGAGTCTAGTACTGCTCATAAAGACTCAACTTTAGGCTGGAGTCAGCTAGCTAAAGGAAAAGTGGAAGTTCATCAGGTTCCTGGTAATCACCTAACAATGCTAAAGAAACCCCATGTTCAGGTTCTCGCTGAACAGCTAAAAATTTGTATCAACAAGGCCCAGGCTGAGGCTATTCGCTTAATCAACTGAAGAGTCTACCAACACTGTGTATCGTTGTAGTAATTTAATATACATGCCTGAAAACAAGCTCATCACGCTTTTAAGCGATTTTGGCTTGAGCGATGTCTATGTGGGAGTGATGAAAGGTGTCATTGCTCAAATCAATCCGGCTTTGACGGTTGTAGATTTAACGCACCAGATTCCACCTCAAAACATTGCGGCTGGTCGATTTAGCTTAATGAATGCTTACCCTTACTTTCCAGGTGGGACGGTGCATATTGCCGTAGTCGATCCAGGGGTAGGAAGTTACCGCAGAGGAGTAGCTATCCAACTTGATGCTGGCTTCTTGGTCGGGCCAGACAACGGGTTGCTTAGTGGTGTTTTGATCAAAAATCCGGTAGTTGCAGCGGTTGAACTCACAAACCCTCAATACTGGCGGACACTATCACCCAGCACTACTTTTCACGGACGAGATATCTTTGCTGCTGTAGGAGCGCATCTTGCCAGTGGTATTTCGATAGAACTGTTAGGAGAGGTGATTGACCCAAAAACTTTGGTGCAACTGGGCATTCCTGAACGGACACTAACGCCTACTAGTGTCACAGGTTGCATCCAATATATCGACCATTTCGGTAACTTAGTGACCAATATCCCTGCGGCTGATGTCGAAGGAAAAACTTGGTCAGTCGCGGTTGGTACCCACATGATCCCAGCTAGCCAAACCTATAGCGATCGCAAACTAGGAGACATTGTTGCTCTAATTGGTAGCCACGGTTGGCTGGAAGTTGCCGTTAACGGGGGTAGTGCCCAGTCTGAGTTGAAGCTAGACACGGGTGTGATCGTGCAAGTTCTACTCGCTTAAATTTATACCGTTGTCGCCTTAGTAAACCCAGATTGGCGGCATTAACAAGTCACCAGCTCGAACAAGACCACCAGTTATACTGAAGACACCTGTAACTACTACAAAGTTAGTACCACAACAGGCTTATTATCTTTTGCAGTTTTAAGAGCGTTGCTCTTTTGTTAAATCTCTTCTTCCAAGAGACTCAATTCTGTACGATTGAGTTGGGTATTGTAGCTTTTTCTTAAGAGTACCCAAGAGGTACGATTAGGAAAGATTACTGCCGTCACGAGGCTAAAAGTTTTTTAAGAGATTCAACACTTTTACAGCAACCAAGGAAAATCAACTATGACTCAGCTTATACAATCTGAACCAGAATTTTACCAAGGGCAATTTGGCGACTTTACGATTACCGAAAGCGATCGCACGGGTGTCATTATCTACCGAGCTGGCTTAGCCGTAGCCGCTCTGAGCTTCGCCGTCGGTACCTGGCTTGTATTATCCCTGGGTGATACCCCAGGCGTAATGAGGATGCTAACTCTCCTGTATGCCGTGTTCAGTTTAGCGCTGGGTGTTAGTTTAGTTACTATTCACATCTATCTTGCCGCCCTACACCGGACACTTCAACTCTTTTGGATTATCGGGAGTCTAGCCGCGATTGTGTTAGCACTTTCTAGCAATGAATCACTTGCCTTATCCGTTTACAACCACCCGATGACTCTTTTCGGAGTTGGCTTTACGTTTGCAGCTTTGACAGGTATTTATTTCAAAGAAGCTTTTTGTTTCAACCGTCTTGAAACAAAGTTCCTCACTCCGTTAGTTCCAATGCTGTT
This sequence comes from Microcoleus sp. FACHB-SPT15, assembly GCF_014849525.1. NCBI lineage: Bacteria > Bacillati > Cyanobacteriota > Cyanophyceae > Oscillatoriales > Microcoleaceae > Microcoleus > Microcoleus sp. FACHB-SPT15. The sequence goes on along the minus strand of NZ_JACJNU010000056.1, from coordinate 32,884 downwards.
GTTGGGGCATCTTACTGGTCTTTTACCGATGATTGGAGAGCAGCTTCTACTGGGGATTTGGGCAATTTTGTTTGTCGTCTTTGCTCTGCGTAAGGTCATGCAACCGATTCCTCCTGATATTGGTGACAAGTCAGTCTTTACTTACCTCAAAGAAAAGCGTACTGCTCATTCATAAATTACTAGGAGGGCAGATGAGCTTGCAAAGGAAAGTGGCAATTGTTACAGGTGGCGGACAGGGAATCGGAAAAGCGATCGCTTCATCGTTTTTGAAAGAGGGGCTGAATGTTGCTATTGCTGAAATTGATGAGGACGCTGGGAAAGAAACAGAAGCAGAATTTCAGCATTTAGGTTCAATTCAGTTTATTCATACTGATGTCTCCAATGAAGATTCAATTAAAAACTTGATTGGTGAAACCGTTAAGAAATTTGGTGGCATTGATGTATTAGTGAATAATGCTGCGATCGCTAATCCAAAAAATCCACCCATTACAGAATTAAGCTTAGAAGATTGGAATAAAACAATTTCTGTCAATCTTACAGGAGTATTCCTTTGTACTAAGCATTCTGTACCTTATCTCAGAAAAAATAAAGGTACAGTAATTAACATTGCTTCGACAAGAGCTTTAATGTCAGAGGATAATACCGAAGCCTATTCCGCCGCTAAGGGTGGAATTCTATCATTAACTCACGCTCTAGCTATCAGTTTAGACTCAGATATTCGAGTCAATTGTATAAGTCCGGGATGGATAGAAGTGAGCGATTGGCAAAAGCAAGCCAAACGACTCCAACCCGAACTGACAGAACAAGACCATCAACAACATCCTGCTGGTAGGGTAGGGAAACCAGAAGATGTCGCTTCGCTGGCTGTCTATCTGGCATCTCCGGAAGCCGATTTTATCACGGGTGCAAATTTTGTCGTTGATGGCGGAATGACCCGGAAAATGATTTACCTGTGAAATTAGAACGATTACTAGAGTTCTTTTGCCATGTCTGGGGTACCTTCGACTAGGCAGTTAATCTGTAATGTGAACAACAGTGCGGTATAACTGGGACAACCCATCTTAAGCTTCCTTAGAGTGCTGATTCAGTAGTTGGAAAAATGGGTAAGGTAATGCTGACCTGAGGTGGTGATGTGATGGTGAGTGAAAACAATAGATTCTCCCTATTCCCCACCTTTATAAAAACAAGATTTTAGGAGCGGTTTTTGCAGAAATATTGAGCTATATTTAATTCATTTATAAAGTTGAGCGACTAACCGTTTCGTGTGCTAGTTGGAAAACCTTCTTCCAGAGTAAAAGGATTATTAGCCGGATGATTAAAAAATCATAGAAACTGGCTTTGAACAATTAGCGATACACAGCGTTGAGTTCTAGTATTTTGAGTTTAACAAGTTCCGAATGCTGCTGACCAAGAAATTCATTGAGTAAAAGGAGGTACTTTGTAATATGTGCAGAGTCGGGAAACTAGGTTGGAGTGATTGCGTCATGAACATCTTAAATGGGGCTGGAACCCTTAAAGCGTGTCCAAGCTGAACGATGAGGAAGATACAGCTATTCACAACGGTCTCAGGTGGCGCTACTTCAACACAACTGCTTAGAAAATTATCATGGGGATTTTAATTGTCACGACTTACCTGATAGCCGGACTTTCCCAGGTGTCGCTACCGTCTCAACCAGTGCCAGAATTGAAAGGGGTACAAGATAGGCTTTTATTCTCCTCAAAGCCTAATATTTTACCTCCAGAGTCATTTGAAGTGTTTCCGCCACCGCTAGGGGAAATCATTGAAGAGCAATGTCAATCCGTTCCGACAGGTGTAGGTATTCCCGGATTTCAGCCAGGAATTGTGAAAAATGATGTAATTCGGATGCTGGGTGCTCCTACTGGTACATCACGCGGCTACTGGCCAAATACCCGTGCCGTATTTTATGAATTAATTCCTGAGCAGGTAAGTTTGGGCTTTCTGTTTGACCAATACTCTGAACGGATTCGTCAAACGGAGGCATCCTTCCAAGCTGGGGTTGGTTCTGACATGATGTTGCTGACACTCAACGGAATGCTAGGCTGCAAGCTCAATGAGCAAATAGAACAAGGATTACAACAAGTACACCAAGGACAGACACGCCAGTACTCTTTTCAACTACATTCCTTGAAGGGTCTAATTCAACGGCAAAAAAGCGATCGCATTTATATTGGAATTTGGGAAGCAGACTTACACTAAGTACACTGTGAAGCACTCTAGAAGAGATTTGTGCCACAGTACACCTGTTCTTCCAAACTTTCCTAATTCTGTGCAAATTTATCTTGTTAAGGGTCGCGTTTACTCTCGTAGGCGTAGCTCTAACTTGGGTGAATTCGATTTTTTGTAGTTTGTACAGTACCCTCTTACATAAGTTCTAAGCTATCACGCCTTTAAATTGGGTATCAGTAGCGACCAAGTTGTTTACATTACAAGAATTCGGCAATTCTTGACAATCAGGTTTAAATGACGAACAGCTTAATGCGTTTTATCTATCGGCGAGAAACCTGGGTGCTAACAATTCAAGGATGGATAGTCACTCTCGTAAGTATCACGACTTTAATGGTATTTCTCCTCAACTATATACATCCGTTCCTTGCACCGACTTCTCCGATTAAGGCAGATATTTTGGTTGTTGAAGGCTGGGTACAAGACTATGTAATTAAAGATGCAATCCAGGAATTTAGAAAGGGTGGCTACAAAAAAATAATTACAACAGGCTTACCTATAGAGCAAGGATTTTACCTTGCTCAGTACAAAAATTTTGCTGAGCTAGCAGCAGCGACTTTCATTGCCCTCGGTTTTGAGCAAGATCAACTTATAGCGGTTCCAGGACCAAGCGTTGTGAGAAATCGCACGTCTGCTTCTGCTACGGCGCTACGTCAGTGGTTAGCCAACTCCGATTTGACAGTAGATTCAATCAATCTTTATAGCTATGATGTCCACGCCCGAAGAAGCTGGCTAATTTTCAAGCAAGCGCTTGCTCCTGAAATCAAAGTAGGCGTGATTGCTGCTAAACCCCTCAGTTATGATCCAAAACATTGGTGGGTTTCTAGCGAAGGGGTACGGTCAATTATTTCGGAAACAGTGGCTTATCTTTACGCACGTTTGATTGATTGGAGACGGTAAGCGCTTCGCCAATGAGGTGATGGGAGAAGTTCTCACTTCATTGCTCTTTTCTTATGAATTGAATTATGAAAGTCCACCAATACACGGCAGTTTTCAGTTAGATGAGGTACAACTCAGGTGTGTGAAACTTGCGTAGAGAGCAAGAAAAACAAAAAAGCTGATAGCTGATAGCTGACGGCTTTCTGCTATTAAAGACGCTGGTGCATTAGGAGGGGAAATTGGTAGAAGAACGTGCCTACTGGCTGGCTTGGTCACAAGTTGACCGTGTAGGACCTGTGTTAATCAGGCGTCTACAACAACACTTTGGAACTCTTGCAGAAGCTTGGAAAGCAAGTGCTACTCAGCTAGGGCAAGTTGAAGGCTTTGGGTATCAAAATGTCACAAGGATAACAGCAGCGCGATCGCAAATCAATCCCGAACAACTGCTAGAACAGCACTCCGTAAAAAACCCTAATTTCTGGACACCTGCTGATGCCGACTATCCCCGTTTACTGCTAGAAATTCCCAGTCCACCTCCAGTTTTATACTATCGAGGACAGGTTCACCCCCAGGAAAATCATGGAATCACTCCTATGGTGGGCATTGTTGGCACCCGCGAACCGACAGAATACGGTAAACGCTGGACACGAAAAATCAGCACGGCTTTAGCGAAGCATGGTTTTACAGTCGTTTCCGGAATGGCAGCAGGAATTGATACGAATGCTCATCACGGATGTCTCAGTGCTGGTGGACGAACGCTAGCTGTTCTTGGCACTGGCATCGATGTTGTCTATCCACCGCGTAATTTGTCTTTGTATGAGGAGATACAGAAACAGGGACTAGTCATCAGTGAGTATCCAGCAGGTAGCAAGCCAAATCGGGTTCATTTTCCCCAACGCAACCGCATTATTGCAGGATTGAGCCGTGCCGTTTTGGTGATGGAAGCACCTACAAAGTCTGGTGCATTGATTACGGCGGACTTTGCCAATGAGTTCTGCCGCGATGTCTACGCACTACCAGGTTCCTTGGATAACGAGCAAGCGTTAGGCTGCTTGGGGCTTTTGAGCAAGGGCGCTCATGTGATTTTAAATGAAGGTCACTTGTTGGAAATGCTAGGGGCAATCCCAAACCTTGACACAGTGGTACAGCTACCCCTATTTGCACAAGAACAATCCGCCCCAATCCCTCAGTTGGAACCAGAGTTGGCAAAAGTGTTGCAGTCGGTTACTTCAGAACCTACCTCATTTGATGTCGTTGTGCAGCAAGCGGGAATGGACGCGGGTTCAGTTTCTAGCGCCCTGTTGCAGCTAGAACTAATAGGGTTAGTCTCTCAATTACCAGGAATGCAATATCGACGATGTTGAGATGGTTTAGAAACAAGAGTAGATTGGGTGCGTTAGTACTACTGGCGTTGACAGCAACGATAATGGTTTTTCTTTCTGGCAGTACACAACCAGCAAACGACTCCTTGCGTTTTTTTGCACAAAAGCGGGGAATTGGTATAGGGGCGGCAGTGGCGATACGACCGTTGCGTAAAGATTCGAGCTATCGAACTGTGTTGGCGCGTGAATTCAACATGCTAACACCAGAGAATGTCATGAAGTTTAAGCCAATCCATCCCGAACGCGATCGCTATGATTTTGTTGCGCCTGATACCTTGGTTGACTTCGCCAAAAGACATGATATGCAAGTGCGTGGTCACACCCTGGTTTGGTATCAAAGCGAACCCGACTGGTTAACTGCAAACAAGTGGACACGCGAGGAGTTAATGACCATCCTCCGGGAACATATTAATACCGTCGTTAGCCACTATCGAGGGCAACTCGTCGCTTGGGATATGATGAACGAAGCGATCGCAGATAATGCCTCGCTACGAGATACAATCTGGCTCAAAACAATTGGGCAAGACTATATTGAATTAGCATTTCGCTGGGCGCATGAAGCTGACCCCAAAGTTCGCTTATTTTACAACGACTACGACAGCGAAGGTTTAGGTGCAAAGTCCGATGCCATCTATGCTTTAGTCAAGGACTTGCGGCAACGTGATGTCCCAATTCATGGTGTCGGTTTACAGATGCACGTCAGTATTAACAACCCTCCCAATCCAGAAGATGTAGCAGCAAACATCAAGCGCCTCAATGACCTCGGATTGGAGGTACAAATTACAGAGATGGATGTCAGAATTGGCAGTGGCACCGAGAACTTGGAGCAACGACTTGCCCAACAAGCCGCAGTTTACCGGAATATGATGCGGGTCTGTCTAGAAGCGGAAAACTGCACCGCTTTTGTGGTGTGGGGATTAAGCGATCGCCATTCCTGGATTCCTAGCCATTACAATCAACCCGATTTACCGCTAATCTTTGATAAGTCGTTCCGCCCAAAACCAGCTTATGAAGCCCTCATAGAAGAATTGCAAAGGATGTAGACCAACTTCAATAGTGGGCTAGATACGGAAAACCGCAGAAGAAAATAGTGCTATTTCTGAAATCGTCGCCTGATCAGCATTAGCCCTCCGAATGCGATCGCTCCTGCAACGGCAAAACTTCCCCATATTTGCACTGGCTGACTGACTCCCTCTGCTATGTGATTATCTGGGAGTTCGTCAGGATTCGTCTTAATGTAAGGACTTTCTCTAGTCCCACTTGGGCCTGATGCCACTGTGACAGTGTAGTTCATCTTAAAGGGTCGAAAGCTTGCGCCAAGTACAGGAGTTCCAGTCAACTCCAGCTTATAGGCTCCTATCTTCGGAAATATAACGTTCGCCCCTGGAATGCCTTGATACTGCTCTGCTGATATGGCTTTTAGAGCAGGTTCTAACAACGGGGAAGAGCCTTCTGTATGAGGTTCAGGGTAAATAGCGAGTTTGCAATCACATTGATTGAGTGGGAGAATCTGCCCACCTTGGCGAGTGAGGGCAACCCAAACTCGTGCTGGTTCCCCAGCTTTTGGATTGTGATTGGGTTCAACGTGCCAAGTACCAGCCACATCTCCCGATACCTCAATTTTGTGAGCAAAGGCAGGCGGGGCAAGCAATCCTAAACAAACTAACCATCCGAAGGTTCTACTCAGGCTTAATCGGTCGGGCATACAACCTTTGTGAAGATATAGGGTAACCGAAATCAATCACAGCCACAGTAGGATTTCTGGTCACAAGGCAAGAGAAAATTACCCATTTCTACCTAGATAGTAGTGTGTTCAATGCCAAATTTATCGTGCAACTCCATCGCAATTCTAGAGAGGAACCAATGAGCGTGAAGTCCATGTTTATGGTCATGCATCATAACTAATACTTCATTACCGTCATCAAACTACCTGATTACTTTGGATACACTCCCGATACCAATCGAAACTTGCTTTCGGAATACGCTTTTGTGTAGCGTAATCTATATAGGTGATACCAAAGCGTCGGTCGTACCCCCAAGCCCACTCAAAATTATCCATCAGACTCCACAAAAAATAACCTTTGAGTGGATACCCCTCAGTAATCGCTCGATGGGCTGCCTTTAAGTGCTGCCGCAGGTACATAATTCGGTCAGTGTCGAACACCTCACCCTTGACATTTACCTCATCTTGCGCGGCACAACCGTTTTCTGTAATCAGCACTGGTAAATCCGGACGCCCAACCGTCTCACTCAGATGACGAATACCCCAGTAAAGGCACTCAGGCACAATATTCAGCCAGGGCATATGCATCCGGGGGTAGCCTTTAGGGAACTCAAGAAATTCATAGCCTAATTCGTTATCAGCCGCCCGGACATAAGTGCCAGAGTAGACGTTAAAACCCAAAGCGTCTAAGGGTTGATGAATTGTCTCCAAGTCACCTTCTTGAATATCCGGCACATTCGCTCCCAACTGTTCCAGTAAAGCGGAACTATAGGCACCTGTTAAAGCTGGAAAAATGATGCCACCATTCTGCCCACAAGTGGGGAAGGCTTGTTTAGCTGCTGCCACATGAACGGGAGACTCGTTGATGGGAATGGTTACTGCAAGGTTATCGACTAATGCCACTGAACAGGGAACGGGCGAGGCGTTGCGAATCGCTTGACAACCCAAACCATGAGCAAGCAGGGCGTGGTGAGAGGTTTGCCAGACTTCTTTGACGGAGTTAACACGCTTTCCTGGTGCATGGGGGGGTTCTGTGTCAACGGCGTAACCCATGTGAGTGAAGCAGGAAATTTCGTTGAGAGTCATCCAATGGGTAATGCGATCGCCTAACCGACTAACAACGGCTGTAACATAGTCCGCATAATCAAATGCCATCTCCCGACTCTGCCAGGAACCATATAAATCTTCCAGTGCTTGAGGCGAGTCCCAGTGAAACAATGTGGCATGGGGAGTAATATCATAATTCCGTAGACAGTCAACTAAGCGTTTATAGAAATCCACTCCTTGTTCATTAACTGCCCCACGACCGTCCGGTACGATGCGAGGCCAAGCAATGCTAAAGCGATAATGTTTAATGCCTAGTTGTGCCATTAGTTGCACATCTTCTTCATAGCGATGGTAATGGTCACAAGCAACCGCACCTGTATCACCATTAAGCACTCGTCCGGGTGTAGCGCTAAAGGTATCCCAAACACTAGGTTTACGACCTTCTTCAATCCCCGCCCCTTCAATTTGATAAGCAGCAGTTGCTGCTCCCCACAGAAAATCCCCTGGAAATTGGTAGCTGGTCATAGACAATTTTTGCTTAAATTAGCGTGTGGAACTGGCTTGCAAGATTGTGTTTGATCCAAAGAACAAGATTACAAAAAGTACCGTTTCTTTTACTTGTGTTTTGCAACAACTGGGTTATCGTCAAGCTCAACTTGCCAAAAGCTTTGAGGAATTTAGAGGTGTTATAAGCATCACCTACAGATAAGGTTATATATATCTCACTCTAGGCACATACGATATAACTAAAGATAACCAAGTCTAGGATGTAAATTGAGCCGAGCCGCACGTTAGTATGCCGAATCATTTTGTGTACATCATTATGGATAGCTGTCGTTATGATAGCTACCAGGCTGCATCAACCCCCAACATGGATAAGCTCGGATTATCTGAGCGTCGATACAGCTATGCTTCTTGGACTTCCCCTTCCCACTACGCTCTCCTGATGGGGATGGTTCCCCATACAAGTCCTCGTGGTGTCTTTGCCTCTGAGGTATATAAGAAAGAATTCGCTAAATGGGTAGATAGGCTAGGAATTCCTAATTTATCTTTCAAAACCTTTGTTCCTCAACTTTCTTTACCTAAAGTTCTGAAAGACCAAGGGTATCAAACAATTGCGAGGGTTTCTCTGCCTGTTCTTAATCAATTTACTAGTATTAACAAATACTTCGATGAATTTGTGCTGATGGCAAATCATAATGATTTTGCTACGATGGTGAGTGAAATAGAATTTCCTGACCAAAACCCAAGATTTTATTTTCTGAATTTGGGTGAAACTCATTATCCCTATATGCTCGAAGGTGAAGATTTACCTCACATCTCCGGAGTTCATGGGGTATTTAATAAAATGGATGAGTTCTTATTACATGGAAATAAACAAAAAGAAGATACATCCTTTTTTGATCAGGAGGAAATGCAACGTTTACACAAACAGCAAATTAAATGTGTTGAATACATAGATGATCTATTGGGAACGCTCTTTAGTAAATGTCCTCCCAATACCCACATCATCGTAACCGCCGATCATGGCGAATTATTCGGAGAAGACGGTTACTTTGGTCATGGGCCAGTCATGCATGAAAAATGTTTTGAAGTACCTTTTTTAGAGGGGCTGCGCCCCTAAAATCTACTCAAATTTCCTCATTAGTAGGAGATCAGGGAATTTAGATATTTAGATTTAGTCTACTTCCATCTTGATAAAGCGCAACTCTTGCAGCCTTGCTAACACTTTCGAGACGCTCTCTTCTAGACTTTCTAAATCCGTTCTGCATTCTACTTCAGGATTCAGAGGGGATTCATACGGATCATCAATCCCTGTAAAGTTCTTTATCTCCCCAGAGCGCGCTCTCTTGTATAGCCCTTTCACATCTCGTTCTTCGCAGACTTCCAATGGGGCATTGACATAAACCTCAACAAAGTTGCCAATCTTTTGGCGCACTTCTTCTCGAATTTCCTGGTAGGGCGAAATTGCTGAAACTAGCACTATAACTTGGTTCCGAGTCAGTAGATTCGCGACAAAACCAACACGTCGAATATTTTCGTCTCGATCTTCTTTGCTAAATCCCAAACCCTTAGTTAAATTCTGGCGTACAACATCTCCGTCTAAAACCTCGACTTTGTAGCCGTGAGACGTTAGCGCTTTCTCTACGGCTCGGCTAATCGTAGTTTTTCCGGCTCCACTCAAACCAGTGAACCACACTGTCACACCTGGCTGCTTATATTCCATTGCTTGCTCTAACTTTCTGGATTGCATTTGCCTACTTTGGAGAATTTGCCCTACTTAGTCTTGCTTGTGAACATCCTTGATGAAAACTTTAAATACGGCATTGATTTAGTAAAGTTTCGTAAAAAAATTGCCGACATTGCATGAAAGTTCTGTCCTCTGGTGAAAGTTAAATACATCTTTCTATTTTTGTTCTAAAAAAACCATACTGATTAGAGATTGACGGTTTCTGCACTTAGGCATATAATCCTGACCCTATCAAAATCCTCCTCAAGCTTTAGAGATCGACACAAATGCATTCATTCAACTGTTTTTCACTCAGTCCTATCGAGCTGGCTCATCCTGGTATTGCTGTAGCGACAAGCCGGGCTGGTGGGATTGGCGTGCTAGATCGGGAATTTTGCAGCGATCGCGATTTAGAGAAAGCGGCTAGGAACTTAAACAAGGTTTTAGAGCTAGTTGATGAGCGTGATGCTGTAGGGTTACGGCTACGGGCAGAACAAATTGATCGAAGCAAGACGCTACTCTCTCAACTCACAGCACGCCCGCATTGGTTAATTCTGTGTGGGTGGAACCCGCAGACGCTAGAGAAAGTCGTCGCCTCTCTTCCAACCGCTCAGTCCCGGAGAATTTTGCTGGAAGTCACAGCGATTGAGCAAGCATTAGCCGTGCCGTCACTTGAGGAGATTGATGGGTTGATTGCCAAAGGGCATGAAAGTGGTGGCTGGGTTGGTGAAGATTCAGCATTCCTACTCACCCAAAAACTTGTGGCAAGACAGCCAAAGCCCGTCTATGTACAGGGTGGCATTGGCATTCATACCGTAGCCGCCTGCCGTGCAGCAGGAGCCTCTGGGGTTGTATTGGACGACCAATTATGGTTGATGCCCGAATCCGCACTCCCTGGCGAGTGGCAACGCTACCTCAGTAACTTGAATGGTCAAGAAGCAATTGTTATTGGTGAGAGACTAGAGGGGAACTGCCGCGTTTTATCTCGCCCAGGCTTCCAGGCGATTTCGGCTTTACAGAAACTGGCAGAACAGTTAGAACTTGCTGATTTTGGATTGGAATCGGCGGCTAAAGTCACGAAATCTCATGACTCCAACGAAACTTCTAATCAGCCAAAATTTCAATGGCAGCAACAAGCTCAATCCTTAATTGGCTGGGGAACTCCTGGAAGTTTAGCCTGGCCGATGGGACAAGCCGTAGGGTTAGCTGTTTCGGTACGCGATCGCTACAAAACCACAGGCAGATTTGTACAAGCACTGCTCAAAGCCAGTGTAGAACACATTCAAACAGCTCAAGCTCTGCAACCGCTTCAATCAGACGCACCGTTAGCCATTTCTCACAAAACAAAATATCCCATCGTCCAGGGGCCGATGACTCGCGTCAGCGATAGCGCTGAGTTTGCCCAAGCTGTTGCCCAAGGCGGGGGTTTGCCGTTACTGGCATTAGCGCTAATGCGGGGTGGGCAAGTCCGTGAACTGTTACAGAAAACGAAAGAACTACTAGGCGATCGCTCTTGGGGAGTTGGTATTCTTGGTTTTGTTCCCCAAGCTGTGCGAGAAGAACAACTAAAAGAAGTCCGGGCATTCAAACCTCCCTTTGCTTTAATTGCTGGCGGACGTCCCGATCAAGCCGCACAAATGGAAGCCGAAGGCATTGCCACCTATATCCATGTCCCAGTTCCCACCTTACTAAAACTGTTCCTTGAACAAGGCGCACGACGATTTGTCTTTGAAGGCAGAGAATGCGGTGGACATGTTGGTCCCTTGACCAGCTTTTTGCTTTGGGAAAGCATGATTTCCACCCTTTTAGAGGAAGTCCCCGCAGGTGCCGAACGTGATGTCCATGTTCTGTTTGCAGGTGGCATTCATGACGCCCGTTCTGCCGCGATGGTAAGTGCAATGGCAGCGCCCTTATTAGAACGCGGGATGCAGGTTGGTGTATTGATGGGGAGTGCCTACCTCTTTACCGAAGAAGCTGTCTCTTGTGGAGCGATTGTTAAAGGTTTTCAAGCACAAGCGATCGCGTGTACCCGTACCATCAATCTAGAAACAGGTCCCGGTCATGCCAGTCGCTGTGCTGTCACGCCTTTTGCAGAAGAATTTTACGCCACTCGCAGACAGTTAATCGCTAGTGGCACTTCCCCGGAAGAAATCAAAAATACCTTAGAAGATTTAACGCTGGGACGCTTGCGAATTGCCTCTAAGGGCTTGATGCGTAAGGGCAATGAAATCAACGCCGTTGAGGAAAGCCAACAAATTACCAATGGCATGTACATGATCGGTCAAGTGGCGACGGTACGGAATCAAGTTTGTACTGTTCAGGAACTGCATCAGGATGTCTCTGAGGGCAGTACCAATTTGATCGCTAATCTTGCTGTTGACTCTGAAGAACCTGATAAAGAGGTCACTCAACCTTCTGATATTGCAATTATTGGTATCTCGACCTTACTTCCCAAAGCCAACGATCAAGAACAGTTCTGGGAAAACATCCTCAAGAAAATAGATGCCATTACAGAAATTCCAGCCTCGCGGTGGGATTGGCGTCTGTACTATGATCCAGACCGCAATGCTCGTGACAAAGTTTACTCCAAATGGGGTGGGTTTCTCGATGACGTAGCGTTTGACCCGATGCGTTTTGGCATCCCACCGAAGTCTCTCAAATCGATTGAACCCTTGCAGTTGCTCACACTCGAAGGGGTACGACGTGCCTTAGACGATGCGGGGTTAGCGGCGGGTGACTTTGATCGAGAGCAGACTTCGGTAATCTTAGGTGCAGGTGGTGGTGCGGGAGACTTAGCGCAGCAATACGCGGCACGTTGTGAGATTCCTCGATGTGTTGATGCCCCCTCTGAAGAAGTCTGGGATCGTTTACCAGAGTGGACTGAAGAATCCTTTCCCGGTGTACTCCTGAATGTAATTGCGGGTCGAGTAGCTAACCGTTTTGATTTGGGTGGGTCAAACTTTACCGTAGATGCAGCTTGTGCTTCTTCCCTAGCCGCGATCGACTTAGCGGTTAAGGAACTGGAAAGTGGTCGCAGCAATCTCGTAATTGCTGGCGGTGTAGATAGCGTCCAGAGTCCGATGACCTATATGTGTTTTAGTAAGACTCAGGCTCTATCTCCGCGTGGGCGATCGCGTACTTTTGATAAGAGTGCTGATGGAATTGCCATTAGCGAAGGAATTGCCATTCTTGTATTGAAGCGTTTGGCTGACGCAGAACGGGATGGTGACCGAATTTATGCCGTTATTAAATCTGTCGCTGGTTCCAGTGATGGTAAGGCGCTAGGAATGACCGCACCCCTCCCAGCCGGACAGATGCGGGCAGTCAAGCGTGCTTACACGAAGGCTGGCTTCTCACCTAATACGCTAGGACTGTATGAAGCGCACGGTACTGGTACAGTGGCAGGTGATCGAGCGGAATTGGAGACGATTGTTAGTACATTGAAAGCCGATCAGGCAGCCAGTAATTCCTGTGCGATCGGTTCGGTTAAGACGATGATCGGTCATACCAAATGTACTGCTGGTGTAGCCGGTCTTGTTAAAGTTGCCAAGGCGTTGCATCACAAAGTCCTGCCTCCTCATTTTGGTGTTGATACCCCACTCGATGCGATCGCTGACCCTCAAAGCCCTGTTTATCTCTTAAAAGAAGCTCAACCATGGTTGCGTCACCCCGATTACCCACGTCGAGGTAGTGTCAGTGCGTTTGGCTTTGGTGGTACCAATTTCCATGCTGTGCTGGAGGAGTACCAAGGAAGTTTACAAGAACCCGTGTCGGGTTCTAAGGCTTGGCCGTATGAGCTAATTGTTTTACGTGCCGAAAACCACGAAGCATTAGCCAAAGATGTGCGAGTCCTCAGTGAGGCGTTACAGGCGGGTGCCGAACCAAGACTTCGGGATTTAGCCTATAGCTATGCGAAACTCTCGATTGAACGCTCTCATTTGAACATTTGTTTGAGCCTTGTTGTCGAAAACCTGCAACAACTCAAAGAAGCGTTAAGCCTTGTTGTCGCTCATTTAAATAGTCAAACCCCAGCCTCCTTACCTCCACACATCCAACTAGGACAGGAAGAACAATCTACCTCTACTCCCTTCTCACGCCGTATTGCCTTTCTCTTCCCTGGACAAGGCGCACAATACCCAGAGATGGCTCGTGAAGTCGCATTGTACTTCAAGGAAATGCGTGAGTCTGTGGAGTTGGCTACTTGTCAGCTACGCCATCGCCTCCCCAAACCACTAGGTCAATATATTTATCCACCTAGTGCCTATTCAGACGCGGCACAAGAGTCGAACCAACAGCTACTAACAGATACTCATATCGCTCAACCAGCAATTGGTGCGGTGGAAGCAGGTTATTTGGACTTGCTCAAACGTCTTGACCTTGAAGCCGATATGGTAGCGGGACACAGCTATGGTGAGTATGCTGCGTTGCACGCAGCAGGGGTTTTGTCAAGAGAAGCGTTCCTTAAGCTTTCTGAAACCAGAGGCAGAGTGATGTCTACTGCCTGTGCGGCGGCTGACGGTGCAATGGCGGCGGTTCAAGCGACTCGTGAAGAATTGCTAGCCCGCTTAGATGGGGTTGGAGGTGTCGTTCTTGCCAATCACAATGCACCCTTGCAATCTGTTATTTCTGGGGAAAAACAGGCCGTTCGACAAGTTGTTGATGCGCTGAATGTGGCTGAAATCATGGCACGGATGTTGCCTGTTGCTGGTGCATTTCATTCTTCTTTAGTTGCCTCTGCACAGGTGTCATTATCAGGCGCGATCGCTTCTGCACCCATGCAGACTCCAAAAATTCCGGTTTACGCTAATTCCACCGCCCGTCCCTACGCCTCAGAAATTGAGGCAATCCGTCAGCAATTGTCCAAACACCTACTCTCTCCTGTAGAGTTCGTCGGTCAAATTAATGCGATGTATGCAGATGGGGCGCGAATTTTTGTTGAAGTTGGTCCCAAGAGCATTCTGACTAAGCTGGTTGGTCAAATTCTGGCTGGTAAAAACCATACTGTTGTATCCCTGGATGGTCAGGGTGGTGGATTGAAAGGTTTCCTGCTAGCTTTAGGAACTTTGATCACACGCGGCGCTGGTATCAAACTCACAGCCTTGTTTGAAGGGCGTGATGTCCAGTCGCTAGACTTGTCTCGGCTTGTGGAAGTGACCCGTAAACCAGAGTTACCCCGTACAGCTTGGCTGGTCAACGGTGGTAATGTTCGACCCCATAGTGAGGTTATTGGTTATACAGGAAAGTTTCCCCCCCTAACTCTTGAAACGGCGACACAGGCAAAGAAAGAGGTAGCACAAAAGGCTTTACCTCCTATGAATAATGCCCCTGCGCCTGTACATCAAGCCCCAAAGCCTTCTTCTACACCTGTACATCAAGCCTCAAAGCCTTCTTCTACACCTGTACCTCAAGCCTCAACACCTTCTTCTACAAATTCCGCAATTCAACCTACGAAACCGCTACCGATGTCAATGTCAACTCCTCAGAATGGTGCCTCTCGACCTGCTGTTCCTCCAGCTTCACGCCCCAATCATCATGCTCCAGCTTCAGGAGACGCAGCATTAGAAGCCTACCTTTCCTACCAAGAAACGATGCGTCAATTCTTGCGGCTACAGGAACAGGTAATGCAGCAATTTCTCAGTGGTGGTCAACAAGGGCAGATTATTCCTCCACCTCCAGCCGTAACCCCTGCACCCAGAAGACCTGCTTATCAACCAAGTCTGTCTAACGGCAAACATAGTAATGGAAATGGCAACGGCAACAGTAATGGTGTAGCGAAGACTCCTGGGATAGACACGCAAAATTTTGTACCGTTACAGACACCAACAGCCGTACAGCCTTCTCAACCTGTAACACCCCCAGTCGTGGCAGTCGCTCAGGCGGTGGAACCTGTACTCCCCTCACCACCAACTCCTTCCCCATCTCCTCTTCTAGATCGAGCTAGCTTACTCCAAACTCTCTTACAGTTAGTAAGCGATCGCACAGGCTATCCAACAGAAATGCTGGGCTTAGACCAAGACTTGGAAGCCGAACTAGGGATCGACTCGATTAAGCGGGTAGAAATCTTAGGCGCACTCCAGAAAAGTCTGCCGCAACCGATGGCAGGTAATATTCAAGAGCAAATGGAAAGTTTGACCCGTGTCAAATCCCTCAATGGCATGGTTGACCAGTTGCTCTCAAAGCTGCAAGCCCCTGCACCAACCCCAACCCAACCTTCACAGACTACGGCTGTTGGAACACAAAGCCTTGCCTCCCTACCCGATAAAACGAACCTGACTCAAACCCTCTTACAGTTAGTAAGCGATCGCACAGGCTACCCAACAGAAATGCTGGGCTTAGACCAAGACTTGGAAGCCGAACTAGGGATTGACTCAATTAAGCGAGTAGAAATCTTGGGCGCACTCCAGAAAAGTCTTCCGGAAGCCTTTGCTTCCAGCGTTCAGTCCAAAATGGAAAGCCTGACTCGTGTCAAATCTCTCAACGGTATCGTTGACCAGTTGTTAGAGATTTCCCCAGCCGCACCGGCGACTCAGGAGGAAAATAGCCTGGGAAAGTTGACACCCGGAGCGAGAGCATTGGGCGCTACGTGATGCAAGCTATTCAGGAAACCTTACCTGAAAGTGAGTTTATTACTCCTAAGGGTTTGTTCCTGATTACGGAAGATCAGCTCTTTGTCGCCTCCTATGTGGCAGATAGCTTGCGGCAAATGGGAGCAGCAAGTGCGATTGTACCGACTTCCGCCTTACACTCACCCCAAGAGTTAGCTGAGGTGGTGGCTCAACAACGCCAAATCTACGGTTCTATTGCTGGAATTATCCACCTTGCCCCGCTTGCGGCTATTCCTTTCCCAAGTAACCTATCAGACTGGCGACAATACACTCAAATTCAATCCAAAAGTTTGTTTCATCTGACACAGTTATGTGCTATCAACCTACAACAGCAACAATCTGGTCGGGTACTTGCCGCTTCTTTACTAGGTGGTTATTTCGGTCGTAATAGTTACGACGTAGGTTTACCCACAGGCGGTAGTAACAATGGGTTTCTAAAATCTTTAATTACTGAACTGCCTGATGTCCATACCAAAGCTGTTGATTTCGATTCCAGCTTATCCCCCGCCTTGATCGCTCAGCACATTGTTCAAGAGCTACTGATGCCAGGAGGTCGTGTAGAAGTCGGCTATCCTCAAGGAACTCGCACGATTTTTCGTACAGTTCCTGCACCCTTAACGACAACAGCAACACAGACACAGCTAAGCCCCTCTGCTGATTGGGTTGTCTTAGTAACTGGGGGGGCGCGTGGGATTACTGCTGAAATTGCTGGGGATTTGGCATCCTTGGGTGTGAGATTAATCCTAGTTGGTCGCGCAGCAGAACCGACAGCAGAAAAGGCGGAAACGGCTGATATTGAAGATGTTGGGGTATTGCGAAAGGTGCTGGTGAATCAGGCACGGGAGCAAGGAGAAACCCCGACACCTGTACAGATTGAGCGTCAACTCCAAGGATTATTGCGCGATCGCACAATTCGCCGCAACCTGGAACAGTTTAGACAAACTGGTGCGAAGGTTGAATATCTGCCTGTTGATGTCAGAAACGCTGAAGCCTTTGGCGCACTAATCGATGGGATTTACACTCGCTACGATCGTCTGGATGCGGTCATTCATGGTGCAGGCATCATCGAAGATAAGCTTATCGCTGATAAGAGTGCAGAATCTTTTGAGCGAGTCTTTGATACCAAAGTAGACAGCACGTTCATCCTCAGTCGCCATTTACGACCGGACTTGCTCAAGCTATTTGTCTTATTTAGCTCAGTTGCTGGTCGCTATGGCAATCGCGGACAGTCTGACTACGCGGCTGCCAATGAGGTTATTAATCGCTTGGCTTGGCAACTCGATCAAACTTGGACTAAAACCCGCGTCGTCGCGATTAACTGGGGCCCTTGGGACACGACAGGGATGGCATCGGAAGGAGTGAAACGTCAGTTTAGAGAACGTGGTATCATTCCCATTGCCTTGTCAGCAGGTCGTCAGTTTTTTGCCGAGGAACTGCGTTACGGACGCAAGGGGGAAGCTGAAGTGATTGCTGGTGAGGGGCCATGGGAAGCCTACGAAACTGAAAAGGGTCAGTTAAAAGGACAACAAAAGTCTTCTTTTCAGCTAAACAGTTTCGTCTTCTTATCCTCCCAACCCCAGATTCAGCCGAATAGCACGGTTAGTTTAGAGCATACTTTCTCCCTCACGAGTGACCCTTATCTTTATGATCACCGCTTGGATGGAAAACCTGTCTTGCCTGCTACCGGGGCGCTGGAGTGGATGGCAGAATTTGTCCAAGCGGCTTGGTCAGAATGGACGGTGACAGAAGTTCGTGACTTAAGAGTGATGCGAGGGCTAGTGCTAGACACTGATGCAGGGCGAAAAGCCTTATTTAGTGCTAGAGCATCGAGTCATGCTGACTCGGAATCCTTGCAGGTTGCTATCGACATTTTAGATCCGGAGAGTAAACTTCCCTTTTACCGCGCTTCGGTTATCCTCCGCCCTCAGTTGCCGGAAGCGCCTTCTGTTTCATTACTGCCATTGAGTGCAGGCTCTAGCTTGGACATCACAGCCGCTTACCGAGACTATCTCTTTCACGGGTCTAGGTTCCAGTTAGTGACTGCTATTGATCGGTTGTCAGAGCAAGGGTTAGATGCGAGGGTAATGCCTTGCCAGCCAGCAGACTGGTTAAACAATAAAGCGTTACACTCATCCAGCCATTGGTTATTTGACCCTGGATTAGTCGATACTGCCCCCCAACTAGCCATCATCTGGAACCGTGTACAACGAGGGACAACACCTCTCCCCTCAAGATTTGGTTCCGTTGCCCGCTATGGTCAATCTCCCCTCAACGGACAACTGCAAGTCGCTTTCCGCGTGAAGCCACTTACGAGCGATCACAGCTTGGTATACGATGCAGTTTTTCTTGATGAACTTGGTAAGGTACATTTGCATCTGCAAGATGTGGAAAGTACTTGTAACACAGCACTTAATCGTTTGGCGAAGCAACCATGAGTTTAGAGAACTCACCCACTGATATTGCAATTGTCGGGATGTCGGCTTTATTTCCTGGCGCGAAAGATTTACGCGCCTACTGGCAAAACATCCTTAATAAAGTTGATGCCATTCGGGAGGCACCCGATAGCTGGGCAGAACCCTATTTTGAGCCGGATTCTACGGAAAATGACCGACTTTACACCCGGAAAGGGGGATTTGTCGGGGATTTAGCCCACTTCAACCCGATTGAGTTTGGGATAATGCCGAATTCAGTGGATGGTGGCGACCCAGACCATTTTCTTGCCCTAAAACTGGCACGGGATGCGCTTGCCGATGCGGGTTACATTGAGCGCCCCTTTAATCGTGAACAAACAGGTATCATTCTGGGGCGTGGCACCTATATCAACCGTGGCTTTACCAATCTCCTGCAACATGGGATGGTTGTAGACCAAACCTTAGACTTACTTCGCCAAATCAATCCGGAACTTGATCAAGATACCTTGGCTAAAATCCGTAAAGAACTGAAAGCGGCGCTACCACCCTTTTCTGCTGAAATGGCACCAGCAATGGTACCTAATGTGGTCACTGGGCGTATTGCTAACCGTCTGGGTTTGATGGGGCCAAACTACGTGATTGATGCGGCGTGTGCCTCGTCTTTGGTTTCAATTGAATTAGCGATTAAAGAGTTATTGAGTCATCGCTGCGACATGATGCTAGCGGGAGGAACACAAGTTCCGACACCGCCCCAGTTGCACATGATTTTCTGCCAGCTTAAGGCGTTGTCTCGTACCAATATTCGTCCTTTTGATCAATCAGCAGATGGAACCTTCCTCAGCGAAGGTATAGGAATTGTCGTTCTGAAACGACTGAATGATGCAGTGAGAGATGGCGATCGCATTTATGCTGTCCTTAAAGGTGTCGGTAGCTCCAGTGACGGCAAAGCACTGGGATTGCTAGCTCCTCGTTTAGAAGGTGAAGTGCTTGCTCTACAACGCACCTATCAAGAAAACAGCATTGATCCAAACAGCATTGAGCTGATTGAAGCACACGGTACTGGGATTCCTTTAGGCGATCGCACTGAAATCCAATCTCTGGGCCGGATGTTTGGCGAACGTCAAGGATTGCTTCCTCAGCGAGCATTAGGCTCAGTGAAATCGATGATTGGTCACTGTACCATTGCCGCCGGAATTGCAGGCATCATCAAAAACGCCCTTGCCTTATACCACAAAATCTTACCTCCAACCCTTTGCGACCAGGTTAACCCAGCCCTGGAAATCGAAAAGACTTCCTTCTACATCAACAACGAAACTCGACCTTGGATTCATGGCAACCCAGTAACACCACGCCGTGCGGCAGTTAATGCCTTTGGATTCGGGGGGGTGAATGCCCATGCTGTTCTAGAAGAATATATGGGGATTGACCAGACGCAAGCTGTCAAGCACCTCAATAATCAGTGGTCTACAGAACTTCTAACCTTCTCTAGTAATGGCCGACAAGCCTTGCTTGATTTGCTCAACAACGTACAGCAAATCCTACAAGCTAATCCCACTCAACCTCTAGCTAACCTTGCCTATACGCTTTCAACCCGTACCTCTGGCACCCATCGCTTAGCAATTATTGCCAAAGATGTTCCGGACTTACAGACGAAACTCAATCTTGTGGTTGAGAAACTAAAAGATGCTGCTCGAACCCGTCTGCAAACCAGAAGTGGAATTTATTATGCCGAGTCCAAGCCAAAGGCAGATCTTGGTAAGATTGCTTTCCTCTTTCCTGGCGAAGGAGCGCAGTATCCTAATATGCTGGCAGACTTGTGTCTATACTTCCCTCAAGTCCGCGCTTGGTTTGACTTTCTAGATGAAATCTTTGCCGGAGTTAGAGAGCATCCGCCAAGTCGCTTTATTTTTCCACCTCCGACTGGCTTAACCGAAGTGCAACGCTACCAGGTTACTGAGGAATTATATAGCTTGGATGTTGCTACAGAGACTGTGTTTACCGCCAGCATGGCTTTACACGAACTCCTGAGCGATCTGGGAGTTCAGTGCGATGTCATGGTCGGTCATAGTACCGGAGAGAATACTGCCCTAATCGCCTCAGGAATTGTTAAGCTCAGCGAACAAGCACAACTAAGGGCAAAAATCCATCATCTCAACCGAATTTATCAGGATTTAGAAGCCGCAGATAGCATTCCCAAAGGTGTACTCCTGAGTGTGGGTGCGATCGAGTCAAGTTTGCTCAAACAGCTTGTTGATAACTTCCAAGGAAATCTCTATTTAGCCCTTGACAATTGTCCAAATCAGTCAGTCCTCTTTGGCAGTGAAAGCGATATTGAACAAGCGATCGCTCAATTAGGTGAGTGGGGTGGTATTTGTACCCGTCTACCCTTTGATCGGGCTTACCATACTCCTCTGTTTGCCAAGGTCAGTGAGGCTTTGGGTGATTATTACGATACGCTTGATGTTGGTTCTGGTCATACTTGCCTTTACAGTTGCGCTACCACTGAAGCATTTCCATCTGAACCAGAAGCGATTCGTACCTTAGCGCTCAAACAGTGGTCAACACGAGTGCGTTTTCAAGAAACCATTGAAAACCTCTACAACGAAGGAGTCAGAACCTTCATTGAAGTTGGGCCGGGTGGCAATCTCACGAACTTCGTCAATGACATCCTCCACAAACGCGATCATCTTGCTCTATCTAGCAACACACAACGTCGTTCTGGTCTAGAACAAATTCAACAACTGCTATCCCAGCTTTTTGTGAGTGGTACAGCCATTAATTTTGCCCCTTTATATGAGCATCGGGAAGTTACCCAAATTAATCTAGATGCCTCCGTCGCCATTGAAGCTAGCCAGCAAAAAGCACAACCTGTTTTGGAGCTAACCATGCCGGTAATGCGTCTACAGCCGGATTTTGTGCAAACCCTACAAAACAAGAACAAGCGTCCTACAGAACAACCAGCCAACCCGGAACCTGTTGTTGCTCTGGAACCACAAGCCATCCCTGCTGAAAACGAACAACTCAGCAGCCCTTCTATCCCAGTTCAATCTGTAATCAATAGTATTCCCTCTGTTCCATTTGCACCCTCTCCTCCCCTGCTAGCCTACGACACGCCTGAACAAAACGTAGAAACAGTAGACTCTCGTCTATCTATCGTTTCGGCTCACTTTGACTTGATGCAAGAATTCCTTGCCAGTCAAGCACGGGTAAGCGCCAGTCTGTATGGTGCTACATACAACGATGTTGAAGGAAACCCCCTAGCTGCTGATGATTTTGCGATCGCGCCCTTAACTGAGGAAGAAGCTTGGCCGCTATTAGGTCAAATTATTGAGCAGGACACTGAGCTTTTACACGCTCAACGCTACTTTGACATGGAGCATGATCTATTTCTTCATGACCATACCCTCGGTGGTACCCATGCGCTACGCGATTCTACGCTGTCTCCCCTCCCGGTGATTCCCTTTACCGTCAGCATGGAAATTCTGGCAGAGGCAGCCGCTTGCCTATTCAACGGCGAGAAATGGGTTACAGGAATTTACAATGTTCGCAGCTACCGTTGGCTTGCCCTTGAACAAGGTTCTCTTGTCTTAGATATCCTTGCCAAAGTACAACCCCAACCTGCTGATAACACTTGGGATGTTCATGTTCAACTGTTCCAAGCTGGCAATACTGATGCAGCAAATCCTCAATTAGTCTTTGAGGGCTATGTGAGACTCTCCGATGAACTCCTCCCCTCTCCAACTCCCACCACCTTCAACCTGGATAGTCCTGAAGCATCGCACTGGTCAGATGCAGAACTTTACACTGTCGGGATGTTCCACGGCCCTCGCTTTCAGGGGGTTAAGCACATCCGCCAAGTCGGTCAGCAAGGGATTGAAGCTGATTTACAGGTAACGGCGATTGATGACTTTTTCAGTCAGTGCCAGCGACCTGTTTTTCAGATTGATGCGCCTTTACTTGATGCGGCGGGTCATCTGGTCGCTTATTGGCTAGCGCAATCAATTGGTGTTCAGTTTCACACCTTCCCCTTTCAGGTTAAAGCGTTTCATCAATATGGAGTACCGTTATCTCCCGGTCAAATGGTCTTATGCCGGGGATGGATGGGATTTACTAGCGATCGCCAAATTGAGTCGGGTTTTGAGTTTCTGGATGAGTGCGATCGCGTTATCGTCAGGCTGGAAGGGTTCCTGGAAATCTTCCTAAATGTTCCAGACGAATATCACCAATGCCGCAACTTTACCCACACGGCTTACATATCCAAACCCTGGATGCAAGCAGAAACAGGACTGGTATGCCGACGTATTGACCCTTTCCCTAACCATTTCCTTAATGAGTTAGGTGGCGTTATCAAGCACGTTATTGCTCACTTGATGCTAACAGCTCAAGAACGGGAGTTTTGGTATGGATTACCTGAAAAAGGGCCGCGACGTAGTGATTGGTTGTTAGGTCGAATTGCCGCTAAGGATGCCTTACGTCAGTGGGCTAAACAATCCTTCAACTTGGAACTGTCTCCGATAGATATCCAAATTTTACCGACACAACTAGGTAAGCCTGTCGTACAGTGTCCAGCCTTAGAAAGCGTCGGTTCTTTACCAGATATTTCTATCAGTCATAGTCAGGGCTATGTTGTTGCTGCTGTCACTAACCAGCCCAATGTTCGCCTTGGTATTGACCTAGAACGTCTTGACTTAACTCATGTTGATGATTGGCTCACTAGTGTCTTTACTGAACAAGAACTGAAACTATTGCCCCATTCCAATAAAGCGACTATGGTAGGGCTGTGGTGCGCCAAGGAAGCGGCAGCAAAAGCTAATGGTACGGGGCTAGAAGGAGTACCTAATCAATGGGCTATTACTCATTATTCAATGGATAGCCATCAAGTGAATGTGTCTCATAATAAGGAGTCTTTTAATGTAAAACTTTGGTATCAGGATAATGCAATTCTTGCAGTATGTCAGTCCTAGTAAAGTTCCCATAAATCAAGCCTAAAGCCCAGGAAAAAAATGGTTTTTCGTGCATTCAACACTCATTCATCATTGTTTTTGTAATATCAAGAAGATCCAGATAAAGCAAAAATTGTTATAATGCACAATTTTAGTACTTGGTAAATACTGATAAAAGGTAAACCTTATGCAGCTAACAGAAAACCAGATTGAAGCAACAATTATAGACATTCTTAAGGACATGACCCAAGACTGGGATTTGGACTTGAATGAGAAGATTAGTCCGGAAACCCAGATTGTAGAAGATCTAAGCTTTGCATCAGTTGATATTATTCATTTGATTGTCTCTATAGAAGAGCATTACAAACAAAAACTAGGATTTCAAGAATTGGTTATGCGTAATGGTCGATACATTGACGACATCACTGTCAATGAATTTGTCGAGTTTGTTTCTGCCAAACTTAATGGAATTAGTTAATGACTAAGACTCTTTTTATCGGACTAGACGGTGCTACATTTACCGTTCTTAATGAAATGACCCGTGACTTGCCAGATTTTGGCGTCACCATGCCGTTCCTTAAGCAGTTTATGGAAACAGGAGCACAGGCAAAATTGCTTTCGACTCCCAATCCCTTGACGCCTCCCGCTTGGGTTTCGATCATGACGGGTCGGACTCCTGGAAATCATGGCGTTTATGATTTCATCCGTGCTGAGGAAAAAGGAAACGAAGTTTATTTCACTCTCTCTGACTCCAGAGATATTCGCACAGAAACGATTTGGTCAATCGCTAGCCGTCAAAATCGCACCGTTGCCGCACTCAACTTCCCCTTAACTGCGCCTCCTCGGTCGATTGCTGGTTCCTTAGTGCCTGGGTTTGTGCCGTGGAAGCATCTGCGGCGGAATACAACCCCTCCCGATTTGTACGATAGGCTCAAGGAAATCCCCGATTTTGACCCGAAAGAGTTGGCTTGGGATTTTGACCGAGAGAAACAACTCTATGAGGCGATGACGGAGGAGGAAATTGAAAACTGGATTCGCTATCACATCCCTCGTGAAGAACAGTGGTTCCGTATTGCTGAAAAACTTCTACGAGAAGATCAGCCTGATTTAATGGCGGTTCTCTTCGATGGTGTAGACAAACTCCAGCACCAAGCCTGGGTTTTTCTTGACCCAACTTTGCTACCCTCAAATCCCTCGCCCTGGCAAAAACGGATGCGTGAGATTTGTATTGGGTATTTTCGGAAGCTTGATACCTACATTGAGAAATTAGTGGAACTGGTTGGGCCGGAGGCTCAAGTGTTCATGGCATCCGATCATGGCTTTACAGCCTCCACGGAAGTTGTTAGGATTAATGCCTTTTTGGCAGAGAAAGGCTATGTCACCTGGAAAGAAACAGATGACACTCCAGCCGCAAAGAGACGTGAAGCTAGTACGTTTGCCTATTTAGATTGGGAAAAAACCCTAGCTTACTGCCGAACCCCTTCGAGTAATGGCATTACAATTCGCGTTGCTCAAAATCCTGGAGATCCAGGGATTAAACCCGAAGAGTATGAAACCTTCCGGGAAAAACTGATTGAAGACCTAAAAAGTCTGAAAGACGAGAACACCGGGGAACCAATTCTTCGAGCGATTCATAAGCGCGAAGATGTCTTTCCGGGTGGTGCAATGAATGAAGCACCTGACCTAACTTTGGTACTTCGTGATTATGGTTTTGTTTCGATCAAGAATACTCAGCCTGTGGTGGAACCGCGTGAAGTTGCGAGTGGCACCCATCATCCTGATGGGATTTTCTTGGCAGGGGGGTATGGAATCAAGTCAGGGATGAAAGGAGAACGGCAAAATATTGTCGATGTTCCGGCAACCTTGATTTATAGCTTAGGCTTACCGATTCCGGAGGATTTAGAAGGCAATGTGGCAGAGAATTTCTTTACAACAGAGTGTTTGAAATCAACTCCTGTTGTCATCAAATCAACAACTTCACTTGAAAAAGATACAAAAGACGAAGTTGAAAACATCAGTGACGATGAAAAAGACAAAATATTAGCTCAGTTACAAATGCTGGGCTACATGGAGTAAATAAGTGCCAACAGCTTGTTTGAAAACGGTTGATTTGCACTATCTACAACTGGGAGAGCAAAACAGTCAAAACAGCTTTCCCAGTGATTTAGTCATGGTGCATGGGCTTGCAGCAAGCCTAGGATTCTGGAGCTATACAGCATCAGTTCTTGCTCAGACTAATCGGGTAACACTTTTTGATCTGCGTGGTCATGGGCGGAGTTCAATGCCTCAATCTGGCTATACGCCTCGGCAAATGGCAGAAGATCTCAAGGAATTGCTGGATTATTTGGGAATACAAACGGCTCATCTTCTAGGACATAGCTTTGGGGGGTCGGTAATCTTACAATTTGCTCATTGCTACCCAGAACGTGTTGAAAGCCTTATTTTTGCAGATGTACGGCTAAGATTATTGCAACCTGAGCAAAGGCTGCGTGACTGGCAACACTGGCAAAAATTTCAACCATTATTAAACAAGCTTGGCATTGAACTTGATGAAAACGATAGGGAGTCAGGCTATCAACTACTAAAAGAAATTGCAAAGTTACAACTAAATACACCAGAAGGTGAAGGCTTTTTACATAAGCTTCCTTCACCTTTTTTTGGTAAAGGAGGAAAGCGAACAGCATTACGTTGGTTGAAGTTATTGGAGACAACTACAGCGCCGTCCGATTTCTTAGATAGCGGTAGCATGACGTTAACGCAACTACAACAGATGCAGAAACCAACCCTTGCTATCTATGGAGAGTATTCACAGGCAATGGTGACTGCCCTTGCCCTCAAACGTCTGTGGCATCATGGTCGTTTTGAGTTTGTTCCACAGGTGGGACATTTTTTCCCAATCTCTCAACCGGAAAAATTAATCATTCCAGTTCAGAAGTTTTTAACTCAGACGAAGAGTCCGGACAGCCAAGGGTACTTGACCATCACACCAGCATTACTAAATTCTGGTGGGATTGATACACCAGGATTGCAGTAGGGTGAGCATAATCATTATGTTATTGCGAGTTAGTGGCGAAATCGGAGGAGTCGGTCACGCCACTGGTGGAGGATGAAGTGTCTGTACATTCTTTGATTGAGATTGATCTGGTCTGTTGTTGATGTTACAAGACCCAATGTTTCGTAATCCGGTAGCAATTAGCTTAGGTGCGATCGCAGGTGCCTTGAGTCGCTACTACCTTACCTTGGGGTTTGCTCAAGCGTTTGGTACAAGCTTTCCTTATGGCACTTTTTTTATTAATCTTAGCGGCTGTTTGGCAATGGGTTTTTTTGTTACCTTGACTTCAGAACGAGTGATGACAATTCCCCCAGACGTTCGCTTGATGGTTACTACTGGCTTTTTGGGTGCATATACGACCTTCTCGACCTACAGTTTAGAGAGTGTTGTCCTGTTTCGCCCTGCCTTGGGCAATAGCTTCGCCTTACGCAGCTTTATAGTCGCCAGTCTATATTGGGCAGGTAGTGCAATACTAGGAATAATTAGCCTTGAACTAGGAGTCATCTTGGCGAGGTTGGGGCGGACTTGAGTTAGTAATTTTTATATAGCTCCTAGGCATAAATCCTTACATCGATAATCCAAAACCCCCTAGACTTAATGCAAGACTCAATATAGGACTGAATAGGAGGGCTTGCCTTGACCGAAAACCAAATTCCCCTCCAGACAATCTCACGTACTGAGCTTCGACAGCTAGTACGTGCCCAGCTGCAAATGTTGCTGGAGCAAGGGAACCTCCAAGGGGCTAAGCAAGTGCTGGTACCTGTACAACCAGTGGACATTGCTGATGCAATTGAAGGATTGCCAGAAGCGATGCAAGTGATTGCTTTTCGCTTATTATCCAAAGCTGAGGCAATCGAGGTTTATGAGTATCTTGACTCTAGTGTCCAGCAGGCATTGATTGAGGAATTCAAGCGTCAGGATGTCCTTGACATCGTAGACAAAATGTCTCCTGATGACCGAGCACGCCTGTTTGATGAACTACCCGCAAAAGTTGTCCGGCGTCTGGTTGAACAACTTAGCCCAAAAGAACGCCAAGCGACAGCGTTGTTATTGGGTTACGAAGCGGACACAGCAGGGCGGATTATGACGCCTGAATATATCTCACTCAAGGAAACCTTAACGGTTAGCGAAACGCTGGAGCGAATTCGCAGTTTAGCAAAGGTGACTGAGACTATTTATTACCTCTATGTCACTGATGCATCACGCAGTCTGAAAGGGATTGTCTCCTTACGTGAATTGGTAACTTCCCAGCCGCAGCAGACGCTGGATGAAATTATGGCTCGTGATGTAGTCTGTGTTCACACGGATACTGACCAAGAGGACGTGGCACGGCTAATCCAGCGTTATGACTTTCTGGCGGTGCCAGTCGTTGATAGGGAGCAGCGTCTCGTTGGTATTGTCACAGTTGATGATGTCATTGACATTTTGGAGAAGGAAACAACAGAGGATATCTACGCCTTAGGGGGTGGTGTGCAGGCGGGAGGTGACAATTATTTTCAAACGAATTTAATCACGGTTGCCCGTAAACGGGTTGTTTGGTTGTTCGTCTTGCTGCTTACCAATACAGTCACAGGGACCATTATTCGATCGCAAGAAGCAATCTTGCAGGAAGTCGTGACACTGGCGGCGTTTATCCCTCTACTCGTTGGCACTGGGGGAAATGTTGGCGCTCAGTCCTCAACGGTGGTGATTCGCGGCTTGAATACCGATGAAATTCGTGATATGGGGGCACTTCAAGTCATCTTGCGAGAAGGGATGGCAGGAATCCTGCTGGGGACAATCCTGGGAACAGTAGCAACACTTTGGGGTTACTGGCTTCAGGGGGATTTTCTTGTCGCACTGGCGGTGGGGATCAGTTTAATCGCGATCGCATTTCTCGCCTCTATTGCGGGTTCGGCACTGCCCTTTGTATTCCGCTCCTTGGGTTTAGATCCAGCGCTGATGTCGGCACCGTTCATCACAACAGCCGTTGACGTATTAGGTGTTTTGATTTATTTCAATGTTGCTAAGTTGGTTTTGGGGCTTTGAGCGTATGGTTAGACCTAAACTTAAGGGTTAGTTGTTGGTTGTTGGTTGTTGGTTGTTAGTGGATTTTCTTGCTACTAACTACTAGCACTACCAAGAGCCAGTTTTGAGTTAGTTCTTATAGCGTTGCGAGTCAGAGCGGTTAGATGTTGAATCACCGTCTACAGATTGCAGAGTATGTATTCATGGCTGGCTCAGTGATTGGCTGGATTGTGGCGATCGCATCCGGACAGCTCATCTATGCGGCGATACCAACGTTAGTAGCTCTGCTGCTGAACTTGATTAATCGCCTACGCTTGGAACAACGCCTCAGACGGCGCCTTAGTAGCGTGATGGCTCAAGTGTATCGGCAACAAGAAGAAAACCAAATTTTACAGGAACAGCAAATCAAAAAAGAAATCGCTTCTCTGCCCACTCAGTTTCCAGGCTTGTTTTCCCAGCTAGAAGCCCATAACGCTCAACCGGATGATTTTCAAGTTGCTCAACTTAAGGCACAACTCGCAAATTTAGAGCAATCGCTCAACAATGTGGTTCAATACCTCAACAGTGCAGTGCTACCCGCAAGAGTTGAGAAGTTAGAAAAAGCGATCGCCGACTCTACCGCAGAAATTGCCCGGATTCATCGCCAATTGCCTGATAGCTGGAAAAGCCGAATGGAGGAGATTGAACGGCAACTCCAAGCTAATCCGCCTGAAGAAGCGCCAACACCACCCGCCAAAGCCGTTAACCAACCCTCACTCTTTCCCACGAATCCAGAGCCTGCACCTGTAGAGACGCAAATCTCATCCCCACCATTAACAGAATCTGCACATGTAGAGACACAATCTGTCTCATCCGCACCACTAACAGAAGCCGTACCTGTATCACAACCAAATTGGAGGCACTTACACACCCTGACAGGACATTCAGACTGGGTTAGCTCTATTGTCATCAGCCCGGACGGAAAAACCCTTGTTAGTGGCAGTTTCGACAAAACAATTAAGCTCTGGGAACTAGCGACAGGAACGCTCATTCGCACACTCTCAAAGCATACAAAAGGGGTTCTTTGTCTTGCACTCTGTTCCGATGGGCAAACCCTTGCTAGTGGCAGTTTTGATGAGACAATCAAGCTGTGGCGTTGGAACACAGGAAAATTAAAAAAGACTCTAACGGGTCATAGTGGCTCCGTTCGCTCACTAACAATCACACCCGATGGTGAGACTCTCATTAGTGGCAGTTTTGACGAGACAATCAAGCTATGGCAGCTAAATACAGGGAAATTCCTGAGTGATGTCGCACAAAATGCTGGAGCTGTAGCTGCGATCGCTCTAACCCCAGATGGACAAACGATTGCCAGTGGTGGTAGCGATGGAATTATTACTCTGCGGCAACTGAATACGACAGAATCCGAAACTGCATCGGCATTTGCCCTTACCCTCACAGGTAATGTGAGTTCCATTTGCTCATTAGCGATTAGTCCAGATGGTGAGACAGTTGCAGCAGGTTGTACCGATGGCAATGTAAAATTCTGGCAGCTTGGTACTGGAGAACTGCTGAATGCTCTCAACGTTCATTTAGAGCCAGTGATGTCAGTAGTTTTTAGCGTCGATGGCGAAATCCTAATCACTGGTGGCGCAGACGGTACGATCAAGATTTGGCAGCTAAAAACAGGTCAACAATTGGCTGTTCTCACTCATGATTCGGCAAGTTCAGTGATGTCAGTGGCAATGAGTCCTGACAGTCAGCTCATCGCTGGAGCTGGTGCGGATGGCACTGTTAAAATTTGGCAACGAGAATAAGGTGCCAATTACCATGTCAAACAATCGTCGCTGGCTGGACATTGCAGAATACGTCTCCATTGGTAGCGCAGTAGTCGGCTCAGCGATCGCGTTTTTTTCCCAACAAGCGATTTATGGTTTAGCACCAGTTTCTCTCTCGCTCTTGTTGAATGTCATTAACCGTCGTCGCTTAGAACAACGTTATCAGCAAAGTTCTGGCGTTAGCACTCAAGTACAACAGTTAAGGAGTGCCATCAATTCACTAAACGTGGCTAACACTCAGTTGAAAAAAGACGTTCAAAATCTTGTACCCAGCCAAGAATTAACTTCTATTATTTCAACGGTTGAGGAGCTTAAAGAACGGCAAAATGGATTGCGCCTCTCCATTGTGCCATTACAATCTCGTGTGGATGACTTGATTGAGCAATTCAACAAGCGTCCTGAATTAGAGCAGATTGAGAGTTTAGTGACTGTAATCACCGCACTCCGACAATGTATTGATGAACTCCCTCAACCAGAGCGATTACAGCCGCACTCAGCAGAACTTCAGCAGCAATTGGAGAGTGGTTTAGTAGGGTTAGCAAATTACTCGGAACGATTAAAACAGTTGGAAAATGCGATCGCGCAAGTGCAACAGCAGTTACTTGAACTCCAATAAGGAATCCACAAAACCTTAGACTTTTTGCATAAATCCTGCTCAGGGCAATCTTTTTTGCGATTTTGGCTAACCTAACTTCAGCCTAGAGTACACTTTCTGATTCTGGAGCAACAATCTCGCCTTCTGTCTTAATCAGATTATCTTGGTCAGTAATCAAGTCACTTAACTCAGTAATTTTGACACCCATCCCATCGCAAGCTTGCTTCAGTTCTTGACTGAAGGTTCTGAGGTCTTGACCATAACCACACAGTTCGGCTGCTGTTTCAATTCCCTGCTTAGCATTAGCTTTTGCACAATCAACTAATTCCAGACCTTTCAAGGGTGTGGGGGAAGCCATAATGTCTGATTTTCCTGTCTTGAAGATAACCGTAGCTTAGTCGATATGTGGCGTTGACCAATCTATCAGTAGTTAGAAACACTCATATACGTTTCTGCCAGTATTGGTAGATTGTATGAGCAAGGGTGACGACACCAGTAACGATCGCTGATTCATCCACTTCAAATTGCGGGTGGTGCAGGGGATAGTTTTGTTTATCTCGGAAGCCAACCCCAAGGCGGAACATCGTACCGGGAGCGTGTTGCAGGTAAATGGAGAAGTCTTCTGAACCTAAAGAGGGTTCGGGTAGAATTTGAACGCGATCGCTTCCCCATGCTTCTTTTGCTGATGCCTCCAATAGCTGAGTTAAGGCTAAGTCATTTTGGACTGAAGGCACTCCCCGTCGATAGTTGATCTCATAGCGAGCGCCGAAAGTATTACAAACACTTGCGACAATGCTCTCAATCCATCCTGGGAGATCGGCATGAGTATCGGGATGAAGCGATCGCACGGTTCCCGTCAAGCGCACTTGGTCAGCG
Source organism: Microcoleus sp. FACHB-SPT15 (assembly GCF_014849525.1). Lineage (NCBI taxonomy): Bacteria > Bacillati > Cyanobacteriota > Cyanophyceae > Oscillatoriales > Microcoleaceae > Microcoleus > Microcoleus sp. FACHB-SPT15. The sequence continues at coordinate 1,072 of NZ_JACJNU010000056.1, read as the reverse complement.
ATTACATTCGGGGCACGTCCACCACTAATCTGCCCAATTGTCAATACCATAGGGCGTAGTGGATTCTGAGTGCGGCTAATTGCCTGCTGTAGTGTTGTAATCACCTGTGAGGCAATCCAAATTGCGTCAATTGCCTCATGAGGACGCGCACCGTGACCCGATTCTCCCATGATGATGATTTCCAAGTCATCCGCCGCTGCCGTCAATGCACCATAGCGAATCCCAATGGAACCAGCAGGAATCGAGGGAAAAACATGAACACTGAAGATCGCACTAACATCATTCATCGCCCCATCTTTCACCATCCAATTGGCCCCTTGGGCAATCTCCTCGGCGGGTTGGAACAAAAAGCGAGTATTACCTGGGAAGACTTCACCGAGTTGAGACAGTACCATTGCTGTACCTAAGCCGACTGTAGTGTGGACATCATGACCACAGGCGTGCATGATTCCTTGCCGACGTGAGGCGAATTCAACAGAAGTGCGTTCAGTAATCGGTAGAGCATCCATATCGGTGCGGATTGCTACTAACCTTTCATCTGTGAGACCAACTAGCTCTCCGATGAGTCCTGTTTTCCCGACTGCCTCTTGCACCACAATGCCGCAGGAAGATAGCACACCAGCAACATAGGCGGCTGTCTGGTGTTCCTGACCACTCAACTCTGGGTGAGCATGAATATGACGCCGGATTTCAATTAGGCGAGGCTTCAAGGCTTCGGCTAATTCTTTGATACGGGAGAGCATAGAGTTGTTATGAGCGTTACTTAACAAATCTTCTCCAGTATCGTCCAGATAACGGGAATAATCATGTATGTGTCGGGGCTTGTAAGTATAAACCTCCCAGGGAAAAGGCTTAGGGCTAGCGATTGTTAAACAATACGTAGATCTACATCGGGGTGAGATTACGGTGGAGAGTGTTGTTGGCAAAGGTACGACTTTTACAGTTACGTTGCCATTAAACTGAAGTTCCCCCATACAGATGTACTGTTTAGTAAGCAAGAGCTTGCTCTGCTTGAGATAGAGATATCGTTCCCGTCAGCTTTGTACCCATGTAGTTTTAGATTTTCTTAAGC